>JBAXPR010000008.1:0-63306 GCA_037132135.1 Rhodospirillaceae bacterium
CGAGTTATTTCGCCGAAGGATTTTCGGATTCTGAGGTGAACAGGGTATACAAAAAACGATCACTGACGGAGGATCGACAGCGACATCTTGCGCCGTCAAAACAGACTGCCCTGACCACCGGCCGGGCCGGGCGCGGGGCGTTTTGGTTTCGACGGCGGGGGTGCGGCGGCGGGGGTGCCGGCAGGGTGGGCGGTGAGGGTGCCGTCGTGGAAGGTCAGGGTCAGGGTGGCGACTTCGGCGGCGGCGGCGGCCGAGGTCAGGGGGTGGCGTGCCGGGTCGCTGACCAGGGCGAAGCCGCGGGCGAGCACGCCCTTGTAGGAATAGCTTTCCAGCAACTGGCCGAGGCCGCCGAGGCGGACCCGGCGCTCTTCGAGTCGCGCCGCGGCGCGGAGGGCGGCGGGCAGGGCGCGGGCTTCGGCGGCGAGACGGGCCCTTGCCTCGGCCAGCTGCTCGCGGGGGTGGCGGATCGCGGCGGCGAGGCGCTCCAGGCGACTGCGGCCGCGCTCGGTCAGGGCCTGGACGGCCAGGGCCAGCCGTTCGCCCCGTTCGTCCAGGCGCTGGGCGCGTTCGTGGATAAGGCTGCGGGGATCGCCGAGGCCGCGCGCCAGCCCTTCCAGGCGGGCGCCGCGCTCGGTGACGCCGCGGGCGAGGCCGCGCACCATCCGGCGTTCGAGGTCGAGCAACTGGGCCAGCAGTTCGGCGCGCACCGGCACCGCGAGTTCGGCGGCGGCGGTCGGGGTCGGAGCGCGGAGGTCCGAGGCGAAATCGATCAGCGTGGTATCGGTCTCGTGGCCGACCGCCGAAATCAGCGGGATCGCGCTGGCGGCGGCGGCGCGCACCACCACCTCCTCGTTGAATGCCATCAGGTCTTCGAGGGAGCCGCCGCCGCGGGCGACGATGATCAGGTCGGGGCGCGGCACCGGGCCGCCGGCGGGCAGGGCGTTGAAGCCGGCGATCGCCGCCGCGATCTGGGCTGCCGCCTGTTCGCCCTGAACCGCCACCGGCCACAACAGGACATGGCGCGGGAAGCGGCCCTCGAGCCGGTGCAGGATGTCGCGGATCACGGCTCCGGTCGGCGAGGTGACGACGCCGATCACCGCGGGCAGGAAGGGCAGTTTCTTCTTGCGCTCGGGGGCGAACAGGCCCTCGGCGGCGAGGCGGCGCTTGCGCTCCTCCAGCAGCTTGAGCAGCGCGCCCTCGCCGGCCAGTGCCATCGACTCGATGATCAGCTGGTATTGCGAGCGCGTGGGGTAGGTGGTGAGACGGCCGGTGCAGATCACCTCCATGCCCTCTTCGGGGACGAGGCCGAGCCGGGCCACCGTCGGCCGCCAGCACACCGCCTCGATCACCGCGCTGTCGTCCTTGAGGCGAAGATAAAGATGGCCCGAGCTGTGGCGCTTGGGCTGCGAGATTTCGCCCCGGACCCGGACATGGCCAAAGGCGTCCTCGACCGAGCGCTTGAGCGCGCGCGCAAGATCGCCGACGGTAAATTCTGGCAGATTGGAGCCGGGGTTTTGTGTCATGGTCGGGCCATGATACAAGGTTGACCCCTTGGCACAAAGGGGTCCGGCAGCCCTGCCGGCACGAAGCGGAGAACGCGGAGCATGAAGGTCCTGGTCGTAGGTTCGGGCGGGCGTGAGCATGCGCTCGCATGGAAACTGGCGGCGTCGCCGCTGTGCGGCAAACTCTATTGTGCGCCCGGCAATGCCGGCATCACCGCGGTTGCCGAGTGCGTGGCGATCTCTGCCGACGACATCGACGCTCTGGTCGATTTCGCCCGCCGGACCGACATCGATCTGGTGGTGGTCGGGCCGGAGGCGCCGCTGGTCGCCGGCCTTGTCGACCGCCTGGAGGGGGTCGGCATCAAGGCCTTTGGTCCCAGCGCGGCGGCGGCGGCCCTTGAAGGCTCCAAGGGCTTCATGAAGGACCTCTGCGCCCGCCACGGCATTCCCAGTGCCGGCTACGGCCGCTTTTCCGACGCCAACGCCGCCCGCGCCTTCGTCGCGCTCAAGGGGGCGCCGATCGTGGTCAAGGCCGATGGTCTGGCCGCGGGCAAGGGCGTCACCGTTGCCCACACCCTCGAGGAGGCGCTGACCGCGATCGACGAAATTCTGATCGAGGGCCGCTTCGGCCGCGCCGGGGCCGAACTGGTGATCGAGGAGTTCATGGCCGGCGAGGAGGCCAGCTTTTTCGCCCTGGTCGATGGCGAAACCGCGCTGCCGCTGGTCGCGGCCCAGGATCACAAGGCGGTGTGGGACGGCGATCGCGGGCCGAACACCGGCGGCATGGGCGCCTATTCGCCGGCGCCGGTGGTCACGCCCGAGCTGACCGTCCAGGTCATGGAGCGGATCATCCGTCCGACCGTGCGCGCCATGGCCGCCGAGGGGCGGCCGTTCAAGGGCGTGCTCTTTGCCGGGCTGATGATTCTGCAGACCGAGGGCGGTCCCGAGGCCAGGCTGCTTGAATACAACACCCGCTTCGGCGACCCGGAGTGTCAGGTGCTGATGAAGCGCCTGAAGTCTGACCTGCTGCCGCTGCTGCTGGCTTCGGCCGAGGGCCGGCTGGCGGGGTTGACTCCGGAGTGGCGCGAGGAATCCGCGCTCTGCGTCGTGATGGCGGCCAAGGGCTATCCGGGCGAAGTCCGCAAGGGCAGTGAGATCGGCGGCCTCGCCGAGGCCGGCGCGGTCGAGGGCGTCACGGTCTTTCACGCCGCGACCCGGTCCGGCGAGGGCGGGCGGGTGCTGGCCAGCGGCGGCCGGGTGCTCGGGGTCACCGCGCTCGGCGCCTCGGTGCGCGAGGCCCGGGATTCGGCCTACCGGGCGGTGGACCGGCTGGTCTGGGACGACGGATTTTGCCGCCGCGACATCGGCTGGCGCGCCATCGCCCGCGACGCGTGACCGGCGGGCGGCGGCGGTCTCAAGCCTGAGTTCACGACACCGGGGGCGGGAATGTTCATCGACTCTAGCGACCTCATCGTCGTCAATCCGCCCCATCGCGGCCACGGCGTCGCCGTTACCGACGTCGATGGCGACGGCGCCTTCGAGTTCCTGGTCAGCGGTTACGGCGTCGCCAACCGGGTGCTGAAATGGCGCGGGGCCAGACTGGTCGACGTTGCCGACCCGCTGCTGGCCGACAGCAATGGCTTCACGGTCTCGATGGTCGCCGCCGACCTCGATGGCGACGGCCGCGAGGAAATCTACGCCTGCAACGAGGAATCGGAGCAGGGCGAGCCCGGACAGGCCGACCGGCTGTTCGCGCCCTTTGGCCGCCATTGGCTCGACCTGCTGGCCCAGCCCGACAACGCGGCGGTGGTCGAGAATGTTGCCGGGCAGGCGGTGGCGGCGATCGACCGGCTGGGCCGGGGCCGCTACGGCTTTGCCGTGATCCAGGCCGGTGAACCGGTGGTGCTGTTCGAACTGGCCGGCGGCGGCCGGCTGGTCGACGTCTCCGAGGAGGCCGGGCTCGATCAGTCGGTGGCCGGGCCGGGGGTGGTGGCGCTGCCGCTGATCTCCGAGCGCATGGACCTCTTCGTTCATGCCGATGGCGGCGCCAACTGCCTCTTTCGCAATCTCGGCGACGGCACCTTCGAGGAGGTCGCCGAACAGCGCGGCCTTGCCGACCCGCGCCAGCTTGGCCGCGGCGTTGCCGTGCTCGACGCCGACGGCAACGGCCTGCTCGATCTGGTCTGCGCGGTGCGCCAGGGCAGTCACCGGCTGTTTCTCCAGCGTGCCGGCGGCGGCTTCACGGAGGAGGCGCCGGCTGATCTCTCGTTGCCCTCGCACGCCACCTCGGTGATCGCCGCCGATTTCGACAATGACGGTCAGGAAGAGCTGCTGTTTTTCAACCACGGCCAGCCCAACCGGCTGTTTGCCCTGCGCCACGAGGAGTGGATCGAGATCGAGGCCGGTGACGCCACCGAGCTTCGCGGTTCGTCCACCGGCGCCGCCGTGGCCGACATCGACGGCGACGGCCTGCTGGAACTGCTGGTCAACCACGATGGCGCCCAGCCGCTGGCGCTGTTCAAGGCCGCGCCCAACGCCAATCGCTGGCTGCGGGTGCTGCCGCTGACCATCGCCGGGGCGCCGGCCCGGGGCGCGCTGGTCACCTGTCTCGCCGGCGGTCGCAGCCAGCAGCGCGCGATCTGCGCCGGCAGCGGCTATCTCAGCCAGATGGAGCCGGTGGCCCATTTCGGCCTCGGCGATCTGCGGCGGATCGATCAGGTCGAAGTCCGCTGGCCCGACGGCGCCGTTGCCGTGATCGCGGCGCCGCCGGCCAACCGGATGCTGACCGTGCCCCATCCGCCCGAGTGACCGCGGGCGGGCGGCGGAGAAAAAAGCCAAAGTTTACAAGGGATTGGCCTGATTGGCCGCCGGTGCGGCCGGAGCGCTGGTGCCCTGCCGCCCTGCACGCTTGACCTTTGGCCCGGGCCGGCGCCATGCTTGGCCATCTTACCTGGGCCTGCACAGACGGGGACAAGAGACCGATGGTCGACCATCACAGCGCACTCATTTACACCATGGTCCTGCTCTCGGCCTCCGATGGCAACATGAGCGACGAGGAGCTGAATACCATCGGCGAGAATGTCCGCTATCTGCCAATCTTCCGCGACTTCGACTTTCGGCGTCTGCCCGAGATGACCGATGAGTGCCTGAAATTGCTGGCAGATCCGCGCGGGCTCGACAAGGCCCTCGAGGTGATCAAGGCCCGGCTGCCGGTCAGGCTGTTTGAGACCGCTTATGCCGTCGGCTGCGACATCGTTGCGGCGGACCACGACGCCAGCCGCGAGGAGTTGCGGCTGCTCGAGATGCTGCGCGAGAAGCTGGGTCTCGACGGGCTGGTTTCGGCCGCGATCAAGCGCGGCGCCCGCGCCCGACACATGACCTTGTGAGTCATCAATCCCGGCGCGCCGACGGCTCAGTCCTCGCGTTCGCGGGCGTTGAGGCGGGCGGCGAGGTCGCGCAGATAGGCGCGGTCCATCTCGGCGAAATCGTCGGCGGCGATGTCGGCGCGCAGGTCCATGAGTTCGCGCCGGGTTTCGCGGTTGAGGCTGACCCGCCGCAGCAGCGAATCGATCAGGTTGAGGTCTTCGGCATAGGTTACCGCCAGTCGCTCGGGCAGCGGCGGTAATTCGGGCAGCGGGGGTTCGGGTTCGCGGCGGCGGTCGCGGATTTCGAAGCCGCCGGCCCCGGCGGCCGGATCGTCCTCGTCCTCGAACGGATCGAGCGGCGCCGCTCCCGGCGCCAGCACCAGCAACTCGTGCCATCCGACTTCGGCAGCCTGGATGCGGCGCTGGATTTCGCGGGCGGCGGCCAGAACCTCGGTGTCGTTTTCCGAGCCCAGACGCTCCAGGAGATCGATGAAACCGGCCCGGTCCATGTAAGGCATGCGTGGGGTTCCTCCGAGTTGGCCGCGCTTCGGCGCGAGTTCCGAATACCATGAATGAGCGGGCGTGCTACACTATCGATAAGAGACCAGTTCGCCGCAGGGCCGCAACGGAGCCGGATCATGCCGTCCTTTGATGTCGTTTCCAAGACCGATGTTCATGAAGTTGACAATGCTCTCGACGGTGTCCGCCGTGAGGTCGCCCAGCGCTTCGATTTCAAGGGCGCAAAGTGTTCGATCGACCGCGCCGAGAACATCATCACGATCCTGGCGGACGATGATCTGAAGCTGAAGCAGATGCACGAGTTGCTGCGGGTGCATTTGACCCGGCGCAAACTTGATGCCGGCGCCCTCGACTTTGGCAAGGTGGAAAAGGCGGCTGGAAACAGCGTGCGCCAGGAAGTGACGATTCGCCAGGGCATCGACAAGGATTTGGCCAAGCAGATCGTCAAGGCGATCAAGGACAGCAAGTCCAAGGTTCAGGTGGCGATCCAGGGCGATGAGCTGCGGGTCACGGCCAAGAAGATCGATGATCTTCAGGCTACCATTCGTTTGATCAAAGAGCTAAATATCGAGCTGCCTCTGCAGTACCTTAATTTCAGAGACTGAGGGGCCGTGGATCCGAGGCGCCATGACGATACACACGCTCACCCTCAGTGACCATGAACGCGATGCCGTCACGCTCTTGATCGCGGCCATCGAGGCTCAGCCGGACCATGATGCCACCGAGCTGAAGACCTCGGCGCGGATATTGCGCCAGTATCTTGGCGCCCCGTCCTACCGGCTGTTTTCGTTGGCCAAGATTGCCTTTGACGATATCGAGCCCGGGGTCAAGGAGGCGATCCGCGGGTCGGCCATCCAGCTCGCCTACCTGAACGCCGCGGCGCAGCGCACCCAGTCCTCGCTGAAAACCATCACCTCGAAGCTGAGCGGGGGCCGGAAAAAGAGCCGTCACGCCACGCCCTTCCTGGCCGCTCTGCAGCGGGGCTGAGGGCCGGACCCCGCCATCGGCCGGCGGACCTATAGCGCGGTGTCGATGAAGCGGCGCTGGTCGCCCTCAAGGATGGCCGCGGTCAGGCGACCGGTGGCATAGGCGCCGGTATCGACGCCGATGCGGTTGGGCAGCGATTCGGCTTCCATCGAGATGGTGTGGCCGTGAACCACGACCCGGCCATGATCGGTGGTCGAGGAGAGAAAATCTTCCCGGATCCAGACCAGATCCTCGTAACGCTGCTGATCGAGCGGCACACCGGGCCGGATGCCGGCATGAACGAAAAGGTAGCTGCCGATCTCGATATAAAACGACAGGCTGCGCAGGAAGGCGACGTGGGCGGTGGGAATCGCCTCGCGCAGGTGATATTGCACCGCCGCCAGCCGCAGCCGCGCCGGCACATCGACCGGCGGCCGGACGCCGTAGCTCAAGAGGGTGTTGACGCCGCCATAGGTCAGCCAACCCGGGCCGGCGGAGAGGTCGTCGAGGAACTGCAGCATGGTCGCTTCGTGGTTGCCCCGCAGGAAGGTGGCCTCGAAGCGGGGGTGGGGCCAGGCGATCAGGTGGTCGAGCACCGCCCGGGAGTGGTTGCCGCGGTCGACATAGTCGCCGAGAAAAACCAGGTGAGCCCGGCCGCCCGCCGGCAGGGTCCGGGCATCGGCATCAATCCGGGCCAGCAGGTCGGTCAGCAGATCGAAGCGGCCGTGAATGTCGCCGATGGCATAAACCCTAAGTCCCGGCGGCAGCCAGCCCCGGGTCATCTCCGTCGGCGCAACCATCAGCTCCTCCGGCCGTTTCACCGGTTGGCGCTGCCGCTGTTGGACAGTGGGCAAGACCGAGTCCTCGTTTCGTTCCGGCTTGGCCGCCTTCAAGATACCAAAGTATAGCAGAAGCCGGAGACGAGACAGCGGTTTTGCGGGGTCAGGTCGCGGTTCCGCCCACGGTCAGCCCGTCCACCCGCAGCGTCGGCTGACCGACGCCCACCGGCACACCCTGGCCGTCCTTGCCGCAGACGCCGACCCCGGGGTCAAGGCGGCTGTCGTTGCCGATCATCGAAATCCGGGTCAGCACCTGGGGGCCGTTGCCGATCAGGGTGGCGCCCTTGACCGCCGGGCCGATCCGGCCGTCTTCAATCAGATAGGCCTCTGAGGCGGTGAAGACGAACTTGCCGCTGGTGATATCCACCGAGCCGCCGCCGAAGTTGATCGCGTAAAGGCCGTTCTTGACCGAGGCGACGATCTCCTCCGGGGTATGATGGCCCGAGCGCATCAGGGTGTTGGTCATGCGCGGAATCGGGTGGTGGGCGAAGCTCTGGCGCCGGCCGTTGCCGGTCGGGGCCATGCCCATCAGGCGGGCGTTGAGGCGGTCGTGCATGAAGCCGACCAGAATGCCGTCCTCGATCAGGGTGGTGCACTGGCTGGGCGTGCCCTCGTCGTCGACGCTGAGCGAGCCGCGCCGGTCGTCGAGGCCGCCATCATCGACCACGGTCACGCCGGGGGCGCCGATGCGCTCGCCCATCAGCCCCGAGAAGGCCGAGGTGCCCTTGCGGTTGAAGTCGCCCTCGAGGCCATGACCGATCGCCTCGTGCAGCAGCACGCCCGGCCAGCCCGGCCCGAGCACCACGGTCATCTCTCCGGCCGGGGCCGGGCGCGAGCCGAGATTGACCAGCGCCTGGCGCAGGGCCTCGTCGACCTGGGTCCGCCACTGATCAGGCGTGATGATCCGCTCATAGCCGTAGCGGCCGCCGGTGCCGAAGCTGCCGCTTTCCATGCGCTCGCCCTCGCCGACGACCACCGAGACATTGAGCCGCACCAGCGGCCGGAGGTCGGCGATCCGGCAGCCGTCGGCGCGGATGATCTGGACCGCCTGCCACTCGCCGACCAGACCGACGCTGACCTGACGGATACGGGGGTCGCGGCCGCGGGCATAGGCGTCGATCTCGGCCAGCAGCTTGACCTTGGCCTCGAACGGCATCGGAGTCAGCGGATTGTCGGGGCTGTAGAGCACGCGGTTGGTGCCCCGGGGCGGCTCGGACATCCGGGCGCTGCCGGCGTGGCCGGCCTGGACCGCGCGCACGGTGGCGGCCGCGCGGCGCAGCGCCGGTTCCGAGAGCATCGAGGCGTGGGCGAAGCCGAAGGTCTCGCCGGCGACGGCGCGCAGGCCAAAGCCGTGGGCGGTGTCGAAGCCGGCGCTCTTGAGCTTGCCGTCATCCCAGGAGAGACTCTCGGACTGGGCGTACTCCAGGTACAGCTCGCCGTCGTCGGCCCCGGCCAGCGCCTCCGAGACCAGCGCCTCGGTGCGGACCCGGTCCAGGCCGGCGCGATTGAAAAAGAGATCGTCGGTGACGGCGAGAGTGCTCACGGCAAGCTCCACAAGGGGATGGCAACTAAGTGTGGCGCTGATCCCGGGCCAAGACAAGGCCGGCGCGCGCCAGGGCAGGCGGACGGGCGGAGAGGACCGGCGGGAGGTCATGGCGGGACGCCATACCGGTGACTCCAAAATTGTCAGACGAACGACTCACAAATGCCCGGAATTTGTTAGCGTGTGCCGGGATAACAGCTTGATTAATAACGATAGTCCTGCCATACACGTTGTGAGTCCGAAGTGAGTCCATTGTCAGTCGGTGCGCTGAGTCAGCGCCACCAGCGCGCCCACCAGGGGCGGCGGCGGTCGGCCAGCAGGTCATCGAGCACCTGATCGAGCTTGCCTTCGACCTTTTCGGCCCTGACTTCGGCGGCGTCGACCCGCTCCAGCCACAGGCTGCGCTCGGCGGCGACCTGATCGATCAGGCGGGAAAGCTCGGCGACATACTGGGATTGGATGCGGCCGATCTCGGCCAGGTGGCGCCGCTCGGCGGCGTCGGACTCGACCGGTTGACCGGTCAGCATGGCCGGGGCCTGACCAGCCAGTCGTTCAACCAGCCGTTCGGTCGTTGGTTCGGGCGGCTGTCCGGTCGGTTCGGTCGGTCGGGTTTGACCGGTCTCCGGCCGACCGGTCGCACGCAGGGCGGCGATTTCGCTCGGACTCAGGCGAACGCGCAAGCGGCCGTCGTTGCCGCGAACGCCCTGGAGTTTCCGCCGTTTGATCCGCTGGCGCAGCGCCTCGACGGTGGCGCCGGTCAGTTCGGCCGCTTCAGTCAGGAGGTACAGCTTGCCGTCCATGGCGTTGGGGGTCGTCCGGTTGGTGGCGGTCGCGGGGCTGGGGCGGTGGGCGGTGGTGCGACCGGCCGGAACCAACGCTCTATCACACGGCCCGGCAAAGGAAAAGAGTGCCGGCAAACGAAAAGGGGCGGTCTTGCGACCGCCCCTTCCGTCATACCGGATGATCGAACCGGACTGGTCAGAAGTCCATGTCGCCCATGCCGCCCATGCCGCCCGGAGGACCGCCGGCGGCGGCCTTCTTTTCGGGCTTCTCGGCGACCATCGCCTCGGTGGTGATCAGCAGGCCGGCAACCGAGGCCGCATCCTGCAGGGCCGTGCGCACGACCTTCACCGGATCGATGATGCCCGACTTGAACATGTCGGTGTAGGTGCCGGTCTGGGCGTCGAAGCCGTAAGCCGGATCGTTGGCGTCGTTGAGTTTTCCGACCACGATCGAGCCGTCGCCGCCGGCATTGCTGACGATCTGGCGCACCGGCGACTGCAGGGCCCGGCGGACGATGTCGATGCCGTAGCGCTGTTCGTCGTTGGCGGGCTTGAGGGCGTCGAGCGACTTGGCCGCGAACAGGAGGGCGACGCCGCCGCCGGCGACGATGCCTTCTTCCACCGCGGCGCGGGTGGCGTGCATGGCGTCGTCAACCCGGTCCTTGCGCTCCTTGACCTCGACCTCGGTGGCGCCGCCGACGCGGATCACCGCGACGCCGCCGGCCAGCTTGGCCAGACGCTCCTGGAGCTTCTCGCGATCATAGTCCGAGGTGGTGTCTTCGATCTGCTGGCGGATCTGGGCGATCCGGCCCTCGATGTCCTTCTTGGCGCCGGCGCCATCGACGATCGTGGTGTTGTCCTTGGTGATCTGGACCTTTTTCGCGGTGCCGAGCATGTCGAGGGTGACATTCTCGAGCTTGATCCCGAGGTCTTCGCTGATCACCTGGCCGCCGGTCAGGATGGCCATGTCCTCGAGCATCGCCTTGCGGCGGTCACCGAAGCCGGGGGCCTTCACCGCCGCGACCTTGAGTCCGCCGCGCAGCTTGTTGACCACCAGGGTGGCCAGGGCCTCGCCTTCGACGTCCTCGGAGATGATCAACAGCGGCCGGCTCGACTGCACCACCGATTCGAGCACCGGCAGCAGGGCCTGAAGGCCGCTCAGCTTCTTCTCGTGGAAGAGGATGAACGGGCTTTCCAGTTCGCAGGTCATCTTGTCGGCGTTGGTGACGAAGTAGGGCGAGAGATAGCCGCGGTCAAACTGCATGCCCTCGACGACATCGAGTTCGGTCTCGAGGCTCTTGCTCTCCTCGACGGTGATCACCCCCTCGTTGCCGACCTTTTCCATCGCCTCGGCGATCTTCTTGCCGATGTCGGCCTCGCCGTTGGCCGAAATGGTGCCGACCTGGGCGATCTCGGCGTTGGTCGAAACCTTCTTGGCCCGGCTCTTGATGTCGGCGACCACGGCTTCGACCGCGATGTCGATGCCGCGCTTGAGGTCCATCGGGTTGAGGCCGGCGGCCACCGCCTTCACGCCTTCACGCACGATGGCCTGGGCCAGCACGGTGGCGGTGGTGGTGCCGTCGCCGGCCAGATCGTTGGTCTTCGAGGCCACTTCGCGCACCATCTGGGCGCCCATGTTCTCGAATTTGTCGGCCAGTTCGATCTCCTTGGCGACGGTGACGCCGTCCTTGGTGATCCGCGGCGCGCCGAACGACTTGTCGAGCACGACGTTGCGGCCCTTGGGGCCGAGGGTGACCTTCACCGCGTCGGCGAGAATGTCGACGCCGCGCAGCATGCGGGTTCGGGCATCGACGCCGAACTTAACTTCCTTGGCAGCCATGGTATCTTAACCTTCTGAGCATCAGGGTCGGATGGTGGACAATTAGAGAACAAGCGCTCGGCGCTTTACTTCTCGATGATGCCCATGATGTCGGATTCCTTCATGATCAGGAATTCATCGCCATCGATCTTGACTTCGGTGCCGGACCACTTGCCGAACAGGATGCGGTCTCCAGCCTTGACATCGAGAGCAACAATCTTGCCATTCTCGTCTCTGGCCCCGGGGCCGACGGCGATGATTTCGCCTTCCTGGGGCTTTTCCTTGGCGGTATCGGGGATGATGATCCCACCCTTGGTCTTCTGGTCGGATTCCAGGCGCTTTACCACGACGCGGTCATGCAGCGGACGGAACTTCATTATCAGGCCTCCCATAAAAGGCTCAAATTCCACGAAAAACCGAGGCTGTTAGCAGTCGGCCCCGGCGAGTGCCAGATACCTAGTCAGGGAACGCCGCCGATTCAAGGGACATTTTTTCGCAGGGGGGCTTTTCCGCTTCCGCGAGCGCACAAACACCAACCCCGGCGGCCTCGCGCCGCGGGGGCCGGACAAGAGAAAACACGCCACCGGCGCCAGGGGTGCCGGTGGCGTGCCGACAGCAAGCGCGCGCAAGTCGCTCGGCAATCCGGTTGGAGGTCGCCCTCAGCTGCAGCCGCAGCCGCCCGAGCCGCAGCCGCCGCCATCCTTGTTGCCGCAGGTGCTGAGCCCGATCAGCCGGTAGGCCGGGCAGAAGGAAAAGGCGCCGGTCAGCACCAGCACGACTCCAACCAGTCCGAACCAGCGCGAGGCGCCCTCCAGGAAAAACAGCAGGGACAGCAAAACCACCCCGGCCACCACCCGGACGATGCGGTCGATCGTCCCGATATTCGTGATCATCCCAACCCCTCCTCAAGTCTCTTTAAGATGAGCCCCGATTTCACCACGCCCGGCCACGAGGCCGTTGACACCGTAGTCATAACTTCGTAACTTCGCAAGTACGATGATGGAAAGCAACGCCACACCCGGGCCCGTCTCCGGCCACCAGCCCGCCGCCGAAACCGACGCTGCCTCCGGTAGCGGCGTCGATGCGCGGGCGCTCGACGCCGCGGCGGTGACGGCCTGCGAATTGCTGAAGGCGCTGGCCAGTCCGAATCGCCTCAAGATACTCTGCCATCTCGTCGATGGCGAGAAATCGGTGGGACAGGTGGCGGCGCTGGTTGGCATTCGCGAGGCCGCGGCCTCCCAGCATCTGGCGCTGCTGCGCAAGGATCGGCTGGTTGACGGCCGGCGCGCAGGGCAGACCATCTATTACCGCATGGTCAGCCCGGTCGCGGCCGCGATCATCGGCGTTCTGCACACGGCATTTTGCGCCGGCCCGTCAGGGGACAAGGCCGGCTGAGGAGGATTTGAGCGATGGCGTGGCAGCTTCCCTTGCTGGGCGGCCTCCTGATCGGCGCGGGCGCGGTGGTGCTGATGATCGGCGCCGGCCGCATTGCCGGCATCAGCGGCATTCTGGGTGGACTGCTGCCGCCCGATGTCGGCGCCGGTTGGGGCTGGCGGCTGGCCTTCCTGGCCGGACTGGTCGCCGGACCGCTGGCGGCCGGGCTTTGGCTCGGCGGCGATGCCGTGGTGCCGCCCCGGGCCTCGCTGGCGCTGCTGGCGCTGGCCGGTCTGCTCGTCGGGGCCGGCACCGCGCTTGGCCGCGGCTGCACCAGCGGTCACGGTGTCTGCGGGCTGGCCCGGCTGTCGCCGCGCTCCGCCGCCGCGACCGGGGTCTTCATGGCCGTGGCGATGGTCACGGTGTTTCTGGTTCGTCACGGTTGGTGAGAGGGGTTGGGCGGGATGGGTGAAATCGTCGTCGCCTTGGTGGCGGGGCTGTTGTTTGGTGCCGGTCTGGCGCTCTCGGGCATGACCAATCCCGAGGTCGTGCTCGGCTTCCTCGACATCGCCGGAGCCTGGAATCCGGCGCTGCTGTTCGTGATGGCCGGCGCGGTGCCGGTGACCTTCCTCGGCTACCGGCTGGCCTTCCGGCGCGAGCGCTCCTGGTTTTCCGGGCGTTTTGACCTGCCGGCGACCCGGACCCTCGACCGGCCGCTGCTGCTGGGCGCGGCGCTGTTCGGCGCCGGCTGGGGGCTGGCCGGCTATTGTCCGGGTCCGGCGCTGGCCTCGCTGCCGGCCGGCGCTCCGGGGACGCTGGTGTTTCTGGCCGCGATGCTGTGCGGGCTGTGGCTGGTCCGGGTCCGGCGGGCCGGATCGGAGCGATGACGAGTGCGCGACACCATCGGATGACAAGACCGGCTGACGGTCGCGTCCAACGTTAGAGGAGATTGCCGCCATGACCTTCGTGCCGCCCCTGAAGGATGCCGCGCTTTACCGCGACCTCGCCCATATCGGCGGCGCCTGGGTCGGGGCCGACGATGGCGGGCGGTTTCCGGTCACCGACCCGGCCACGGGCGCCGAGCTGGGCCGGGTCGCCGATCTGGGCGCCGGCGAAACCCGGCGCGCGATCGCGGCGGCGGCGGCGGTCTGGCCCGAGTGGCGCGGCCGCACTGCAAAGCAGCGGGCGGCGCTGCTGCGGCGCTGGCATGATCTCATTCTGGAGAACCAGGAAGATCTGGCGCTGCTGCTGACCCTCGAATGCGGCAAGCCGCTGGCCGAGGCCCGGGGCGAAATCGCCTATGGCGCCTCGTTCATCGAGTGGTTCGCCGAGGAGGGCAAGCGGGTCTATGGCGACACCATTCCCGCCACCGCCGCTGACCGCCGCTTTTTCGCGATCAGGCAGCCGATCGGCGTGGCGGCGGCGCTGACGCCCTGGAACTTTCCCAACGCCATGATCACCCGCAAGGTCGCGCCGGCGCTGGCCGCCGGCTGCCCGGTGGTGGTCAAGCCGGCCGAGGACACACCCTTTTCCGCGCTCGCCCTGGCGGTGCTGGCCGAGCGCGCCGGCTTTCCCGCCGGGCTGTTCAACGTCGTGACGACCAACCGCCCGGCCGAGGTCGGCGGCGAATTGTGCGCCAACCCCACCGTGCGCAAGCTCTCGTTCACCGGCTCGACCGCGGTCGGCCGGTTGCTGATGCGCCAGTGCGCCGACACGGTGAAGAAGGTGTCGCTGGAACTGGGCGGCAACGCCCCCTTCATCGTTTTCGACGACGCCGACATCGAGGCCGCGGTGGCGGGGGCCATGGCCTCGAAATTCCGCAATTCCGGCCAGACCTGCGTCTGCGCCAACCGCTTCCTGGTCCAGGACGGCGTTCACGACCGCTTTATCGAGCGCTTCGCCGCCGCCATCGCCGGGCTGACCGTCGCGCCCGGTGTCAGCCCCGGCTGCCAGCAGGGGCCGCTGATCAACGAGGCCGGGCTGGCGAAGGTCGAGGAACTGATCGCCGACGCGGCTTCCCTCGGCGCCACCATCCGCCTTGGCGGCGGCCGCCACGCGCTGGGCGGCACCTTCTACCGGCCGACCCTGATCACCGGCGCCACCCCGGCGATGCGCCTCGCCCGGGAGGAGATTTTCGGCCCCGTGGCGGCGGTGTTCCGCTTTGCCAGCGAAGAGGAGGCGATCCGGCTCGCCAACGACACCGAGTATGGTCTGGCCGCCTACTTCTACGCCCGGGACGTCGGCCGGGTCTGGCGGGTTGCCGAGGCGCTGGAATACGGCATGGTCGGCATCAACGAGGGCATCATCTCGACCGAGGTCGCGCCCTTCGGCGGTGTCAAGAATTCCGGCATCGGCCGCGAAGGCTCGAAGTACGGCATCGAAGATTACCTGGAAATCAAATACCTCTGTCTCGGGGGGATGTAACCGGGCGGGACCTTGCGGAGGGACGGCATGGGGAAATCTCTCTTGCGGCGGATCGGTCCGCCCGCCGAAATCTACGACCTCTGCGGCGAGGGGCGCTTGCGCCGGCTGGGCGCCAATCCGGCGGCGTCGGTGTTCGAGGCGCTGAGCGGCGAGCAGGCACAGGCGCTGGCGGTGGTGGTCGACCGCTGCCTGCTCGAAGGCGGCGCCCAGGAGTTCAGTCTGATCCGGACCCGGTCGGGCACGGCGCAGCCGCAGCGGGTCACCCTCGTGCCTCTGCTCGACGACAGTGGCCAGCCGGCCTCGGTCTTGTGTCTGACCCTGGAGGGGGCGCCGGTGCGCAGCGGCCGTGGCGAGCGGTTGCGGGCGCTCTTGGAGCTGACTTCCGACGATATCTGGGAGTGCGACGCCGAGTTGCGCCTGTCGCGGATTCACGGCCCCAACGCCAGCCATCGGCCGCAATTCTCGGTTTTTCTCGGTTTCACCGCCGATGAGGCGCTGGACCACTCGGTGCCGGCGGAGGATTACCCCCGTCTGGTTGCGGCGCTGGCCGCACGCGAGCCCTTCCGCGACCTGACGCTGCCCGCCCGCCTGCCCAGCGGCGAACGGGAGTGGCTGCGTCTCAGCGGCTTTCCCCTGTTTGACGCCGACGGCAGCTTCACCGGCTACCTCGGCACCTCGAGCCGGGTCACCGAGGAGCGCCAGCGGCTGGCCACCGAGCGCCGCCGTCAGCAGCTGGAAAGTCTGGGCCAGCTCGCGGGCGGCGTCGCCCACGAATTCAACAATCTGCTGGTGCCGATCACCATGCTCTCGAAGATGGCGCTGCCGCGGGTGGGTGACGACGAAACCTTGCGTCTCTTCCTGACCACGATTCACGAAAACGGCTGGAAGGCGGCCGAGATCGTGCGCTCGGTGCTGACCTACGCCCGCCAGATGACTCCGAGCGCCGGGCCGATCGTCTGCGGCGAGGTGGTGGAGGAGCGTATCCGCCTGCTCCGTCAGGCGCTGCCGCCATCGGTGGTGTTCGAAACCGTCATCGCGGACCGCACCAGCCGCGTGCTCGGCAACGCCGCCGAACTCTCTCAGATCATCGTCAACCTGTTCGCCAACGCCGCCGAGTCGGTGGGGGACTACGGCACCATCCGCTGTGTGGTGGCCCGGGTGCCCTTGTCGGCGGCCGAACGCCGGGTGACCGGGCTCGCCGGCACCGAGGCGATGCGCATCACGATCGCCGACACCGGACGCGGCATTGCCGCCGAAATCCGCGACCGCATCTTCGAGCCGTTCTTCACCACCAAGCCGGCCGGCCAGGGTACCGGACTCGGCCTCAGCGTGGTCGAGGGCATCGTCAAGGACTGGGGCGGCAATATCGCGGTGGCCAGTGACCCCGGAGAGGGTGCAGAATTCACCATCCTGCTGCCGGTGGTCGAGGAGACCGCCGGCGCCGGCTGAACCACGAGACTGCGCGCCATGCCTCAACCGTCCCCGCGGCTCAGCCGCCGTCTGGAGATCCTGCCCGGCGACGGTGGCTTGCGTATCGTCGTGGGTGGGGTCTGGCTGATCGCCGATGGTCTGGCGGAGCATGGCGCGGTCGAGCGCGCCCTGGCCGCCGGGGGCTGTTCGCGGCTGGTGGTGGTGGCCGAGGGGCTGGAACGGGCCGACAGCGCGCTCGCGGTCTGGCTCACCGGGCTGCATGATCTCGCCGAGGCGCGCTCGGTGACCCTCGATCTCTCGGGTCTCGATCCCGGGCTGGCCCGGCTAGTCGCGCTGGCCCGCGGCGTGCCCGAGCGCACCGGCACCGACCGCGACACGGTCAAGCTGACCCGGCTCGACAGCGTCGGCCATCACGTGCTCGGCCGCCTGCGCCGGGCCGACGACCAGATTCAGTTTCTCGGCGACCTCGGGCTGGCGGTGGGCCGGCTGGTGCGGGGCCGGGCGCGGCTGCGCTGGCGCGACGTTCTGGAGGCAATGGCCGACAGCGGCCCCAATTCGCTGATGATCGTCACCGTGATCTCGGCGCTGATCGGCATGATCCTGGCCTTCATCGGCGCGATGGAGCTGCGCAAGTTCGGCGCCGAGATCTATGTCGCCAATCTGGTCGGCCTGGCGGTGGTGCGCGAGATGGCGGCGGTGATGACCGGGATCGTGATCGCGGGCAAGACCGGCGCCGCCTTTGCCGCCCGCATCGGCACCATGCAGGCCCAGGAGGAGATCGACGCCCTGACCACTCTCGGCGTCTCCAGCTTCGACTTTCTCGTGCTGCCGCGGGTGATCGGCCTCACCCTGATGATGCCGTTGCTCTATCTCTACTCCTGCGCCGTCGGGCTGGCCGGCGGCATGCTGATCGCCACCGTGACGCTGGGCATTCCGGTCGAGCAGTACTGGGCCTGGATGGTCTGGACCCTGCCGCTCTACCAGTTCGGCATCGGCGTCGCCAAGAGCGCGGTTTTCGGGGCGCTGGTGGCCGCGGTGGGCTGCCTGCGCGGCCTGCAGTGCGGGCGCAGCGCCGCCGCCGTCGGTCAGGCCACCACTTCGGCGGTGGTCACCGGCATTCTTTACATCATTATCGCCGACTCGCTGTTCGCGATCCTGTTGGAGGTCTACCACCTATGACCGGACCGGCGCGCATTCGGGTCTGCGGCCTCGACATGGCCTTTGGCAGCTACGTCGTGCAGCAGGGCGTGAGCTTCGAGGTCGGTTGCGGCGAGATTTTCGTGGTGATGGGCGCCAGCGGCTGCGGCAAGAGCACGCTGTTGCGCCACATGGTCGGGCTGGAGGAACCGGCGGGTGGCGAGATTCTCTATGATGGCGAAAGCTATTGGCAGGCCGACGAGCCCCGCCGCGCCCTGATCAACCGCCGCTTCGGCATCCTCTTTCAGAGCGGCGCCCTCTGGAGTTCCATGAGTCTGGCCGAAAACGTCGCGCTGCCGCTGTCGCTCCATACCACACTCGGCCCGGCCGAGATCGCCGAGCTGGTCTCCTACAAGCTGGCGCTGGTCGGCTTGCGCGGCTTTGAGACCTTCAGCCCTTCGGAGCTTTCGGGCGGCATGAGAAAGCGCGCCGGCCTGGCCCGCGCGATGGCCCTCGACCCCGACATCCTGTTTTTCGACGAGCCGTCGGCCGGCCTCGACCCGGTCAGCGCCCACCGGCTCGACCGCCTGCTGCTGGAACTGCGCGACAGCCTCGGCACCACCATCGTGATGGTCACCCATGAGCTGTCCAGCATCTTCGCGGTTGCCGACACCAGCGTTTTCCTCGACGCCGAAACCCGCACCGCCATCGCCTGGGGGCCGCCCGCCGTGCTAAGAGACCAGTGCGAACACCCGACGGTGCGGGCGTTCCTCTCGCGCGGCGACGCCTGAGGAGAAAGAGCGGCGATGACCCTGAAACCACCCAGCGCGCGCAGTATCGGCCTCTTCGTTGTCGGCGCGCTGGCGCTGACCATCACCGGACTGATCGCCTTCGGCGCCACCAGCTATTTCGAGCACCGGCCGCGGGCGGTGACCTTCTTTCACGGCTCGGTGGCCGGGCTGGCGGCCGGGGCGCCGGTGACCTTTCGCGGCGTGCCGGTGGGCAAGGTGGTCGACATCGCGCTCCAGATCAATTCCGCCACCGGCGCCGCCCATATTCCGGTGATCATGGAGTTCGAACCCGGTCGCATCACGGTCTCGGGCGACGCCGGCGCCGGCGGCGCCGGCCTCTCGAAAAGCATGCTGGCGGCGGGGCTGGGGGCATCGCTGGTGATGCAGAGCTTCATCACGGGTCAGCTCGCGATCGAACTCGACTATCACCCGGCCAGCGAGGAAACCCTGACCGGCATCGATCTGCGGCTGACCGAGATTCCCGAGGCCCGCGGCGGCCTCAACGCCATGAAGGACACCCTCGCCCGGCTGCCGCTCCAGGAACTGGCCGACGACGCGGTGGCCACCTTGCACTCGATCCGGGAACTGGTCTCGGCCGCCGAAACCCGCGAGATTCTGAAATCGGTGACCGCGGCGGCCAGGTCGGCGGCGGCGGTGGCGGCGATCGCCGAATCCCAGGCCGAGGGTCTCAGCAGGGACGCCCGCGAGGCCGCCGGCGCCGCCGCCCGTGCCGCCGGCCGCGCCGAGGCGCTGGTCGCCGAGGTCCAGCCCAAGCTGGTGACCGCGCTGGCCGACCTCGAGCGGCTGCTGGGGCCGGCCGGGGCCGGACAACTGGTCGCCGACGCCCACGCCCTGCTGGCGCCGCGCTCGCCGTTACAGCAGGATATCCAGACCCTGGTCCACAATCTCGCCGGGGCTTCGGGGGCGCTGCGCTCGTTCGCCGATCAGATCGACCGCAACCCCAATGCCCTGGTGGTCGGAAGGAGCCGCAGATGAACCGGTCCAGCGCCGTCGCCCTGCTGTCGTTGCTGTTCGCGCTGCTGGGGGGGGGCGGTTGCACCCCGCCGCCGCCGCCGACGCTCTATGTCCTCCAGGCCCCCGAGGCCGTCGCACCGGCGGCCCGGCCGAACCCGGACCGGGGCGGCCACCGGCTCGCGGTGGCGCTCGGACCGGTGACGGTGCCCGACTATCTCGACCGCACCGACATCGTGCGCCGGGCTGGCGACAACCGCCTGGATCTCGGTGCCGATGAACGCTGGGCCGAGCCGCTGCGCTCGGGCCTGCAACGGCTGCTGATCGCGCTGCTGGCCGACCGGCTGGGGCCGGGCTACTGGGTCACCGGCGGCGCCGGCCGTGCGGGCCAGTTGGAGATCGAGGTCCCGGTCGATATCGAGGCCTTTGAGGAGGATGCCGGCGGGCAGGCGGTGCTGGCCGCGACCTGGGAAGTCCGCGCCGGCGGGCGGGTGGCGCGCGAGCGCACCGGCTATCGCCGCGCCGTTGGTTCCGGCCGGGTCGAGGACCGGGTGCGCGCGCTTTCGGCCGACGTTGCCGACCTTGCCGCCGACCTTGCCGCCGCGATCCGGGCTCAGGGGCGGGATCGCTGAATCGCACTGGAATTATATAGTTTTTTCCACCCCGGCCCGGCCGCGCCGTCTTCCCAGACCCGCCGGGTGAGCGTATAGTTGATGAAAGAGCCGGCCGGGGCGGGAAGGGTATGATGCAGGAAGTCTTGATGCTGCTGGCGGCGGCGGTGATCGGCATGTCGGTGTACAAGACGCCGGCGCTCGATGACTCGGCCGCCGGGCACTTTTCCCTGGCCCTGGCGGCCCAGGGCATCACCGGCGACGCTGCGGCCAGTGCCAGGGCGCTGCTGCTCGATGCCCTCGGACCCGGCGGTGGCCGCGGCCAGCGCACCCATAAGTGCCTGGTGTTCGAGATCGCGGTCGCCGGACCCGACCGCTACCAGTGCCGGCCGTTCCATCTCTCGATCCAGGGGATCAACGAAGCCACGGTCGAGGGTACGCTGTGCCCGCGCGACGGCGCCTGGACCGAAGCCCGCGGGCTGGGCATGATATCGAGCACGCCGCAGGACTCGCACTGGCGCGACGCCACGCTGAGAAAGGGCGCGGCCCTCTACAATGATGCCCAGCTCCGCAGCGTCCTCGGCAGCTACGACTGGCCGGACGCCAGGGTCCAGGTCGGCGGCTACAGCTTTCGCGAGGCGTTGACCTTCGCCCGCATCCGCCTGCCCAACGGCGACGAGCGCTATGTCCTCAAGGACGATCTGGCCCCTGCGGCCGCCCGGCGCTGAGCGCCTCGCCCCCGGTGCGCCCGGCCGCTCATTTGAGCACCGGCAGGCGCCGCGGCCGGAAGGCGCGGGCCTTTTTCTCGGCCACGGTCATCAGCAGGATCATTTCGCCGGCGGTGATGACTTCGACCCATTTGCGCGAGGCCGCCGGGATCGGAATCTTGCGGTTGAGACAAAAATCGACCAGCGATGCCGCCATCTCGACCGCCCGGATTTCGAGGCGGTGACACTCGCCCGAGTCGGAGACGACGGTGATCGTCGAGTGGACCTCGCCGGTCTCGACCGTCCTGTACTCGACGCCGCGGATGGTGCCGGAGGGCAGCACCTCGCGGAGGCGCCGCAGTCGTTCGACATAGGCGGTGATGACTTCCTGGTCGCTGAAGACAAGACAGCGGAATTCTCTCATGGGCCGGTTGACGACGGGGCGGTCGGACGGGAGGGCATCGACAATTCAGGGTGCGATCCGGTAACCCTGGAACCTTCGGCCCGCGGTTGCAAGTGTTCTCTCGGCCGGACTCCGGCGCCTGCGGGACCGGCCGGCCGGTCCCTGCGACCGGAAGTCGCATTGCCCACCGTCTTTTGAAAATTTTCATGATTGTGCCGCTACCCTTCATCCCTGGCCCGGCGATGGCATGGTGATGGACTGGCCATCCGGGCTGGAAGCGGCGGTCAAACGCCCTATCTCTGCGTTATGGCTTCCCCGCCGAAGCCGTTGGTGACCGGAAGTGCCGTTGTCCGCGCCCGGTATCGGATTGGACGCGGGTTTCTCCAGGAGAAACTGCCATGCCGTTACCCTCTCCCTTGAAAAGCATGAACCCCTTGCATCAGGCGATGCTGATTCACGGCAGCGAATGCGAAATCGCCGAGGCCGACGCCTGGGCCCGCGCCCCGATCAGCGCCTCCGATCGGGTCAAGATCAGGGCCAAGATCACGCAGCAGAAGAAACGGCTCTGGCAGGCCAAGCACGGCCGGTGATCCGTCCCGGTTGCCGGTGCTGGAAACCCGGTTCACCGCCCGCGCGGGTGGAACGGTGACCCGGGGTCCGGCACACTCAATCGGACCCGCGGCGCCCTGACACCTGAACGCCTGGGCTGAATCGTCGCCGGGTCGGATATGTTTGGTCTCGAAGCGAAAACTGCCTATACTGGGGGTGGAGCCGCCGTGGCTGTTTTTGGTTGGGACTGGGAGATTATTCTTTGACCCGTCGGATCATTGTGGTCGATCCCGAAGGCCAGGGCAAGCTCGCGCAAAAAAATGCCGAGACGGCCAAGCTTCTTTTCAACACCATGCAAGATATGTTGGTACGATCCTTCGCAGGAAGGCAGAGTATTACTCAGGGCGATCTGCGACTCGTGCTCGGAAAATTTGAAGAGCGCTGGGCAACCATCGAAACGCTGTTCGATCGTGCTGCCAGCGAGAGCATCAATGACCTGACCTTCATTCAGAACGACCGGCGCAAGGATCACCTGACCCGCCTGGTGTTCGCGCGCATTCTGATGAAGGTGCAGGAACGTCCGCTGGCCAAAGGCCCCGGTTGCTATCCCCGCGCCATCGTGACCGGCTTGCAGGCCGCGATCACCGGCATGTTCAGCAAACCCGAGTGGACGATGCTCAATCAGCATGCCAAATGGGTGTTCGAGTTCATGGGCGGCGATTCCGATCCGGTGATCCTGTCTCAGTTGCAGAACAACGAGGCGGTTCAGCTGTTCGCGGAGCCGATCCTGGTCGCGCTGCTGCTGCGGTTCTACCGCTTTACCGTCCGGCGCTCGGAGTTCGTGCGCTTGATCAATGAAGCCGGCCCCGAGGCCGGACCCAAGCTTGGCGACGCCGAGTTCTGTGAACTCTTCGAGGCGTTGTTCGACGGCTACTTCGCCCTGCTGCTGACCGAACACGGGTTGCTCCGGGTCGACATGACCCAGGGCGAGGATTTTCTGATCCGCGTCCGCAGCGTCCAGGACCAGTATCGCCGCTGGAAGGAGGGGCTCAATCCACCCCACGCCAAACGCCGCAGCGGGGCCTGAGCGCCTGGGGAATGCCATACTGGTTTGCTTTGTTAATCTGTCGGCTTAAGCCATCAGGATAGTCCCCACTATCCGGAAAAAACGCCCCCGCCTGTGATCCAACCGGCCGCCCGTCCGCGTAACAAGGTCAAGGAAACCGGACATCAGGCGAAAACGCCGCTTCGGACCCGGGCTCAAGAAGGGGGCATCAGCATGGCCTACATCGACGATCCAGAAACCCAGCGGGCCAATCTGAATTATATCAAGGCCTCGATGCGCGAGCCGCTGCTGAGCCGCGATCACGAGTTTGAGCTGGCGGTGGCGTGGCGGGATCAGGGCGATGAAAAGGCCCTTCACGAGCTGATCCGGGCTTACACCCGGCTGGTGGTGGCGACGGCCTCGCGCTTTCGCAACTATGGATTGCCGATGGGCGATCTGGTCCAGGAGGGCAATGTCGGCCTGATGCAGGCGGCGGCCCGCTTCGAGCCGGGCCGCGAGGTCCGCTTCTCGACCTATGCCGCATGGTGGATCCGCTCGGCGATGCAGGACTACATCCTGCGCAACTGGTCGATCGTGCGCACCGGCACCACCGCGGCACAGAAGTCGCTGTTCTTCAATCTGCGCCGCCTGCGGGCCAAGATCGGCAATCCCACCGGCGCCAGCCTGTCGCCGGCCAACCTCAAATGGATCGCCGAGGAACTCCAGGTCGATGTTTCGGACGTTGAGATGATGGAAATGCGCCTTGCCGCGTCCGATCAGTCACTCAACGCCCCGATCAGCGAGGCCGGAGAGGATGACTGGCAGGACTTTCTGGCCGACGCCCGGCCGAACCCGGAAGACGTCGTGATCGGCATGCGCGACGGCGAGACCCGTTCGCGCTGGCTGGCCGAGGCCTTGGGCGAACTCTCGCCGCGCGAACGGACGATCATCAACCAGCGCCGCCTGCGCGAAGACGGCGCCACTCTGGAAGAGCTGGGCCGGGAACTCGGGGTCAGCAAGGAGCGGGTGCGCCAGCTGGAGCACCGGGCGATGAGCAAGCTGCGCGAATCGATGCTGCGCCGGGTTGAAACCTCGGGCGACCTCTTCACCAACAGCTGAGGCGAGGGCCTGCTACCGCAGCAGGCTCCAGAACATCCGGCTCGCGGTCAGCATCAGGAACAGGGCGAAGGCCCGGCGCAGCAGGACCGGGTCGAGGACGTGAGCGAGACGGCTGCCGAACGGCGCGGTGAGCATCGCGGTGGGGGCGGTCAGGCCGAGGCCGAGCAGACTGACGAAGCCCAGCGACAGCGGCGGTCGACCCGGCACATCCCAGCCGGCGATCATGAAGCCGAGGGTTCCGGGAATGGCGATCATCATGCCGACCGCCGACGAGGTTGCGACCGCGCGCCGGATCGGATAGCGGCACAGCACCAGCGACGGCACCGTGAGGGTGCCGCCGCCAATGCCCATCGTCGCGGAAAAACAGCCGATCAGCGCCGCGATCAGCCGTTGCGTCCAGGCCCCGGGAAGGGCGTCGCGCAGGCGCGCGCCGTCGGGCACCAGCAGCATGTAAAGCGCGACCAGCATCGCCACCGTTCCGAAGACCCCGGTGAGGAGGCTGCCGCGGGCGACGCTGGCCAGGGCCGAACCGGCGAACACCCCGGTGACCACGCCCGGCCCCCAGAGGCGCAGCAGGGCAAAATCGACGGCATCGCGCCGGACATGGATGCGCACCGCCGAGATCGAGGTCGGTACGATCGAGGCCAGCGAAGTGCCGACCGCGAGATGCATGGTCACCGCCGGGTCGATGCCGAGCATGGTGAAGAGCTGGAACAGCACCGGTACGATCACGATGCCGCCGCCGACTCCGAGCAGCCCCGCGATCAGCCCGGCGGCAAGGCCGGCGGCGACCAGGGCCGCGGCGAGGGAAAGCAGTGTGGCCGCATCGGGCATGGAGGACCCTCGAAGTAACACGCAACCGAAGAATGCCGTTCGGTGCACTGCCCCCGGCGCAGCCCGGAGACCGGGTCGGCAGGGCAGGGGCGGCACTATAGGCCGAAGCCGCGGCCCCGATCCAGCGCCGGCCGCGCCCGGGAGGGCTGGACAAAGCTGTTGCCTGTCTTCGTGACAAGGCACTACCATTGAGATATGACGGGCGGTTCGGGAAGATCGCGGGATTGTGGCGGCGCCGGGTCCGGTCAGTCAGAACGTTTCTTGCCATAACGAAGGACGACTGGCGATCCTTCCAGAACCGGTGAGCCCATGCTCGACCTGATTTCGGACATCTGCGACACCTCCGGTTTTATGCCCCATGGATATTGCTTCCTGTGGACGCCGGCCCTGCTGTGGGTCTACGTCGCGTCCGATGCGTTGATCGTGTGCTCGTATTTCTCAATACCGTTTTCGCTCTGGACCTTTGCCAGAAAGCGGCCGGACCTGCCGTTTCGGCGGGTGTTCATCATGTTCGGTCTGTTCGTCCTCGCCTGCGGCACCACCCACCTTTTTTCGATCCTCAACATCTGGTACGCAAACTACTGGTTCGATGCCGGAATCAAGGCGGTTACGGCGGTGGTGTCGACGGCGACCGCGATCATGCTGTGGACCCTGATGCCCAAGGCCCTGGCCCTGCCCAGCCAGACCCAGCTGGCCAACGCCAATCGGGAGTTGAGCGCCGAGAATGCGCGCCGGCGCGAGGCCGAGGCCGAATTGCGCCGGACCAATGCCCTCTTGGAGCGGCGCTCGGGCGAACTGGAGGCGGCCAACCGTGAGTTGGACAGCTTCGCCTATGCCGTGTCCCACGATCTCCGCGCCCCCCTGCGCGCCCTGACCGGCTTCAGTCAGGCCCTGCTCGAGGATCATGGTGGCCAGCTCGATGACGAGGCCCGGCTGTATCTCGATCAGATCGGCAAGGCCAGCGACCATATGAGCCGGTTGGTCGAGGGGTTGCTCACCTTGTCGCGTAGCACCCGGGGCGGCATGCGGCGGACCGGCGTCGATGTCTCGGCGTTGGCCGAGCGCGTCCGCGACGACCTTTGTCACGGTCAGCCCCAGCGCCGGGTCGGTTGGGAGATCGCACCCGGACTGACGGTGACCGGCGATCCCGGGCTGATCGAAGTGGTGGTGCGCAATCTGCTTGCCAACGCCTGGACCTATACCGGCGGCACTCCCGATCCGCTGATCCGCGTTTTTGCCCGCACGGACGAGGGCCGGCTCTGGCTCTGCGTCGCCGACAATGGCGCCGGTTTCGACATGGCCCACGCCGACAAGCTGTTCAAGCCCTTTCAGCGCCTGCATCGCCAGGACGAGTTTCCTGGCATCGGCATCGGTCTGGCCACCGTCGAGCGCATCATCGCCCGGCATGGCGGCGCCATCCGGGCCGAGGGTACGGTCGGCCGGGGAGCCCTGTTCCGGTTCTTTCTGCCCGCCGCCGAGGACTGACTGGGGGACCTGAAATGAGCAATCAGACCATTTTGCTGGTTGAGGACAATCCTCAGGACGAGCTGCTGACGCTGCGGGCTCTGCGCAAGGTCAATCTGGCCAACAACGTCGATATCGTCCGCGATGGACAGCAGGCGCTCGACTATCTTTTTCGCCAGGGCGAATTCGCCGGTCGTACCGACCTCGGCGTGCCGACCGTGATTCTGCTCGACATCAATCTGCCCCGGGTCAGTGGTCTCGACGTGCTGGCCCGGTTGCGGGCGGCACCCGAAACCCGGCTGGTGCCGGTGGTGATCCTGACCTCGTCCGACGAGGAACGGGACCGGCTGCGCAGTTACGAGAACGGCGCCAACAGCTTCGTGCGCAAGCCTGTGGAATTCAGCGAATTCGCCGAGACCGTGGCCCGCCTTGGCATCTACTGGCTGGCGGTCAACCGGGCGCCGTTCGGCTGAGCGTCCGGCCGTCGTAAGCATCATTGCTTAGTGCTCGAACAGGTTTGGGAGCGTATCGTTTGATCCAGGGCGCCGCCGGCGCCACGCAGGCAGGGCGCTGGAGGCGATCAGGTGGGCGGGGATGGTGTCGAGGGGGCGGTGGCCATCGTCGCGGATGATGCCGGTGGCCGCGAATCGCTGGCGGCGCTGCTGGAGGTTCACGGCTTCCGGGCTCGGCAGTACCGTTCGGCCGAAGCGTTTCTCGCCGCCGCCGGGGCCTTGGACGGGCTCGGCTGTCTCGTCGTCGATCTCTCGACGGCCGGGATCCGCGGCCTGGAGTTGCTCGATCGTCTGGCCGCCGCCGCCCCGCCGCCGCCCGCGATCCTGATCGCCGACGAGGTCACGGATCCGTTGCGCCTTCATGCGCAGGAGGCCGGGGCGGTCGCGGTGCTCGACCGGCAGGAACCGCCGCTGGCGCTGGTTGCCCAGGTCCGCCGGGCCGCCGGCTTTTGCCGATAGCGCGGGAGCGACGCTGCCGGACCGGGGTGTTCCGCTCCGAGGCGATCAGCCTCCGGTGGTTGGCCCGGCGTCGGTGACTGCGGCCGGGGCAGGCAGGAAGAAGCGGAAGGTGGCGCCCTGGCCGACGGCGCTTTCGCCGAGGATGGCGCCGCCGTGGCGGTGGATGATCCGCTGCACCGTCGCAAGGCCGATGCCGATGCCGGGAAATTCATCTTCCCGGTGCAGGCGCTGGAAGGGTTTGAACAGCTTGTCGGCGTGGGCCATGGCGAAGCCGGCGCCATTGTCGGTCACGCAGATCCAGAATCGGCCCTCCTCGTGGCGACTGTGGACGCTGATCTCGGCGGCGGCGGCGTGCGCTGTGTATTTCCAGGCGTTGCTCAGCAGGTTGCGCAGCACGACCTCGATCATCCGGGTATCGCCCCAGGCCCTGAGGCCGGGCTCGATCCGGACCACCACCCGACGGTCGGGAAAGGCACGGCCGAGGTCGCGCTGAATGCTGCCCGCCAGCGCCGAGAGATCGACCCGGTGGCGCACGATCTCGCCGCGGGTGCAGCGCGACAGCACCAGCAGGCCATCAACCAGATCGCCCATCTTGCGCGCGGCGGTGATGATGTGGCCGAGATAGACCCGGGCGTCCTGGGTCAACTGGTCGCCGAAATCCTCGATCAGGGCGGCGCTGAAGCCGCCCATGGCGCGCAAGGGCGCGCGCAGATCGTGGGAAACGGCGTAGGCGAAACTGTCGAGTTCGCGGTTGGCGGCGCTGAGTTCGGCGGTGCGTTCATCGACCCGGCGTTCCAGGTCGGCATTGAGGGCCTGAATCTCGGCCTGGGCCTGTTTGCGCTCGGTGATGTCCTGGATCGTGCCGATCAGACGCAGCGGCCGCTGCTCGGGGTCGCAATCGAAGCGGCCGAGGCCGTGGACCCAGCGCTCCTCGCCGGTATCGACCCGGTTGATGCGGTATTCGGCGTCGAAGGGCCGCTGGCACTCGAGCAGGGTCGCGAGATAGGCGCTCATTTCCGCCCGTTGCGCCGGATGGACGATCGCCAGCCAACTGTCGGCGGTCCGCTCGAAATCGGCGCCAATGCCGAAGATGGTGTCGAGCACCTCGGAACTGGTCCAGCGGTTGCTGACGATGTCGTAACCGTAGCTGCCGAGCCGCGCCAACTCCTGGGCCTGACGCAGGGCCTGCTCGACCCGCCGGCGTTCGGTGACGTCCTGGCAGAAGCCGATCAGGTGGGTTTCGGAAATCCGCACCGCGCGCACCAGGATATAGGGGGTTTCGCCGTCGGCTCTCCTGGCCTGGTATTCGGCTTCAATCATGCCGTCGCGCAGGAGGCTGGCGAAGTCGGCAAGGGCGCGGGTCCGGTCGTGATCGCTGAGGACATCGGCGATGCCGAGGGTGAGCAGGGTTGCGGCGTCGTGGCCAACCAGCGCGAGGCCGGCGGGATTGGTCTCGACGAAGCGGCCGGTCTCGTCGACTACGAACACCGCCAGCGGCGAATACTCGATATAGGAGCGGAACTTGGCCTCCGAGGCCGCAATCTGCCGGTTCTGGCTCAGCTTGCTGAAGGCCCAGTGCAGACGCTGCTGCTGCCAGAGCAGGATCAGGATCGCCGCCGCGGCGCAGAGAGCCGCCGCGACCAGACCGCCGGTCACCGCCAGCAGGCGCCGGATGCCGGCCAGCGCCTCCTCCTCGTCCATTTTGGCCACCAGCATCCAGGGCGTCCCCGGCACCGGCAGGGTCGCCGCCAGCACCGGGATCTGCCGGTAGTCCCGCCCGGCGATCAGTCGCTCATTGAGGCGGAGCGCCCGGGCGAGCGGCAGATCGGCGGAGTCGAGGGGCAGGCGCAGATCCAGCGCGGCGTCGGGCCGGAAGTGCAGGGGCGACAGGAAGAGCACGTCGCTTCCGTCCTGGCGCGCCAGCAGGGACTCGCCGCTGGCGCTGCCCAGCGGCCAGGTATTGAGGAACGGATAAAGGAAGTCCTCGGGCCGGAGGTCGATATGGATGGCGCCGAGCGCCCGCCGGCCGCCGCCGGCGGCTTCAGAGTGATAAAGCGGCGCGATGATGCCGAGGCGGATCGCACCGTCGCTCTCCCGGCGCACGAGGTCGAGCAGCAGCGGCTGCCCCGAGCGGAGCGCCTCCGCCACCGTCTCCCGGACCGTGGCCGGAGCCGGGGCGTCCGGCCGGTCGCCGAGCCGCGGACGCCCGTCGGTGTCGAGGATCGAGAGGCCGGCAAAGCTGTAGGTTTCACACAAATTGCGCAGGAGGTCGGCCAGCAGGTCCCGGTCCGCGACGTTGCCGGTGTCGAGCCAGCGCTTCAGCGCCGCTCCAATCACCGGGCTGCCCGAGAGCGAACGGGCGTTGGCGCGGCGTTCGGTCAGCCAGCGGGAAATGCCGTCGACCTTGAGTTCCGCCACCGCCCTGAGGCCGCTGAAGACGTTTTCCCGCAGCGCACCCGACTGGATGCGAAAGGCGGCAAAGGCGATCGTGCCGATCGCCGTGGCCAGGATCAGAAACACGGTCAGCAGCGGCCAGGACATACCGCTGAAGTCCGGCTTCACCATGGTGCCCCGGGCAGCCGCGGTGCGCAGCGCCATGAACAGCAGCGCCGAGGTGACGACGACGAACGCCAGGCCCTTGACGGTGCTCAGCTCCCGAACGGTCGGAATATCGGTCAGATAGGTCAGCCACTGGTCGGAAAAAAGTATCCATAGGGTTGCCACGACGGCATAGCCAATCGTCACCCGGAGGTCATAACGGTTTTTCTTCGAAGTCAGCACGAGCGGCGACAATCCGGATTGAGTCAATGACCTCGTTTTCACGAGCACAGTGTTCCCGAGCACAGTCTTCACTAGCACAGATTATGCCAGCATCAGCACAGAATATGCCAGCATGCAAAATCGGTGTTGGCGGGCTCCTTAGCGGTCTATGGGTGTCCGGGCCCGCGGGTGGGCCTTGTCGTAGACCGTCATCAGGCGTTCGGTCTCGACGTCGGTATAGCGCTGGGTGGTCGACAGCGAGGCGTGGCCGAGCAGGTCCTGAATCGTCCGCAGATCCGCGCCGTCGGCCAGCAGATGGGTGGCGAAGCTGTGGCGGAGGGCGTGGGGGGTGGCGCTGTCGGGCAGGCCGAGACGGGCGCGGAGCGTGCGCATCTGGCGCTGGGCGACGCCGGCATTGAGCCGGCCGCCCCGGGCGCCGACGAACAGCGGCCGGTCGGCCTCGACCCCATAGGGGCAGAGGGCGAGGTAATCCCGGATCGCGGCGCTGACCACCGGCAACACCGGCACCAACCGCTGCTTGCGGCCCTTGCCGGTGACCATGAGAGAGCCGAGGCCGTTGCCGGCGATCATTGCCGGCGCCTCGCGGCGGCTCAGGCTGAGGGCTTCGTCGATGCGCAGGCCGCAGCCATAGAGCAGGGTGAAGAGCGCCCGGTCGCGCTTGCCGATCCAGGCGTCCTCGGGCGCAGCCTCGGCCTCGTCGAGCAAGCCGGCGGCGTCGGGTTCGGGCAGGGGGCGCGGCACCGGCCGCCGCACCCGCGGACTGCGCACGAGGCCGATGGCGCCATTGTGCAGCCGGCCGCTGCGGTCGAGCCAGCGATAGAGGTTGCGCACCGCCGCCAGCGCCCGCGCCCGGCTGGAGGCGGCCAGCCCGGCGCCGGCCCGCTCGGACAGCCAGGACCGGAAGTCGGCGAGGCGGGCTTCGCTCAGATCCTCCAGGCTGGGAAAGCGGCCGAGATGATCGGTGAGGAACGACAAAAAGGCGCCGATGTCGGCAAGGTAGGCATCGAGGGTATGAGGCGAGACCCGGCGCTCGCCGCTCAGCCAGGTCCGCCACACCGCCAGCGTTTCGCTAAGCTCGGGTGCGGCCGCGAAGCCGATTGCCGCTCTGGCCATGCTAACCCTCACTGTCTGAAAAAACAAAAGACAGCGTAGGCGATTAGCCGCCATTCTTCAATCATGGTGAGAGCTGAAGCGGTTCTGTCCCGGCCGCTGTGGCCAAGCGGCACCGCCCGGTCCGGCGACGGGCTAACCGGCCAGGAAGGCCTTGACCTTCAGGAGCACGTCCTTCATCTCGGCCTCGTTCTTGAAACGCTGCTTGAAGGCGGGCAGGAACTTGGGATTGCGGAACTCGCGGCCGATGGTTTCCACCGCCAGCGCCCGCGCCTTGCCCTCGGACAGCTGGATGCCCGAGCAGACCTTGAACAGCAGCGAAATGCGGTCGGCATAGGCCCGGTTGGGCGCCAGCATGATGTCGTTCTTGAAGATGTCGAGCAGCATGGTGTCGACCGCGGTCAGAATTTCCGAGCGGGTCATTTCATCAATCGGCGCCGCGATCAGGGTCTTCATCACTTCGGCCAGGGTGCCGACCGCGGCCAGCCGGTTGCTGCCCTCGCGAAGGCAGATGCGGACCAGATCGTCGGGAGGCATCGCCGAGCGGAAATAGCGGAACACCGAGGCCTTGTTGACCGCGCCGGGGGCCAGCTGGGCCAACCGGCTGAGCACGGCCAGCTTCTCGGTGACCTTGGCGGCGACGCCGACGCTTTCGGCCACGGTCTGAACCGTGATCGCGCGCGCGGCCCGCTGGACCAGGCCGTCGGTGATCTCCTCGTCCTTGACCAGACTGGGCGCGACCTCGTTGAGGTGGCGGATCAGGACGTTGAGCCCTTCCAGTTCCTGCATCAGGCTGCGGCCGGGCAGCAGCGGCTGGCGGCTGATGATCTCGCGCAGCAGGCGCTTGCGCAGCGTCGAGCGCGTGCGCGGCATGCGGCTGTCGTTCATCAGGGTGTTGATGGTGGCGAGGCCGCGCACCACCGCGCCCGAACTGGTCTTGTAAGTGCCGCCGAAGAGATTGGCCACCGTACACATCGCGGAAACGCGGTCGCTGCCCTCTTCGAGCAGTTCGCGGAACGGTCCGGCGGCCGAGAGAATCTCGGAGGCCTGAAGGTCCAGGATGCGGATATGCTTGCGCTCGCAGTCGGGGCTGTAAAGCTGTCCCAGGCGGTCGAGCTTCTCCATCCAGGTCTTGGCGTCGAGCAGATAAGCCGCAATGGTGCGCAGCAAATGATAACTGCCGACCTCGGCGCCGAACTGCTTGTCGAACTGGGCCGCGACCTCGAGGAACCGGCCGGGCTCCAGCTTCGGCACCTTGACCGCGGCGGCATCATTGCGCACCTGGAGAACCAGCTGGCTCCAGAGCGACATCATGTCCTTGAACAGGGTGGCGGCGGAAACCTTGCCGCCGGAGGACTGGGCCAGCGGCACCGCCACCTTCTGGAAGACGCCCTGCAGAATGGTGCCGGCGTTGTCGAGGTCGATCGAGTGCTTTTCCGAGTGGATCAGTTCCAGCACCGTGACCCGTTTGTCCTCCATGTAGCGGCCAAGCTGGCCGCGCAACTCTTCCCGCCCGCGTTCCCGATAGAAATCGCCGAGTTGCCGCCAGACGAACGGAGTACCGATTTCGTTGGCCGGAGCCAGGGGATCCGGCTCGGTGGTCTCGCCGGTCATCCGCTTGAAAATGATGACGCTGTCGGTGAAGTCGTAATCGACATAATGCTCAAGACGGACCACCCGGACACCATCCACGGTCTGGTCCGAGTATAATTGCTCGGCCGCGGTCATGGCTTCGGCGCGGTACGCCCACGAATTCAACCGGTACCATGCCTGGTCCCGGAAAGAATGCAATTCGTAGGTGATACGGATCTCTCCGACGACTTCAGGGTCGGGATGCACGGCCTGGACCTTCGCTCAAAAGCATATAACCTGCGACGTTCATCAATCGTGGCGCCGCGGGATTTGTCCCAAGCATTCCTGGGGTCATCCTGGCGGCAACCAGGGTCTGGTTATAAACCAGCAGACTGGACTGGTGCCAGACATTTTGCCCCCTCAAAACGCGAACCCTTGAAAGCCAAGGATCAGGGCCGGAGTGGGCCAGGGCTGTGTTCCGGCCGCCGCGCCGCCGGGGTGGGGCTAGGGCGACTCGGTGGTGATGCGCCGCAGTATAAGATGGTTGACAGTCATGGTCATGACAACCTCGGCATGCTGATTCAGGGTGGCGTAGGTCAGACGGACGATGCCGCGCTCGGCCCTGCGCGAGGGCAGTAAACCGGCCACCGTCACCTTGACCCGCAAAGTATCGCCGGGGCGGACCGGGCGCAGCCAGCGCACCTCATCGGCACCGGCCTCGCCCTGGCTGGTCCCGGAGATCACTCCGGTGTCGCGGAACAGCCGGAAGGTCAGGATCAGGGTCTGGAAGCCGCTGGCGATGAGGCCGCCATAGGGCGACCGGCTGGCGGCCTGACTGTCGATGTGGAACGGCTGAGGGTCGAAGCGGAAGCCGAAATCGATGATCATCGCCTCGGTGACGGTCAGGCCCTCGGTTTCAAAACTCTGGCCGAGGATGAACTCCTCGAATGAATGTCCGGTCATGGCCGCCTTCCTGCCGCAAGCCTGCCGGTCCGACTATAGGGCCGGGCGGGGAGTCCGGCCACCGCTTCCTGAGACGGAGTCCGGCCTATCGTTTCGCTCCCGCCGCCCGCCTGGCCGGCGCCGCGGCGGTCCGGGCGGTTTTCTTCTGCCGGATGAACAGGGCGAGGCTGGCATCCTCGGTCTTGAGGTGGTTGAGCATCCAGTCGGCAACGAAGCCGACGGCGTCGTCCATCGTGCCGGAGTGCCCGGTCTCCAGGATTCTGGCCCCGAAATCCGATTGCAGGGTGCTGTGCGCGGTCATGTGCGTGTTGACGCCCGGGTAATCGATCCCGAACATCAGGTCTTCCTCTTTTTCAAAATGGGCCTGGAGCAACGCCCTGAGGTCGGAGAGCAACTTGACGTTGTTTAGTCGTGACCGCTGGCTCGCCGAGACGGTCTCAACCAGATTGATGAATTCGATAAGCCGCTTGTGTTCGGCATCAATTGACCGAACGCCGATTTCCAGTGAGTCTGTCCATGTGATCATGTCGGCGCTGGGATATTGTCACAATTTTGAAAAAATAGCGGCACCACTATTCATAATAATTATATCTGCGCCATCGGGCGGGACGCAACGAAAAATTTATAGGCCAAAAGTAGTATTCTTTTGAAAGGAGAGCGCCGTCGCATCACTTTCAAGTCTCTGATCGTTGTCAACCGGATGATGAAATCTTGGGCAGAGAAGGTCAGGCCAAAACGAATGGTTGTGGGAAGCAAGGACCGGAACAATCGATTTTCGCTGCCGTGTTTTCGGCCTTGACGGGTTTGGGGTCGGTTGCCGGGGCGGGGCGCAGGCGCCGTCTTGCTGACGCCACTTTCTGTGCTAACTCTGTTCCGGCTCCGGTCGGGCGACCGGTCGGTCCCTTTGAGAGTCGCGCCGGTGGGAGTTGCTGATGTATAAGCGTTTTTTCATTGCCACCCTTGCTTTGTGGCTGGTCACCGTGGTGGCTGCCGCCACACTCTTCGTCCGCGGCAGCACCGCGCCGGGCAGCGATGGCCGGACCGCGGTCGTGCTGGCGGCGGCGGAGCGGGACTTCATCCTGGGCGAAATGCGGGGCATGCTCGGCGCGGTTCAGGAGATCACCGGCGCCCTCGCCAGCGGCGACCGCACCGGCGTTGCCAGGGCCGCCACCGCGGTCGGCATGACGGTCGATCACGGCGTGCCGGTGGCGCTGATGGCCAAGCTGCCGCTTGAGTTCAAACAGCAGGGCATGGCCATGCATGCCGGCTTTGACGAGATCGCGGCGGCCGCCAGGCGGGGCGACGCGGTGCCGGCGCTGACCGGCCGGCTGGCCGATCAGCTCAGCCTCTGCCTCGGCTGTCATCAGAGTTTCCGCTTCAGTCCGTCGCCCTGAGCGGCCGGCTGGGGCTGGGGCCGGAGATAGCGCGCGATCTCGACCTCGTCGATCTGATCGGGCGAGAGGAAGGTCTCGGCGTAGCGGCGATGGATGCCGGCCACCAGGAACAGCTCAAAGAGGTCGGGGTCGATGTGCTGGTCGCGAACCATCCTGGCCATGATTCCGATCGCCTCGGAGAGGGTTTTCCGGGGCTTATAGGGGCGGTCGCTGGCGGTCAGGGCCTCGAAGATGTCGGCGATCGCCATCATCCGGGCGGGAATGCTCATCTGATCGCGGCTCAGGCCGCGGGGATAGCCGGTGCCATCCATTTTTTCGTGATGGTTGTAGGCCCATTCCGGCACCCGCTCGAGATGGCGCGGGAAGGGCAGCCCCTCCAGCATGATCACGGTTTGCAGGATGTGGTCGTTGATATGAAAGCGGTCCTCGGCGGTCAGGGTGCCGGCGCGGACTGAAAGATTGTGGAGTTCGCCGAGGTTGAAGCGGTGGGCCGGCGGCTTGATCTTGAAGCCCCAGGGGTTGTCGGCGGCGACCGGCTCCTCGACATGGGGGATGAGGTGTCGGGGCTTGTCGGCGAGCAGGGGCTCACGCGCGGGCGGCGGCACCGGCTGGCTCTGCCAGCGCCGGGTTTCGTCGGCGCTGAGACCGAGGCTGTCGTCGAGGGTCCGGACCCAGGTGATGCCGGCGATCCGCCTCAGCCGCTCGACCCGCTCGGCGCTCATGGACTCGCCGCCGATGTTGCAGCCGGCGACGAAGGCGAAATCCTGGTCGAGCCCGGCCAGCCGGGCGTCGCGGGCGGCGGCCAGCGCCGCCTCGTCGCCGCCGGCCAGCACCGCCTTGAGGTACTCGATCTCGACATCGCGCTTGACCACCTCGAAGCGGGTGCGTATCTCGTGGATGCGGTTGTAGATCGTCTCGAGCTTGGTCGCCTTGTCGACCACGTATTCCGGGGTCGTGACCTTGCCGCAATCGTGGAGACCGGCCGCGACCTCCAACTCGTACCATTCATCGTCGGCGAGGGCGAAGCCCGAGAACGGTCCCTCGGTGGTGTCATGGGCGGCCTGGGCCAGCATCGCCACCAGTTCGGGCACCCGGCGGCAATGACCGCCGGTATAGGGCGACTTGGCGTCGATCGCCCCGGCAATCAGCTGGACCAGCGCCTTGAACAGGGTCTTTTGGGCCTCGATCAGCATCTGATTGTCGAGGGCGACCGCGGCCAGCCCGGCCAGGGCCTCGATCAGCGGCACGATCTCGGCCGGGAAGGCGGTGACCCCGCCGCCGGGGGCGCGGGCGTTGATCAGCTGAATGACGCCGATCACATCGCCCTGATGGTTCTTCAGCGGCACGGCCAGGAACGAGATCGAACGGTAGCCGGTGCGGGCATCGAAGGCCCGGGTGCCTTCGAAGTCGAATTCGCCGACCTCGTAGGCGTCGGCGATGCTGACGGTGTGACCCGAAAGCGCGGCATAGGTGGCCACGTTGCGATGGTTGGGCGCGCCGGCGGCGTCGTGGAGCCGGAGCGGCGGAAACGGGATGGTCCGGCCGGTGGTGCCGCCCATGGCCATCGACAGCACGTCGTTGCGCATGATCTCGAAGCTCAGGCCCGCGCCGTCCTGGGTCAGCAGATAGATCGTGCCGCCCTCGGCCTGGGAGAGTTGCTTGGCCTCAAGGAGGATCATCTCCATCAGGCGCTTGTGATTGCGCTCGGTGGTGAGGGCGATTCCGACCTGGATCAGGCGCCGGTAGCGGACCTCCCGGTCGTCAGGCGGGTCCGCTCTGGAATGTGTGGTGGCCATGGCGGGATGCTTCAGGCGGCGGGAGTGGCTGGGCAGCCGTCGGCTAGCCTACCAGATGCGCGCGCCGCCAACATCACATTCATCCGGCCACGGTCTCGAATCGCGGCCGGGCGATGCTGCCTTCGTCTGCTCGTCGATGACCCGGCATGAAACAACTGGCCTGTCATATTTAATTAATTTGATTTTAACGGCGACGCCATGCCAGTAGTTGATCAGCCGTGGTAACGGAGACTCGAAAATGAGCACCGATGTCTGGCAGGAATCCTATAGAACGATTTGGATATCCGACGTTCACCTTGGATCCAGAGGCTGCAACGCTGACCTTCTTCTCGACTTTCTCCGCGCGACCGAATGCGAAACCCTGTATCTGGTCGGCGACATCATTGATGGCTGGCAGTTGCGGCGGAGCTGGTTCTGGCCCCAGGCCCACAACGACGTGGTTCAGAAGCTGTTGCGCAAGGCGCGCAAGGGCACCCATGTCGTCTATGTCCCGGGCAACCACGACGAGTTTGCCCGTCCCTTCGAGGGCCACAGCTTCGGCGCCATCGAGGTGGTCGGTGAGGCCGTTCACCGCACCGCCGACGGCCGCCATCTGCTGGTGATCCATGGCGACTGCTTCGACAAGGTCATGACCTGCGCCCGCTGGCTGGCACTGCTCGGGGACCACGCCTATACCGTGGCGCTGGCGTTCAACCGCTGGTTCAATTTCGGCCGGCGCCGGCTCGGCTATCCCTACTGGTCGGTCTCGGCCTATCTCAAGCTCAAGGTCAAGAACGCGGTCCGCTACATCGGTGATTACGAGGACAGGGTGGTTGAGGCGGCGCGCGACCGCCGGGTCGATGGCGTGGTCTGCGGTCATATCCACCACGCCGAACTGCGCGACGATGGCGGCTGCGTCTATGCCAATTGCGGCGATTGGGTGGAAAGCTGCTCGGCTCTGGTCGAGCACGCCGATGGCCGCCTCGAGATCGTCAACTGGCCCGAGCGGGCCGCCCTGCGGGCGGCGCTCGCCGCGGCCGCGGCGGTGGGAGTCCGGGCATGCGCATAATGATCGTCACCGACGCCTGGGCGCCCCAGATCAACGGCGTGGTGCGGACGCTGGCAACCCTGGCCGGCGAGCTGCGGGCGGGTGGTCACGAGGTGGTGATGGTCACGCCCGATCAGTTCCACACCGTGCCCTGTCCAAGCTACCCCGAGATCCGGCTGGCGCTGCTGCCCGGCCGCCGCGTGGCCCGGTTGATCGAGGAGACCCGGCCCGGCGCGATTCATATCGCCACCGAGGGGCCGCTGGGCTGGGCGGCGCGAAATTATTGTGTGCGTCACAACCTGCCCCATACCACCGCCTACCACACCCGGTTCCCCGAATATGTCCGCGCCCGCTTCGGCGTGCCGCTGCCGGTTTCCTACGCCGTGGTCCGCCGCTTCCATGCCGCCGCCCGGACCATGATGGTGGCGACCCAGACCGTCGAGGATGAGTTGAGGGCCCGGGGATTCCGTCATATCCGGCGCTGGGGCCGGGGGGTGGACACCCGGCTGTTCCGCCCCGGCCTGGGGCCGGTCTATGATCCGCCGCGGCCGATCTTTCTCTATGTCGGCCGGCTGGCGGTGGAGAAGAATGTCGAGGCCTTTCTGTCCCTGGACCTGCCGGGCTCGAAGGTGGCGGTCGGCGATGGTCCCCAGGCCGACGACCTCAGGCGCCGCTTCCCCGACGCCCACTTTCCCGGCCTCAAGCGCGGCCAGGAACTGGCGGCTCATTATGCCGATGCCGACGTCTTCGTCTTTCCCAGCCGCACCGACACCTTCGGGCTGGTGCTGCTGGAGGCGCTGGCCTGCGGTCTGCCGGTCGCGGCGTACCCGGTGGCGGGACCGCTCGATGTCCTGGGCGCCGCCCCGGTCGGCTGTCTCGACCCCGATCTCGGCGCCGCGGCACGGGGGGCGCTGGCCATCTGCCGCGCCGGCTGCCGCCGCTACGCCGAGGCGTTCTCCTGGACGGCCAGCGCCCGGCAGTTTCTGGACAACCTGTCCACCTTCGACTGGGATCACAGCCGCGACCTCAGCCATCCCGATCTGGTTCTCTTTCAACATGCCCTGAGCGACGGCGGCCCGGCATGACCCGACCCGCCGCCCTTCGATCCCGGCGTCCTATTTGCCGCGGATGACCAGGAAGCCGCGATTGGCCTTGGCGTCGCTGTCCTCGGTGGCCATCGAGGCCCAGAGGTCGTTGGCCGGTGCCCAGACCGGCGGCAACCGGTAGCGGGCGACGTCGAGGATGAGGAAGCGGTCGGAAACGGCGTCATAGGCGGCAAGCGGCGAATGGTGGCCGGCGCCCTCCTGGCCGAGATACTTGCGGTGGAAATTGATCAGCACCCGCGCCTTGGGATCGGCGAGTGCCTGGGCGGCGATGGTGCGGAAGCCGGCGAGATCCAGCGGCGCCGCGGCGTGGTGAACATCGACGGTCACGCCATAGCTCCGGATCATGCCCGCCAGTTCTTCCAGGGTCAGGCCGCTGAGATGAACGTATTTGGGCGGCTTGATGGCCAGCACCGCTTCGGTGAAGAAGTTGGTCTGGTCGAAACGGCGGTATGGGTAGATTGCCGGGGCCGGCGGCGACTCGACCTCGAGGGAATTGAGGATGATCGCCGCCGAGGCGACGCCGCAATAGGTCTGGTCGACCTGGGACTCGTAAAAATGCATCAGCTTCCAGAAGCCGGCCTTGGCCTGGGCTTCGGCAAAGAGCTTTTCCGCCGCCGGGTCGTTGATCGAGATCACCTCGGCGAACGCCGGACAGCGCGCCAGCAGAGCAAAGACCGCAACAAGCGCGGCGAGACACAGGCGGATGGACATCGAGGGGGCCTCTCTCGAGAAAAACGGGGTGGGGGCGAGCCCTGATACGGGAGAGCAGAAACCGACCGCCACACATCCAGTGGTAACAAGAATTCCCCCGACCCGGCAAGTCGCTTGATCGGGGATCGGGCCTGCCGGATCCGCGTGGCCTTCCCCGGGGAGGGGGGGATCAGACGGTGCGGGCCTGCTCCAGGGAGGTTACGGCGTTGGCCAGGGCGGTCAGGGCTTCATCGGGATCATCGCCCTGATAAAGGGTGAGCGGGATCAGGTAATCGGCGCACATGCAGATCGTGATCGGCTGGATCGGCCGGCCGATCAGTCCGAGGAAGGTGACATCGGGGACGCGGTCGTTGGCGTCGATGATCGCGGCCAGCAGCCGATCGTTGGTCACGCTTCACCCTCCCCGCGACGCCGGTGTTGCTCCCGGCCAACAATGCCCGTGCCGCCGGGGCGGGTCAACGGGCGGTAGTGTCGCGGGCGTCGCAGCCCCGCCCCTGGCACCGGTTTTGCTGTTTTTTTGAGTCCGGACTGGGCATGGTGCGGTAGGGGCCGGCAGGCTCCGGAGCCGGACGGAGTGAGGGAGGAGCAGGTGGTGAACGCTGGAAAAGACGGCCGCCGGCCGGCGCTGATGTCGGCGGTCAAGATGGTGCTGGCGGCGCTGCTGCGCCTGATCTACCGGGTCGAGGTGCGCGGCCTGGAGCATTACCATGCCGCGGGCGAGCGGGCGGTGGTGGTGGCCAATCACCTGTCGCTGCTCGACGCGCCGCTGCTGGCCGCCTTTCTGCCCGGTCGGCCGTCGCTGGCCATCACCGCCGACATGGAGCGCTGCTGGTGGATGCGGCCGTGGCTGGCGCTGGTTGATGCCTTCAAGGTGGATCCGCGCAGCCCCCTGGCCATGCTGCCGGTGGTGCGGGCGCTGAAGCGCGGCGGTCGCTGCGTGATGTTTCCCGAGGGCCGGCTCAGCGTCACCGGCGCCCTGATGAAGGTCTATGACGGTCCGGCGGTGGTGGCGGCCCGCACACGGTCGTCGATTCTGCCGGTCTGGATCGACGGCACCCAGCATTCTCCCCAGTCGCCGGTCAGCGGCGCGCAGCCGGACGCGAAGGCGCGGCGGCGCTGGTTTCCTCAGGTCACGATCACGATTCTGCCCGCCCGCTTCGTCGATCTGCCCGACGGCGTGCGCGGGCGCAAGCGGCGGCAGCTGGCCGGAGAGCGGCTCTATGACCTGATGACCGAAGCCGCCTTCGAGGCCGGCAATCCCGGGCGCACCCTCTTTGAGGCGATGCTCGACGCCCGCGCCCGCCACGGCGGCGCCAAGGTGGTGTTCGACGATCCCGAGGGCCGGCCGCTCAGCTACGACCGGCTGGTGCTGGCCGCGGCCGTGCTGGGGCCGAAACTGGCCCGAGTCGCGCCGCGCGGGGCCGCGGTCGGGGTGCTGATGCCCAATGTTGTCGGTACCGCGGCGCTGTTCGCCGCGCTCCAGGCCATTGGCCGGGTGCCGGCGATGCTCAATTTCACCGTCGGCCCCTCCCAGCAGGTCGATGCCTGCCGCGTTGCCGATCTCAAGCTGGTGGTGACCGCGCGCCGCTTCGTTGCCGCCGCTCATCTTGAGGCCGCGGTGGCGGCGCTGGCGGCGGTGACCCGCATCGTCTATCTCGAAGACATCCGGGCCAGCCTCACCCTGGCCGACAAGCTGGGCGGCATGCTGGCCAGCGTCCGGGCCCGCGCCGGCCACCGGGCGCTCGGGGTGAAGCCCGACGAGCCGGCGGTGATTCTCTTCACCTCGGGCTCCGAGACCCAGCCGAAGGGGGTGGTGCTGAGCCACCGCAATCTGGTTGCCAACTGCCTTCAGCTCAAGGCCCGGGTCGATTTCTCGCCGGCCGACGTGCTGTTCAACGCCTTGCCGGTGTTCCACTCGTTTGGCATGACCGGCGGCATGGTTCTGCCGCTGGTCTCGGGCTTCAAATGCTTCCTCTATCCGTCGCCGCTCCATTACCGGCAGGTGCCCGAGGCCGCCTACGGCTGCGATGCCACCATGATGTTCGGGACCGACACCTTCCTCAACGTCTATGGCCGCACCGCCCATCCCTATGATTTCCGGGCCGTGCGCTACATCTTCGCCGGCGCCGAGGCGCTGCGCGAAGAAACCCGGCGCCTCTGGGCCGACCGTTTCGGGGTGCGGATTCTCGAGGGCTACGGCGCCACCGAGACCGGGCCGGTGCTGGCGGTCAACACGCCGATGTTTGCCGCGCCGGGTTCGGTCGGCCGCTTTCTGCCCGGCATCCGCCATCGCCTGGAACCGGTAGAGGGTATCGCGGCCGGTGGCCGGCTGCTGGTTTCGGGTCCCAACATCATGATCGGCTATCTCAAGCCCGAGGCGCCGGGCGTGCTGGAACCGACTCCGGATGGCTGGCATGACACCGGTGATATCGTCTCGGTGGATGATCACGGTTTTGCGCGCATCGTCGGCCGGCTGAAGCGCTTCGCCAAGGTCGCGGGCGAAATGGTTTCGCTGTCCGCCGCCGAGGCGCTGGTGGTGTCGCTCTGGCCGGAGCACCGTCACGCCGTGGTCGCCGCCCGTGATCCGCGCAAGGGCGAACAGCTGGTGCTGGTCACCGACCGCGAGGGCGCCGTCCGCACCGCGCTGGCCGAACAGGCCCACAAGCTCGGCGTTTCGGAGCTGCTGATTCCGCGCACCGTGCTGGTGGTCGGCGCGGTGCCGCTGCTCTGTACCGGCAAGATCGATTATGTCCAGGTTCAGGCGCTGGCGGCGGCGCGCCGTGCCGGCCGGCATGCCGCCTGAGGGCGGGAGCGGCCGGCGGCGCGAATTAGGGCTTTGCGCGGCGGCGGAATGGATTTAAATTTCACGGCGCCGCGGGCCGGCTTCGAACGGGCGATGCGGACGATTCCCTTGGGAGGATTTCTCTACAATGTACGTCGCGGAAATCTTGCGCGCCAAAGGCGCCGAAGTGGTTACCATTGTCCAGACCGAAACCGTCGAGGCCGCGGCCAAAGTGCTGCGCGAGAAAAAGTTCGGCTCTCTGGTGGTCCGCGATCGCTCGGGGAAACTCGCCGGGATCGTCACCGAGCGCGATATCATCCGCGCCGTCGCCGAGAAGGGGGCGGCCGGCCTGACCTATAAGGTCGAGGACTTCATGACTCGCGAGGTCCGGACCTGCAAGACCACCGCCACGATCAAGGACGTGATGGAGCTGATGGCCCTGCGCCGGGTCCGTCACGTGCCGGTGGTTGAGAGCGGCGAGCTGCTGGGTATGGTCAGCTCGACCGACATCGTCAAGTATCGCCTGGAAGAGCGGGCCGCCGAAGTGGCGGTGCTGCGCGACGTTACCCGGTCGCGCTGAACGCCCGGCCCCGGTCCCGCTCCGGCGCTGCCGGGGCGGGGCGCGGCCGGTCCGGGCCAGCCGCAAGAGACGCTATGGCGCGATCGCCTTGAACTGCTCGGTGGCCTGGACCAGGGCGGCGCGGATGCCCGGCTCCATCGCCGAATGGCCGGCGTCGGGAATCACCCGGTAGTCTGCTTCGGGCCAGGCGCGGTGCAGGCGGTCGGCGGTGACGATCGGGCAGACGATGTCATAGCGGCCCTGAACGATCACCGCCGGAATCCGGCGCACCCGGTGCACCTCGTCGAGCAGTCTGGTTTCAGGCAGAAACAGGTTGTGGCGGAAATAGTGCGCCTCGATGCGGGCGAGGCCGAGGGCGTGGCTGTCCTCCGAGGCGGCCGAGACCAGCTCGGGGTTGGGCAGCAGCGACGAGCAGGCGCCTTCATAGATGCTCCAGGCCCGCGCCGCGGCGATGCGCACCATCGGGTCGGGGTCATTGAGCCGGCGCCAATAGGCTTCGAGCACGTCCTCGCGCTCGGCCTCGGGCAGAAAGCCGATGAACGCCGCCGCCGCCTCGGGGAAAATCGTGGCCATGCGGGTGAGGAACCAGTCGATCTCGCTGCGCTGCATCAGGAAGATGCCGCGCAGGATCAGGCTGAGGCAGCGGCCGGGGTGGGTCTGGGCATAGGCCAGGGCCAGGGTGCTGCCCCAGGAGCCGCCAAAGACGTGCCAGCGGCTGAGGCCCAGCAGGTCGCGCAGCCGTTCGAGGTCGCCGATCAGGAGTTCGGTGGTGTTGGCCCGGGTCTCGCCCAGCGGTCGCGAGCGGCCGGCGCCGCGCTGGTCGATGATCACGATGCGGTAGTGGGCGGGGTCGAAGAAGCGCCGGTGGGTCGGCGAAGCGCCCGCGCCCGGCCCGCCATGGAGAAAGAGCACGGGCACACCCGCGGGGTTGCCGCTCTGCTCCCAATAGAGGATGTGCTGCTCCGAGACCCGCAGCATGCCGCTCTGATAGGGTTCGATCGGGGGAAACAGTTCGGCGCGCGTCATCATCAAGGCTCGTACGTCCAGGGACGGGAGGGCAAGTCCGGGGGCGCCGGTGTGCCGGTTCCGTGGTTATAAGGTCAGGGGGGCGGTGTCGGCAAGCCGCCGGTCTGGCGCAGCGCCTCGCCGAGCACGATCGCCGCCGCCAGCGCGACGTTGAGCGAGCGCGCCGGCGGCCGGAGCGGGATCAGCAGGCAGGCGTCGGCGGCGGCGGACACGGCCTCGGGTACGCCCGCGCTCTCGCGGCCGACCATCAGCTGGTCGTCGGGCCGGAACGCGAATCGGGCATAGGACAGGCGCGCCCGGGTGGTCAGCAGCACGAGACGGCCCGGCCCGCGCCCGGCCAGGAAGGCGCCCCAGCTGCGATGGCGGATGAAATCCAGCGACTCGGCGTAATCCATCGCGGCCCGGCGCAGCCGGCGGTCGTCGAGTACGAAGCCGGCGGGCTCGATGAGGTCGAGCCCGAGGCCGAAACAGGCGGCCAGCCGCATCATCGCCCCGGTGTTCTGGGGGATGTCGGGTTCGAACAGCACGAGACGCATGACGGCTTTGCTCCAATCCTGGCCCGGCTGCCGGCACGGGGGCGGGCACGCCTCTGGGTACACGATTCCGGGTGGGCTGCGTCAAGGTGCGCACTGCAACCGCGTCACGAACTTGCTATGCCTGGGGTCTTCGTTTGGAAGGTGGCCGGGGTGGTTCCGGCCACCGGCCGCGGGGCGTGTGGGACGGGGATTTGAGTTGATAGGTGTCAACCCTCAACTGTCAAATCTGCGAGGGACGAAAGCGGCGGATGTCTGCTAAGGACAAGCCCGTACTGACCGTTTATTGTCCGCGTGACCGTCAGCGCGTGAGCGGCGCTGGGATCGCCAAGGAGAGAGAAAGCTGATGTCGACCATCGCGCATCCGTCTGGTGCAGAGACTGCCCTCGGGGGCGGCGGAGGAGATGCCTCGCGCCGAAATTTCCTTTATCTCGCAACCTCAGCCGTGGGTGCCGCCGGCCTCGGCGCCTTCGCCTGGCCGCTGATCGACAGCATGAATCCAGCGGCCGATGCCCTGGCTCTGGCGTCGATTGAGGTCGATATCGCCTCGGTCAAGCCGGGCGAGCAGATCGTCGCGACCTGGCAGGGCAAGCCGGTGTTCATTCGCCGCCGGACCCCCGAGGAAATCAAGGCGGCCGAGTCGGTCAGCCTTGCCGACCTCAAGGATCCGCAGCCCGATTCGGCGCGGGTCCAGAAGGCCGAGTGGCTGATCCTGGTCGGCATCTGCACCCATCTCGGTTGCGTTCCGAACTTCGACGGCAAGGGCGGCGGTCACCTTGGCGAATACGGCGGTTGGTTCTGCCCGTGTCACGGTTCGCAGTACGACACCTCCGGACGCATCCGCAAGGGGCCGGCGCCGCAGAACCTCGCTGTGCCGAAATATGTGTTCCTGAAAGACACGGTCATCAAAATCGGCTGATCGGCCCGTCAGGTTAGGAGATATCCAAGATGGCCTTGTATCCATCCAAATTCAATAATCCCGTCGTCAAGTGGATCGACAGCCGGCTGCCGCTCTTCACTTTAATGCACCACGAATACGTTGAGTTCCAGATGCCACGGAACATCAACTATTTGTGGGCCTTCGGTGCCATCGCGATGCTGATGCTGATGACCATGATCATTACCGGGATCATGCTCGCCATGCAGTATACCGCGAATACCGGTCTGGCCTTCGCCTCGGTCGAGCGCATCATGCGCGACGTCAACTTTGGCTGGCTTCTGCGCTATATCCACGCCAATGGCTCGGCCTTCTTCTTCATCGCGGTCTATATCCACCTGTTCCGCGGCCTTTATTATGGCTCCTATCAGGCGCCGCGCGAGATCGTGTGGATTCTCGGCGTCGTGATCTATCTGCTGATGATGGCCAACGGCTTCCTCGGCTACGTGCTGCCCTGGGGCCAGATGAGCTTCTGGGCCGCGACCGTGATCACCAACCTCTTCTCGGCCTTGCCGGTGGTCGGCGATCCCATCGTGACCTGGCTGTGGGGTGGCTTCTCGGTCGATAACCCGACGCTCAACCGCTTCTTCGCGCTCCATTACCTGCTGCCGTTCATCCTGCTCGGCGTGGTGATGCTGCACATCGCGGCGCTGCACATCGCGGGTTCGAACAATCCGCTGGGCATCGAGATCAAGGGACCGCAGGACAGCGTGCCCTTCCATCCCTATGTCACGATAAAGGATATTTTCGCCTTCATCGTGTTCCTGATTCTGTTCTGCGCCTTTGTGTTCTTCGAGCCGAACTACATGGCGCATCCCGACAATTACATTCCAGCCAACCCGCTGGTGACGCCGGCGCACATCGTGCCCGAATGGTACTTCCTGCCGCTCTACGCCATCCTGCGCGCCATCCCCGACAAGCTCGGCGGCATGCTGGCGATGTTCTCGGCGGTGCTGATCCTGTTCGTGCTGCCCTGGCTCGACACCTCCAAGGTCAAGAGCTGCGTCTTCAAGCCGCTGACCCGCGTCGCCTTCTGGTTGCTGGCGATCGACGTGCTGGTGCTCGGCTTCTGCGGCGCCAACCCGCCCGACGGCGCCTGGGTCGTCGCCGCCCGGGTCGGCACCCTCTACTATTTTGGTTACTTCCTGGTTCTGATGCCCCTGCTCGGCAAGATCGAGCGGCCGCTGCCGCGTCCGGCAAGCATCGCCGACTCGATCCTGAAGGGTGGTGGTTCGGTTCATGCTCACGGGGCCGCTGCCCAGCCGATGGAGAAGGCGTGATGCGTCATATGAAATCTGTCATTCTCGCGGCGGCGCTGGTGCTTGGCTTCGGCACCGCCGGCGTGGCCCAGGCCAATGAAGGCGTGGAGTTGCCCCAGCAGAGCTGGCCCCAGGCTGGTCCCTTTGGTCGCATCGACCAGAAGCAGGCCCAGCGCGGGTTCCAGGTCTTCAAGGAAATCTGCGCCAACTGTCATGCGCTCGGTCTGGTCCCCTACCGGGCGCTCAAGGGCATCGGCTTCACCGCCGATCAGGTGAAGGAGATCGCGGCGGCCGCTCAGGTCACCGATGGCCCCAACGATCAGGGAGAGATGTTCCAGCGGCCGGGCAAGCCCTCGGACCGCTTCGTCAAGCCGTTTGCGAATGAGAAGGCCGCCGCCGCCGCCAATGGTGGTGCGGCGCCGCCGGACCTGTCGGTGATCGTCAAGGCGCGGCTTGGGGCGGAGAACTACATCGCCGCTCTCCTGACCGGCTATCCCGACGAACCGCCGGCGGGGGCCCAGGTGCCCGAGGGCAAGTACTATAACAAGTACTTCCCCGGACATGCGATCGGCATGCCAAAGATGCTGTTCGACGACAGCGTCACCTATGCCGACGGCACCAAGGCGACGGCGTTGCAAGAGGCCAAGGACGTGGCCACTTTCCTCTCCTACGTCTCCGAGCCGACCCAGGACGAGCGCAAGGGGCTGGGAGCCAAGGTCATCCTGTTCCTGCTCGTGTTCGCGGGCCTGATGTATGGCTGCAAGCGCCAGTTGTGGGCCGGCCTGCACTGACCGGACCGTCCGTCACTCCGGGAAAAAAGGGCGCCGAAGTGGCGCCCTTTTTTCTTGGCGGGCCAGGACTATTTTGCTGAGACTTGGCCCGGCCATTTGTTGAAGGAAGAGGACCCTCATGGACATAGCGAAAGTTCCGATCGGCCGGATGCCGCCCTGGGACATCAACGTGATGATCGAAATTCCCCTGCGCGGTGAGCCGGTCAAGTACGAGGTCGACAAGGCCTCGGGGGCGGTCTATGTCGACCGTTTCCTCCATACCGCGATGTTCTATCCCGGCAACTATGGCTTTGTGCCCCATACCCTGGCCGCCGACGGCGACCCGGTGGACGTGCTGGTGGTCGGGCCGACCTCGGTGATCCCGGGGGCGATCGTGCGCTCGCGGCCGATCGGTGTGCTGATCATGGAAGACGAGGCGGGCAAGGACGAGAAGATCATCGCCGTGCCGGTCGACGATCTCCATCCCTACCACACCAACGTCGGCTCATACCGCAACCTGCCCGAGATTCTGATCCAGCAGATCACTCACTTCTTCCAGCACTATAAGGACCTGGAAAAGGGCAAGTGGACCAAGGTTGTGCGCTGGGGCGAGGCCGACGAGGCGGCGCAGCTGATCAGCCAGGGCATCGCCGCCCATCGAGAGGCCGAAGCCGGGGCAAGTCCGGAGATCTGAGGCCGGATACCGCTGACGGGTTCCCATCAGCGGAACGCCGCAGGTGCGGCGCGGCGGCGGTCGGTCGCGCGCGGCTTTATGCCGCTCCGGCCGCCGCCGGTGGCACCGGGCCGTAGAGAGTCTGGGCGCGGCTCTCGAAGGCGCTGACCATTCGCCGCACCGCCTCGCTGAACAGGGCGGTGATGATCTTTTGCAAGACCTTCGACTTGAACTCGAAATCGACGAAGAAGTCGACGAGGCAGCCGCCAGGGGCGGCCTCGAAAATCCAGTGACTGGCCAGATACTGGAACGGTCCCTCGGCGAAATTGACGTCGATGCGGCCGGGCGGCACCAGCACCACCCTCGAGGTGAAGCGCTCGCGCACCATCTTGAAGCCGATCATCAGGTCGGCATAGGTGGTGCTGCCGTCGCGCCGGCGGACCCGGGCCCCGATGCACCAGGGCAGGAATTCGGGATAGCGCTCGATATCGGCGACCAGACGGAACATCTGGTCGGGTGTGTAGGGCAGGAATTTCTTTTCGGCATGTGTCGGCATGCGCCCAATTTGCCTTGCTGCCCGGGCCTTGTCTACCCGTCACGTTCCGGAGTTGCGGGCGGGCCGGCGGCCGTCCCGGGCGCCGCCGCCCACGGCTATCCCTGCCGGGCCTGCCGGGCCGCGCGCAGGCGGACGAAATCGTCGCCGGCGTGGTAGGAGGAGCGGGTCAGCGGCGAGGCGGAGACCATGAGGAACCCCTTGGCCCGCGCCTGGGCGGCGTAGGCCTCGAACTCTTCGGGCGGCGGGAAGCGATCAACCGCGGCATGCTTGGGTGTTGGCTGAAGGTACTGGCCGATGGTCAGGAAATCGACGTCGGCGGCACGCAGATCGTCCATCACCTGCCCGATTTCCTCCCGGGTTTCGCCAAGGCCGGCCATGATTCCCGACTTGGTGAACAGTGCCGGCGACAGTTCCTTGGCCCGGGCGAGCAGCGAGAGAGAGGTGAAATAGCGCGCCCCGGGCCGGATGCCGGGATAAAGCCGGGGCACCGTCTCGAGATTATGGTTGAAGACATCGGGGCCGGCGGCGACCACGGTTTCGACCGCGCCCGGCTTCTTCATGAAGTCGGGGGTCAGCACCTCGATGGTGGTGGCCGGCGAGGTCTCGCGCACCCGGCGGATGGTTTCGGCGAACTGGCCGGCGCCGCCGTCGGCCAGATCGTCGCGATCAACCGAGGTCACCACCACATGCCACAGCCCGAGTTCCGCCACCGCCTCGGCGACGTGGCGGGGTTCGTCGCCGTCCACCGGGCCGGGGCGGCCGGTGGCGACGTTGCAGAAGGCACAGGCGCGGGTGCAGGTGGCGCCGAGAATCATGAAGGTGGCGTGGTGGTGCTTCCAGCATTCGCCGATGTTGGGGCAGGCCGCTTCCTCGCACACGGTATGCAGCTTAAGCCCGCGCATCAGCTTGTAGGTATCCTGGTACTCCCGCGACATCGGCGCCTTGACCCGGATCCACGCCGGTTTGCGCGCGACCGGATTGTCGGGCCGGTGGGCCTTTTCCGGATGCCGGACGCGGGCGGTGGGGTCGGCGGGCGAAGACATGACGGCGGCATCCTCTGGTCGGCGGCGCGGTGGCGGCAATGGCGCCGGCCTGCCGGCTTACCACGACACCGACGGAGATGGTAGCCGCCGCTGCGAAAACCAGCCATCGGCGGCCATCGCCGGCCGCAGCCGGCTGAAGACCGGGCCGGCTCCGGCCGCCTCGGGCCCCGGATTTGCGGGCGAGGCCGGGGGCGGGCCCGGCCACGACAGGCGTGAAACCTGCCGCAGGGCCGGGGCGCCGCGGCGGCTGGGGCCGGGGCCCCGGCGCTCGCCCGCCGCGCTCACAGTCCCAGCCCCCGCGCCAGCACGGCCCACACCGCCAGCGTCATCAACACTCCGGACAGTCCCAATAGATCGGTCAGCAACCGCGTCATCGACATCGCAGCCTCCTGATGTCTTCAACGATTCCGGCAACAGCGCCGCGCCCCGATGGTTCGGGACGGACCGGGCGGGGTGCCGGCCTCTGGTTGGGCAACCCCGAATCGGTGTGAGTACATTATAAGAACGTTCCATAAACGTCAAGCGCCCGTTCTGCCAATGTTCTAAATTTTTCGAGCCAGGAAGCCGCCCCGCACCCTCCGGCGCTTTGCGCCCGGCCGGCGTTGTGGCATTGATGGGGCCGTCACCCCCGGCCTCCGAGTCCGTCCCATGACCGCCGACCTCCTGCGCGCCCAGTACGAGGCTTATCCCTACCCGGCCCGCCGGCCAGCCGACGAAGACCAGCGGCTGATCACCGGTTCGCCCAGTCACCTCGATCAGCTCAACCACTATGTCTTCGGCGGCCGGCTCGATTTTGCCGCGCCGCTGCGGCTGCTGGTGGCCGGCGGCGGCACCGGCGACGCGGTGATCATGCTCGGGCAGCAGTTGAAGGACGCCGGCGTGCCGGCGCGCATCACCTATCTCGACCTTTCGGCGGCTTCGCGGGAAATCGCCGAGGCGCGGGCGGCGCGGCGCGGGCTGACCTGCATCGCGTTCCACACCGGTTCGCTGTTCGACCTCGCCGGCGGACACGGGCCATTCGACTACATCGATTGCTGCGGCGTGCTGCACCACCTGGCCGACCCGGCGGCGGGCCTTTCGGCCCTGGCTGCGGTGCTGGCGCCCGGCGGCGGCATCGGGCTGATGGTCTACGCTCCCTATGGCCGCGCCGGGGTCTATCCGATGCAGGACGCCCTTGCCACGCTGACCCGGGGACTGGGGCCGGCGGAGCGGGTCGAGGCGGCGCGCCGGGTGCTGCGGGCGCTGCCCGAGCGCAACGGCCTGCGCAACAATCCGCTGCTCGGCGATCATCTGACCTCCGACGCCGGACTTTATGATCTGCTGCTGCACAGTTGCGACCGCGCCTATACCGTGACCGAACTTGCGGCGCTGGTCGCCGGCTGCGGCCTCGCGATCACCGCTCTGATCGAGCCCGCGCAATACCAGCCCGCGAGCTATGTCAAGGATGCCAGGACGTTGCGGCGGCTGGCCGGGCTGCCCTGGCTCGAGCAGGCGGCCTGGGCCGAGCAGGTCGGGGGGGCGCTGGGCAAGCATGTCGCCTATCTGGTCCGGCCCGGGGACGCGGGCGCCGCGGTGGCCCGCCTGGACGGGCTGGAGGCGGTGCCGGTGCTGCGTGACATCGACGGCCCGGGGCTGGCGCGGGGGCTGCGGCCGGGCGCGATCCTCGACGCCGATTTTCCCGGCCTGAAACTGGCGCTGCCGCTGCCCCGTCTGGCTGGCCCGATTCTGGCCCGGGTCGATGGCCGGACCTCGCTGGCGACGATCTTCGAGGCGGTGCGCGCCCTGGACCGCGGACTCAGCCGCGAGGTGTTCGAGACGCAGGCCCGCCAACTGTTCGGGGCCCTCAACGGCATTGGCAAGATGTATCTGCGCGTCGGCGGCGCGTCCGGCGACCGATGACCGGAGACGGCGTTACGGCCGTTCCTTCTCGGTCGCGATCTTGGCCACGCCGGTGATCACGAAGCCCTTTTCCTTGGGCATGCGGCCGTTGAGCTTGTCGAGCGCCCGGTCCTTGTCCACCGCCCACACGACATAGCGCCGGCCGGTGCACCAAGCCATGTTCAGGTCGGGCGAGGCTTCGGGCAGGACGTGAGTCTTGTAGTTGGGGTGCATCAGGGAAATCACCCAGGTCTGATCATTGGGTGTCTTCCGGTCGTCGAGCACATAGAGCCGGCGGTCGATCTTTTCGGCCTCGGCGATTCTGGTCTTGAGATCGCCGCATTGACCGGACAGCTCCTCGATCTGGTTTTCGAGATGCTTGTCCTGGCGCCGCAGGGCCAGGGTTTCCCGGGCCATGGTCCGGATCGCCAGCGACTGCTCGCGAATCACCGTCCGCAGCCGGTTCATCCGGTGGTCGACCTTCGACAGCCGCTTGCGCGCCCGGACCGCGGTGAGAATCAGGGTCAGCGCAAGGGCGATAATGATCAGAAGGGTCTGGTTATCAGGCACTGTCGTCCGCCATCTGGGCCATGACTCTCGCCTTTCCGGAGCCGGGGCCGGCGCCGCCCTCCGGGTCTTCGTCCCTGTCCTTCAGCCCGAGCTTTTCGACAAAGAAGCCGAAGGTCGCCGGAAAGCGTTCAACCACCGCGATGCGAGCCTCCATCAAAGACCGTGCCCAGACCTCGACCAGCTGCCCGTTTTTCCACGACTCATCGAGCAGCGGGTGCTGCTGGCCCTTGGCGACATACGAAAGCACGTAGCGATTGGCAACCAGAAAATTGTAACAGTTCGTACCGACGGTGTTCTCTCCGATCTGGCGCACCAGCTGGTCACGCGCTGCCAGAATTTTGTTGTGCTTCTTGCGCAGGTTGGCCCGCTGGGTCTGGAGAGAATTGGAGGCCTCGTTGCGTTGGTCAACTACCTGGAGCAGAAAGTCGCGCCGGCGCTTGAACTTGGGAATGAAGGCGGCGCGACGCTCGATCGCATCGCGGAACTTGCGCGCCCGCCCGGAGTTCTCGACCATGACCTGAATGCCCATGGTGAAGAGGCTCGAAACGCCCCAGGCCAGCAACAGGATGAAGGCCAGGAAGAGGACGAGTTCCAGTCCGCGGGCGTCGGCCTGAAAGGTCGCGCCCGATACCAGCATCGACTTTCCCTCCCCCTCCAGCATGGCGAAGTCCATGAAAAGTCCCCTGCGGATGAAATCGCGGCTGCTCCCGTCGTTGCGGCGGATCTAGCATAACTCCGAGGCCGTCACAAGCGCGGCTGGCAGGCCGGCACCACCGCTCAGGGGTCGCCCTTGCGTCGGCCGGTCAGGCCGGCGACGATGCCGTGAAAGGTGCGGACTTCCTGCTCGGTCATGGTCATGCGCTCGAAGGCATTGCGGATGTTGCGCACCATGCTCGGGCGCTTGTCGGGGGTCGAGAAGAAGCGGCAGGCGTCGAGTTCCTGTTCAAGATGCTCAAAGAGGTTGACCAGCGCCGCCTTGGTCGCGGGGGCGCTCTGGCCGGTGTGGAGCACGCGGTCGGGCGGCAGCTCGGGCCAAGTCTGGAACCATTCGTAGGCCACCAGCAGCACCGCCTGGGCCAGATTGAGCGAGGCGAACTGCGGATTGAGCGGAATACTGATCAGGGCGTCGGCCAGCGGCAACTGGTCGTTGATCAGGCCGGTGCGCTCGGGGCCGAACAGCAGGCCGAGGCTGAGTCCCGCCTGCCAGTGGCCGCGCATCTCGGATGCGGCGGCCCGGGGGGTGAGGATGTGCTGCGTCATGCCGCGGTTGCGCGCGGTGGTGGCGTAGACCCGCTGGAGGTCGGCGACGGCATAATCGACGCTGGGATAGAGCCGGGCGGCGTCGAGCACCCGGTCGGCGCCGGCGGCGGTGGCGACGGCGCGGGGATTGGGCCAGCCCTCGCGCGGGCGCACCAGCCTGAGTTCGGTCAGGCCGCAATTCAGCATCGCGCGGGCGACGGCGCCGATGTTCTCGCCGATCTGGGGTTCGACCAGAATCACCACCGGGCCGCCCTCGATCGCCGGGCGGTTGGGATCGCTGCCTGAGGTCATGACGTTGCAGTCACCGGTAGGCCGAGGGGGCGCCGCTGCGATAAAGCTCGAAGATGAAGGCGTCGAGCAGGGCCTCCAGCGAGGCCTCGATGATGCTGGGTGAGACGCCGAGGGTCCACCAGTCGGGAACGCCGTGGCGCTCGTTGCGGATCAGTACCCGGGGCACGGCGTCGGTGCCGAGATCGGCATTGATGATGTGGACGCGGAAATCTTCCAGCCGGATCTCCCGGATCACGGGGTAGCGCGGTTCCAGCGCCTTGCGCAGCGCCAGATCCAGGGCGTGGACCGGGCCGTTGCCGTCGGCGGCCTCGGTGATCAGATCCTCCGTCCGGCGGCCGAAGCGCAGCCGCACCACGGCCAGCGACCGGGTGCGCACCTCGCCCTGATCGTCGTACTGGAGGACGTTGTTGACGTCGACCTGCACCAGCTTGAAATAGGTCGGCACCATGCCGAGGCGGCGCCGCACCAGCATCTCGAAGCTGGCGTCGGCCTCGTCATAGGCGTAGCCGGCGACGTCGCGCTGCTTGATCAACTCGACCAACTGGTCGAGCCGCGGGTCCCTGGCGTCGACGTCGATGCCGAAATCGCGGAGGCGGGTGAGCACGTTGGAGCGTCCGGCCTGATCGGAGATCAGGATGGTGCGCCGGTTGCCGACCCGGGCCGGTTCGATGTGCTCATAGCAAGCCGGGTCCTTTTCCACTGCCGAGGCGTGCAGCCCGCCCTTGTGGGCGAAGGCGCTGGCGCCGACATAGGGCGCGAAGCGGTCGGGAATGCGGTTGAGCCGCTTGTCGAAGCCGCGCGAGATCGCGGTCAGGCCGGCAAGGTCCTTGATCCCGGTGCTGTAGCCCATCTTCAGCACCAGGGTCGGGATGATCGTGACCAGATTGGCGTTGCCGCAGCGCTCGCCCAGGCCGTTCAGCGTGCCCTGGACCATGCGTACACCGGCACGTACGGCGGCGAGGCTGTTGGCGACCGCGGTGCCGGCGTCGTTGTGGCAGTGGATGCCGAGGCCGGCGCCGGGCAGGCGTTCCGCGACCTGGGCCACGATGCGCTCGATCTCGTGGGGCAGGGTGCCGCCGTTGGTGTCGCACAGCACCAGCCAGCGGGCACCGCCGTCATGGGCGGCCTGGAGGCAGGCCAGGGCGTAGTCGGGGTTGGCCTTGAAGCCGTCGAAGAAGTGCTCGGCATCGAAGAGGGCCTCGCCCTTGGCCGCCTGGACCGCGGCGATGCTGTCGCGGATCAGGCGCAGGTTTTCGTCGCGCGGGATGCCGAGGGCGACGTCGACCTGAAAGTCCCAGCTCTTGCCGACCAGACACAACGCCCGGGCCGGCGACTGGATCAGCGTCTGCAGCCCGGGATCGTTGGCCGCCGAGCGGCCGGGCCGCCGGGTCATGCCGAAGGCGGTCAGGGTTGCGGTGTCGAGCCGGGGCGGCGCCGCGAAAAAGGCGTCGTCGGTCGGGTTGGCGCCCGGCCAGCCGCCCTCGATGTAGTCGATGCCGATCCGGTCAAGCTCGAGGGCGATTGCCACCTTCTCGTCGCTGGAAAAGCTCACCCCTTGAGTTTGCGCGCCGTCGCGCAGCGTGGTGTCGTAGAGGTAAATGCGCTCGCCCGCCATCGTCCCGGCCTCGGTTGGAAAGGGCGCTAAGAATGACCAATCGCGGCGCCGCGCTCAATATATTTCGCGGCCGGCCGGGGATGTTTCGCCGCCCGCGGCCGGTTTTTTTCCGCGACTGTTGACAGCGGCGGTTTCCGCTCATATGGTCCGCCGCTTTCACGAACCGTTGTTTCGCACGGGATCGGGGATCGGGATCATATCAGGACCAGATCAGGACCAGGATCATGAAGATCGTCAATTCTCTCAAGTCGATGAAGGCCCGGCACAAGGATTGCCGCATCATCCGCCGCAAGGGCCGGGTGTACGTCATCAACAAGACCAATCCGCGCTTCAAAGCCCGCCAGGGCTGAGCCCGGCGCGGATGGCCGGGCCATCCTCAGCGGCAGCCTCTCCCGGCGATGAGACCATCGTCGGCGGGGAGGCCTTTGCCGTGCCCGGCCTCCGAGTCCCGCCCGGTTCCGAGTCCTGGGACCATCCGGTACGCCCCTGTCCGATGTGGCCGCCCGAGCTGGCGCTGCCACCCGCCGGTCGGCGCCCGCGCGGCGATGCCGGCCCGGTTTCCTGATCTTTGAAATTTCCTCGCCTCCAGACGCTTTGACCGCCATACTGGCGCCGGAAACCAGGAGGATCAGCCATGGCCGAGGCCGCGGCGATATTGCGCGGGCTGCTTGATGAGGCTCTGGCGGCGGTCGCGGTCGACCGCCGTCTGGTCGCCCATCTGCCCGGGCCGCCCAAGGGGCGCACGGTGGTGGTCGGCGCCGGCAAGGCGGCGGCGGCCATGGCGCTGGTGGTCGAGGCCAACTGGCCGTGGGAGCTTTCGGGGCTGGTGGTCACCCGCTATGGCCATGTGCCGGCCGGACTGGCGCCCTCGCGCCGGATCGAGATCATCGAGGCCAGCCACCCCCTGCCCGATGAGCAGGGCGAGCAGGCGGCGCGGCGGATTTTGGATATGGCCGGCGAACTCGGTCCCGACGATCTCCTGTTGTGCCTGATTTCCGGCGGCGGCTCGGCGCTGCTGACCCTGCCGGCGCCCGGGCTGACCCTGGCCGACAAGCGGGCGGTGACCGGCTCGCTGCTGGCCTGCGGCGCATCGATCACCGAAATCAACTGCGTGCGCAAGCATCTCTCGGCGATCAAGGGCGGGCGGCTGGCCGCGGCGGCGGCCCCGGCGCGGGTGGTGGCGCTGCTGGTCTCCGACGTTCCGGGCGACGATCCCTCGGTGATCGCCTCGGGGCCGACGCTGGCCGACCCGACCACCCACGACGACGCCATGGCGGTGCTCTCCAAGTACCATGTCAAGCCGCCGTTGCCGGTGGCCCTGCACCTGATGCGCTTGGGCTCCGAGACACCCAAGCCGGGCGACCCGGCGCTGGCCGGGGCCGAGGCGGTGGTGATCGCCACCGCCCAGGATGCCCTCGAGGCCGCCGCCGCCCAGGCCCGCACCCTCGGGCTGACGCCGCTGATTCTCAGTGACTGCCTGGAGGGCGAGGCGCGGGAGGTGGCCAAGGTTCATGCCGCGATAATCCAGCAGGTGGTGCGTCACCATCAGCCGGTGGCGCCGCCCTGCGTCATTCTTTCGGGCGGCGAGACCACGGTCACCGTGCGCGGACAGGGTGTCGGCGGTCGCAATTCCGAGTTCGCGCTGGCGCTGGCGCTGGCGCTCGACGGTGCCCCCGGGGTCTGGGCGATCGCCTGCGACACCGACGGCATCGACGGCGGCGGCATCGAGGCCGGCGCCCTGGTCTTTCCGGAAACCCTGGCCCGCGCCGCGGCGCGGGGGCTGGACGCCAAGGCCCTGCTCACCGACAATGATTCGGGCGGCTTTTTCGGCGGCCTCGGGGATCTGGTGATCACCGGGCCGACGCTGACCAACGTCAATGACTTCCGGGCGATCATCGTCGATCCGGAGGGCCGGGTGATATCCTCGGGCGGGAGCGGTGCAGGAACATGAAGCCGAGTTACAATCCGTTTCGCCGCTTTCGGCTGACCAAGATCGTTGCCACCCTGGGGCCGGCCAGTTCGACGCCTGAGATGATCAAGACGCTGTTTGAGACCGGGGTCGATGTCTTCCGGCTTAACTTCAGCCACGGCAGCCACGAGGATCACGCCTGGCGCATCGCGGCGATCCGGGCGCTGGAGGAGGATGTCGGGCGGCCGGTGGCGATCATGGCCGATCTTCAGGGGCCGAAGCTGCGCATCGCCACTTTTGCCGCCGGGCCGGTGACGCTGACCGCCGGGCAGAGCTTCCGGCTCGATCTTTCGACCACGCCCGGCGACAGCGCCCGCGTCGGGCTGCCGCATCCCGAGATTTTCGCCGCCCTCGAGGCCGGCACCGACCTTCTGCTCGATGACGGCAAGGTCCGGCTCCGGGTCGGGCGCTGCGGCGCCGATTTCGCCGAAACCACGGTGATCGCCGGCGACCGGCTGTCCAACCGCAAGGGCGTCAATGTGCCGGGGGTGGTGCTGCCCCTGTCGCCGCTCACGCCCAAGGATCAGGCCGATCTCGCCTTCGCGCTCAATTACGGCGTCGACTGGGTGGCGCTCTCGTTCGTGCAGCGGGCCGAAGATGTCGCCGAGGCGCGGCGCCTGATCGCCGGCCGGGCGGCGCTGCTGTCCAAGCTGGAGAAGCCCTCGGCGATCGAGTATCTCGACGAGATCATCGACCTTTCCGACGGGCTGATGGTGGCGCGCGGCGATCTCGGCGTCGAGGTTCCGGCCGAAGACGTGCCGAGCATGCAAAAGCGGATCATCCGTCAGGCCCGCATCGCCGGCAAGCCGGTGATCGTCGCGACCCAGATGCTGGAATCGATGATCTCCGCGCCGACTCCGACCCGGGCCGAGGCCTCGGACGTGGCCACCGCGGTTTATGACGGCGCCGACGCCGTGATGCTGTCGGCCGAGACCGCCTCGGGCAGCTATCCCGTGGAAGCGGTCTCGATGATGGACCGCATCGTCAGCCGGGTCGAAAAGGATCCGATGTACCGCACGATCATGGACCTCCGTCACCCCGATCCGCGTCAGACCGCGGCCGACGCCATCACCGCCGCGGCCCATCAGGTCGCCCACACCATCGGTGCCGCCGCCATTGTCACCTATACCACCTCGGGTTCGACCACGCTGCGCGCCTCCCGCGAGCGGCCGGAAGTGCCGATTCTCTGTCTGACCTCGAAGATCGAGACCGCGCGCCGGCTGGTGCTGGCCTACGCCACCCACACCGTCCACACCACCGATGTCGCCAACGTCTCGGAGATGGTGCAGAAAGCCTGCCGCACCGCCTATCTCGACGGTTTCGCCGAGCCCGGCCAGCGGCTGGTGATCACCGCCGGCGTTCCGTTCGGCACTCCGGGCAGCACCAACATGCTGCGCATCGCCTGGGTCGAAGGGTAGGGCAAGCCGCCGGTTCGCGGCCATTGACTTTCCTTGGGCGCGGGTTCAAGGGAAGCGTCCTGAAGGTCTTTCCCCCGATCCAGTCGCGGTTTTTGCCATGACCGACCCGTTGACCATCGCCCTCGCCCAGATCAATCCCACCGTCGGCAATCTGCGCGGCAATCTCGAGCGCGTGCGCGAGGCGCGGGCGCAGGCGGCCGGGCGCGGCGCCGGACTGGTGGTCTATCCCGAGCTGGTGGTTTCGGGCTATCCGCCCGAAGATCTGGTGCTGAAGCCATTCTTTCTCGATCAGATCGAGCAGGGTGTCGCCGTGCTGGCCGCCGAGACCATCGATGGCGGACCGGCGCTGCTGCTGGGCACGCCCTGGCGGGTCGGGGGCCGGGTGCACAACGCGGCGCTGCTGCTGACCGGTGGCACCGTGGCCGCGGTGCGGCTGAAGGTCGATCTGCCCAATTACGGCGTCTTTGACGAAAAACGGGTGTTCGCGGCCGGGCCACTGCCGGAACCGTTGCTGTTCGGCGGCGTGCGGCTCGGGGTGATGATCTGCGAGGACATGTGGCAGCCGACGGTGGCCGCGGCGCTGGCCGCCGCCGGTGCCGATCTGCTGGTGGTGCTCAACGGCAGCCCGTTTGAGACCGGGAAGAGCGGCCGGCGGCTGGAACTGGCGCGGGCCCGGGTCGGCGAGACCGGGCTGCCGCTGCTTTACGTCAATCAGGTCGGCGGTCAGGACGAACTGGTGTTCGACGGCAATTCCTTCGCCCTTGATGCCAGCGGTGCCGTGGCCGCACAGGCGCCCTCGTTCCGGGAATATCTCTTGCTCAACAGCTGGCGCCGCGGCGATGGCGGCCGCTGGACCGCCGAAGGCGGCGAGACCGGCGCTCCGGCCGAGGGGCTGGCCGCGATCTACCAGGCGATGGTCGTGGGCCTTCGCGATTACGTCAACAAGAACCGCTTTCCCGGCGTGCTGCTCGGCCTTTCCGGCGGCATCGACAGCGCGATCAGCGCCGCGGTGGCGGTGGATGCGCTTGGCGCCGGCCGGGTCCATTGCGTGATGATGCCCTCGCCCTATACCTCGACCGACAGCACCGAGGATGCCGCCGAGGTCGCCGGGCTGCTCGGCTGCAAGCTCGACACCGTCTCGATCGAGACCGCGATGACCGCGCTCGATACCCTGCTGGCCCCGGTCTTCGCCGGCACCGATCCCGACATCACCGAGGAAAACCTCCAGTCGCGCCTGCGCGGCCTGATCCTGATGGCGCTCTCCAACAAGTTCGGCGCCATGGTTCTGTCGACCGGCAACAAGTCCGAGATGTCGGTCGGCTACGCCACCCTTTATGGCGACATGTGCGGCGGCTATTCGGTACTGAAGGACGTCTACAAGACCACGGTGTTCGCGCTTTCGCGCTGGCGCAACCATCACCTGCCCGAGGGCGCGCTCGGGCCGGGTGGCCGGGTGGTGCCGGAGCGGGTGCTGACCAAGCCGCCGACCGCGGAACTCAAGCCCAACCAGACCGATCAGGACACCCTGCCGCCCTACCACGTGCTTGACGACATCCTGGAATGTCTGGTCGAGAACGAGATGGGCGCGGAGGAAATCGTGGCCCGCGGCCACGACGCCGAAACGGTCAACCGGGTCTGGCGCATGCTCGACCGCGCCGAGTACAAGCGCCGGCAGGCGCCGCCGGGGGTCAAGATCAGCCGGCGCGGTTTCGGCCGTGACCGCCGCTATCCGATCACCAACCGCTTCCTGACCGTGCGCTGAGGCCAGGGAAGTCGGGACGCCGGGAGGGCCGATGATGTCGCTGTTTTCTCCCGAGACTCTGCCCGCCGAGCGTCTGACCGCCGCCGAGGCGGCCGGGGAGCTGGCCCGTCTCGCCGCCCTGGTCGCCCACCACGACCGGCTCTATCACCAGCTCGACGCTCCCGAGATCAGCGACGGCGACTATGACGCCCTGGTCCGGCGCAACGCCGCGATCGAGGCGCGTTTTCCCGGTTTGGTCCGGCCCGACAGCCCGTCGGCCCGGGTTGGCGCCGCACCGGTGGCCGGCTTTCGCAAGGTCGCCCACACGGTGCCGATGCTGTCGCTGGGCAACGCCTTTTCCGAAGCCGAGGTCGCCGAGTTTGTGGTCCGGCTGCGGCGGTTTCTCAATTTCGCCGAGGACGACGAACTGGTGCTGGTCGCCGAGCCCAAGATCGACGGCCTGTCCTGCTCGCTGCGCTACGAGCGCGGCCGGCTGGTGCTGGCGGCGACCCGGGGAGACGGCGCCGAGGGCGAGGAGGTTACCCGCAACGTCCTGACCATCCGGGAACTGCCCCGGCTGCTCGACGGTCCCGGTGTGCCCGCGGTGCTGGAGGTGCGGGGCGAAGTCTATATGAACCGGGTCGATTTCCAGGCCATGAACCGCGAGCGCTCGGCGCTCGGCGGTGAGAGCTTCGCCAATCCGCGCAATGCCGCGGCCGGCTCGCTGCGTCAGCTCAATCCGGCGGTGACCGCCGGCCGGCCGCTGCGCTTCTTCGGCTATGCCCTGGGCGAGGTGTCACAGCCGCTGGCCGCGAGCCACCAGGAGATGCGGCGCCGGCTCGCCGGCTGGGGCTTCAGCCTCAACGAACCGGCGCGGGCCTGCCGGAGCGTCGGGGAACTGATGGACTATTACCGCGAGATCGAGGCCGGGCGGGCCGAACTGCCCTTCGACATCGACGGCGTGGTCTACAAGGTCGACCGCGCCGATCTCCGCGAGCGGCTGGGCTCGACCGCCAAGGGGCCGCGTTGGGCGATCGCCCATAAATTCGCCGCCGAGCAGGCCCGGACGCGGCTGGTCCGGATCAGCCTCCAGGTTGGACGGACCGGAGCGCTGACCCCGGTCGCCGAACTGGAGCCGGTCACGGTCGGCGGCGTGAGCGTCTCGCGCGCCACCCTCCACAACGAGGACGAGGTCGCGCGGAAGGATGTCAGGGCCGGCGATCTCGTGCTGGTGCAGCGGGCGGGCGACGTCATTCCCCAGATCGTGCGGTCGCTCGAACACGCCGCCGGCAGCCAGCCCTTTGCGATGCCCGAGTGTTGCCCCGAGTGCGGCAGTGCCGCGATCCGCGAGGAGGGTGAGGCGGTGCGCCGCTGCGCCGGCGGTCTGATCTGCCCGGCCCAGGCCCTGGAGCGCCTCCGCCATTTCGTCTCCCGCGACGCCTTCGACATCGAGGGGCTGGGAGAGAAGATCATCGCCGAGTTCTGGGCGGAAAAGCGGATTGCGACCCCGGGCGACATTTTCCGCCTTGCCCGGCGCGATGCCGAAGCCGGCAACGCCCAGGCTCTGCGCCGGCGGGCGGGCTGGGGCGCCAAGTCGGCGGCCAATCTCTTTGAGGCGATCGAGGCCCGGCGGACGATCCCGCTCGACCGCTTCATCTTTGCCCTCGGCATCCGCCAGATCGGTCAGGCGACCGCCCGGTTGCTCGCCCGGACCTATGGCACCGAGGCGGCGTGGCGGGCGGCGATGCTGGCGGCGGCAACCGACCGTGACGGCCCGGCCTGGGCGGAGCTGACCGGCATCGATCAGATCGGGCCGGCGGTCGCCGGGGATCTGGCGGCGTTCTTCACCGAGCCCCACAATCTCGCAGTGCTCGAGGATCTGGCCAGGGAAGTCACGGTCACGGCGTTCGAGCCGCCCAGGGTCACGGACTCGCCGATCGCCGGCAAGACTCTGGTCTTCACCGGGACGCTGTCGGCAATGAGCCGGGGCGAGGCCAAGGCGCGGGCCGAGGCGCTGGGGGCCAAGGTCGCGGGCACGGTGTCGGCCCGGACTGATTATCTGGTGGCGGGGGCCGAGGCCGGCTCGAAGGCGACCAAAGCGGCGGCGCTGGGGGTGACGGTGCTGACGGAAGACGAGTGGCTGAGACTGCTGGAGGGGCGCAGCCCGCCCTGACTCCGCGGCCGGTCGACTCGGCTACATCGAGGTGCCGACCTGCCAGCCGCCGAGCCAGATCACCGCCTGATCCGAGTTCTCGTGATAAGGGTTGGCCGTGGCCGGCTGCCCGGCCTTGGCGGCATCGACGCCCTGGCGGAAGGTGCTGAGAGACCATCCCCGCGACATGCCGGAACTCGCACCCGCTGTCCGTTCCGAAGGGCGGGGCGCCCGCTCCTGATCCATCTCGTGGCTCCGTATGAGGGCTGCGCGGCTGTCGCGTGCTTGAGACCGGTCGCCGGCAGGACATCCAACCCGCTTCGGAACAGAAGCGCCGCTGAAAGAGGCCGGCTGACCGGACTGTTCATGCAAGCCCTGCATCGCTTTTTTTCGCTCCCTCGGATTTTTTCTCGAACCGGACCCATATATCCATCATGGATAACGGCTCGACTGGTCGAGGCCAGCCATTGCTTCAGAAGGACCCCGAAGCGCCACCAGTTGAAGAGCATCATCAGGCAGCCTGCTTCGATATAATAATTATGGCATCCGGTCCAAGAATGTCAATGCTAAACAGCAGTTCTCAGTATGAGCCGGACCAGCCGTGTTGGGATCGGGGGGATGAAAGT
>JBAXPR010000009.1:0-62527 GCA_037132135.1 Rhodospirillaceae bacterium
GTGACTGGCGGATTGCCTAGGGTTTCATGTAACGGAAAGTGCAAACTTCGGCTTAATAGCCGTTTTGGAAGATTTTGACCCGGCCGCGTCCCAGGCCCGAGCGTCAGCGGATGATCTCTGCCAATGGCGCCGTCCCGCAGGTTCCGGCGGTCACGACAGGGGGCCAAACTGGCGGAAATTTCCGACCATGCGCTGCGCCGCGTCCTGTTCGGCGGCCGGAAACAGGTGAACGCTGACGCGGAATTCCAGCAGGCGGCGGGCGGTGCGGTTGAGCCACTCGCGCTCAAGCGGCGTGACATCCATCTGATTGAGAGCGTCCAGACACATCTTCGTTTGCGGCATCAGCCAGACCGGCAATTGGCGGCGGGTGTCGACCGGCCCCTTGACGAAGCCGACGCGGCGATAGCTGGTGTCGACGACCAGGGTAAAACCGCTCCAGATCTCGGTTTCCTCGGCAGAAAAGCGGTTGCGCAGAGTCACGCTTGGCTCAGTCAGGCTCCAGGCAAGAGCGATGACCTTCTCCGCACCGCCAGCGAGGCGGATGCGCTTGCCTCGCTTCGGTTGGGTCAGCCAGGGACCGAAATGGCACGGCCACGGCATGGTTTCCGCGCCCGTGGTATCGACGGCAACCAAAGGTCCGATCGACCAGCCGTTCAGGATGTTGTCCCACAGCGCCTCGACCTGATCGCGGCCCAGCGGCACAACCTTGGCCATGGGGGCCACACAGCCCTGGCGGGCGTCGATGAGCAGAGTCATCAGGTGCCAGATTTCGCCAAGCGGGTTGCCGGGGCGATCCTTCGCCGGTGGGTCGAAGTGCGTTTTCTCAGGGCTGGCCGCGGCCGGAGGTTCGGCCGGTCCGGCCGGCACCGCCGCAGCGCGGGAGGGTTCGACAACCACCAGATCGGAGCCGCGGATCAGAAAGTGATCCGGTGTGAACGCCCCCTTGAGGTTGATCACGATCGGCGTGTGCGGTGCGGTTTCGGTTGAGATCGTCAGCAGGGTCGTCCCCTCCGCCACCGTCGCACGCACCCCGGCGACAATCGCGCCGCTGACCCGGATGATGTCGCCGACGGCGACGTCCGCAATGGTATCGACGCCGTTGCCCGTGAGTTGATAGACGAAGACGTCACGCCCGCCGCCTCCGATCAGGTAATCATTTCCGGCCCCTCCGATCAGGATGTCATTGCCGGAGGAGCCCTTGATGATGTCGTCACCACTCAGGAGATAGGAAACGGCGCCATAAGGATAAAGAGCATTCCCATGAAACATCTTGTAAATCATGCTGGCGTCAGCGCGGCCAATCCATTCGAATATGACGTCCTTGCCTCCGGACGAAACCGAGTCGTACTGAATGATTCTGTTAAGCTCCCCCGTAATCTTTTCAGAGCTGTTATAGCTAAACGTGCCGTAAAACTCCATTGATGTGCCAGCATGGCTAAAAATGACATGGTCCGGCCCGGCAGATTTAACGTATTGGGAAGCTTTTATTATTCCGTTCAGAAATGGAATGTCTGTCATATTTAGCGGTGCTCGCGCTTGAATTATCGCCTCGCTTGTCATTTAGAGATCGCCTCTCTGCCAATACTTTTCGGAGTCACGGCCGCGCCCTGACCGGCAACCGGCGGTTCCGCCGCGATCACCCGCGGAGGCGCCACCGTCTCCGTGCCCGTCGACCTGTGAGGCCACTCAGCCATCCGTGCCCTGGACCTCTGGCCGGCTCTCGACGAAGAAGCTGTATCCCGCCGGGGCAGAAACCAGCCCTCGTGATCTCCGTTTCAGGCCGGGTCGGCCGGGGCGTCGGGCGAGGCCGTCAGGTGCTGGTTGACCGCGGCGATGACGCGATTGAGGTCGAAGAGGAGGATTTGCCGCGGCGGTTCGGCTTCGCTGGCGGGAAACAGCGTTTGAAAGCCGCGGCGCAGGCCGACCAAGTCGCCCCACTGCACCTCGCGCACCAGGACCTTGAAGGCCCCGGCCCGCCCCGCCTTCTCGGCCTGCAACGCCGCCACCAGCAGTTGGCCGCTGGCGGTGTCGCCGCTCAGCACCCCGGGCAGCGAGCGGGGTGGGGCGGCGGTGGCCTCGATGCCCGCTGCCGCTTCGCGGTCCTGCTGCAACCAGACCAGGGCGCGCCAGAGCGCCCGGGCCGCCTCCAGGGTCAGCCCGGCGCGCTGGAAATGGTTGAGCAGCGCGATCTCATAGGCGCCATAGAGCGGAAACTCGCGCGGGTAGCCGGCGCGGGGCTCGCTGCCGGGATAGAGCAGCACGCCGCGATGGACGTAGTTGCGGATATTTTCCACCGAGGTTGCCGCGGCCCTGGCCACCACGGGCATCGAGAACAACCGGTCAACAGCAATCATCACTTTCACCGCCTTGTCAGATGACACAGCATTTTTCGCAAATTTTTCCCTCTTTTGTCAATAACGCTGTAACGAGGGGAAGATGCCACCGAAGTTGCGGGACGAAAAGGAGAGTTAACCTTTGATTAATACCATCATTACGGAAAATTAATGATGTTTCTATCCGCAGATGTGACATAATGTCCTGGTTGTTCCGGTGCCCGCGGCGCAGTGCGACCGGAAACCCGCCAGGAGGTTCGACCCGCGATGACCATTCAGTGGCGCAAGGAAATGGCGGTCGATGATTCGGTCATCGACGAGGATCACAAGCTCCTGATCGAGATCGTCAATACCTTTGAAGCTGCGATCAACCGCAAACTGGCCGCCGACACGATCGACCAGGGCTTGAAATTGCTCAAGCATTACACGGTGGAGCATTTCCGGCGCGAGGAGGAGTTGCAGCGGTCGGCCCAGTATCCGTTCTTTGAGGCCCATGCCCGCGAGCACCGCGACGTGATCAAAAAGCTCGACGGCATCATCGCCCATCGCCGCACCGCCGCCAACCGGGCCGATATTTCGGTGGTGGCGCGGGAGATCATCGATCTGCTGAAGGACTGGCTGGTCCACCATATCATTCAGAGCGATCTGCGCATGCGTCCTTATGTCGCACAGATGAAGGCGCATCGCCAAACCATGCGTTCGCTCAAACAGCCCTCCAGCCCCTGCGCGCCGGCCCGTCCCAACGTTCAGGCCGCGCCGCTGTCCTCCCCGCTCTCTCCGACCAAGCGCTTCAGCGCCGCCTGAGGCCTGGGGCAGGCCAGCGTCGCGCCGCCGGCCCTTGCGCCCCGACGCCGGTCGGTCCTAGCGTGCCCCGCCGGGAGAACGGGCCGGGGCAGCAAAGAGCGGGCGCAATGTCGGACCTTCATCAGCTGAGACTGACGGCGCTGCGGGCCGAGCTGGTCCGTCGCGGCCTCGACGGCTTTGTCGTGCCGCGCGCCGACGAACATCAGGGCGAATATGTGCCGCCGGGGGCGGAGCGGCTGTCCTGGCTGACCGGTTTCACCGGCTCGGCCGGGCTGGCGGTGGTGCTGGCCGGGCGGGCGGCGGTGTTCACCGATGGCCGCTATACCCTCCAGGTCCGGGCCGAGGTTGCCGGCGCCGACTATGGCTTCCGGCACCAGATCGATGATTCGCTGGCCGGCTGGCTGATCGAGGCGCTGCCGGCGGGCGGGCGGATCGGCTACGATCCCTGGTTGCACACTACCGGCTGGGTCGACGCCCTTGGCCCCGAACTGGCCCGCGCCGGCATTCAGCTGGAGTCGGTGGCGGACAATCCGATCGACGCGGTCTGGCCGGACCGGCCGCCGCCGCCGCTGGCGTCGGTGACCATCCAGCCGTTGACCTATGCCGGCCGCAGCGCCGGGGAGAAATGCGCCGAACTGGCCGCCGTGCTGCGCCAGAGCCGGAGCCGGGCGACGGTTCTGACCATGCCCGAGTCGGTGGCCTGGCTGCTCAATATCCGGGGCGGCGACGTGCCGCGCTCGCCGCTGGCCCTGAGTTTCGCGATTCTGTATGAGGACGAGCGGGTCGAACTGTTCATTGATGCCCGCAAGCTCTCGGCGGAGCTGATCGCTCACCTCGGCGCCGCGGTCACCGTGCGGCCGCCCGCGGCCCTGACCGAGGCGCTGGACCGGTTGGGGCGGGCCGGCTGCCGGGTCCGGGTCGATGCCGAGAGCGCGGCCTCGGCGGTGATCGCCCGCCTCTGCGCCGCCGGTGCCACCATCGAGCGCGCGGCCGATGCCACCGCGCTGCCCCGGGCGTGCAAGAGCGCGGCCGAACTGGCCGGCGCCCGCGCCGCCCATCTCCGGGACGGTGTGGCCATGGTCCGCTTCCTCCATTGGCTGGAGGGGGCGCTGGACGGCGCCGTCACCGAACTCGGCGCGGCGACCCGGCTGGAGGCGTTCCGGCGCCAGGGGGCGCTGTTCCGCGATCTCAGCTTCGAGACCATTTCCGGCGCCGGGGCCAACGGTGCCATCGTCCACTACCGGGTCAGCCCGGAGAGCGACCGCCCGCTGCTGCCGGGCACGCTCTATCTGGTCGACAGCGGCGCCCAGTATCAGGACGGCACCACCGACATCACCCGCACCGTCGCCCTCGGCGCGCCCACGGCCGAAATGCGCGAGCGTTTCACCCGGGTTCTCAAGGGCCATATCGCGCTGGCCGGCGTGCGCTTTCCTCCCGGCACCACCGGCAGCCAGCTCGACGTGCTGGCGCGGCTGCCGCTGTGGCAGGCCGGGCTCGATTACGATCACGGCACTGGCCACGGCGTCGGCAGCTATCTTTCGGTGCACGAGGGGCCGCAGCGGATTTCCAAGCGGCCGAGCCGGATCGCCCTCGCGCCGGGGATGATCCTCTCCAACGAGCCGGGCTGCTATGTCGCCGGCGCCTATGGCATCCGGATCGAGAATCTGATGGCGGTCCGGGCCTCGGCGCTGGCGCCGATGCTGGAATTCGAAACCCTGACCCTGGTTCCGATCGACCGCGCCCTGATCGAGGTGGCCCTGCTCGACGACCGCGAGCGGGACTGGCTGGAAGCCTACCACCTCAGGGTGCGCGAGAGTCTGACGCCGCTGCTCGAGCTGGCGGCGGCGGCATGGCTGGCGGCCGCGACCCGGCCGCTTCAGTCGGGATCGAAGCTGTAGGAGGCGAGGTAGGCGGTAACCCAGCCGAGGATGCTCTTGCCGGCGACATAGACCGGCACCGGCAGGGCGCCCTCGCGCAACGGCGCCAGCCAGAGTTCGATCGGCGGCCGTTCGGCGCCCGGCTTGTCGGTCTGCCAGAAGCGCGAGCGCTCGCCGTCGCGGTAGCCGCCGGCCAGCGACCGGAAGCGCAGCTGACAGACCACCGCCGGACCGGCGTAGGCGCTGTAGCTGGCCGGCGCCAGGATGGCGTCGGGCTGGCGCTCGGCGTGAATGTCAAAGCGGCGGCGGCCGTCGAACACCGGCACCGAGGGCGCGCAGCCCGGCCCGCCGGCCGCGGCGGCACCAAGCATCGCGGCCACGGCGCTGACCGGATCGAGCACGCTTTTCAGCATCTCGGCGGGCACCGGCTCGCGGCCCTCCTCGACCTTGGGCGGCTCGATCGTGGTCTTGAGGCTGCCGTCGGCGGCGAAATCGAGGATGGTTTCCCGCTTGCGCGTGCCCCAGGTCGCGGCCGAGCGGTAGCCCTCGGGCATGACGCCGCCGGTGCCGCTCGCCAGTGTGCCGGAGGCCTCGGAGTTGGCGGTCCAGGGGATCGCCCAGGAAATCCAGGATTGCGGCACCACCCGGGCCTCGAGTCGGTAGCGCCCGGCATCGCTGCCGACGCTGGTGGCGACGTTGAGCGCCGGCAGGAAGCCGAAATAGACGACATAGCTCAGGCGCTGGGTCGTGGCCGCAGCCGGCGTGGCGAGGCCAAGCCCGAGCAGAGCGGCAGCCAGCGCCGCGCGCAGCCGGCTCATCCCTGTGCCGCCGGCATGACGCGGCAGACGTGGCCCCTGATCTTGATCTTGGCGCAGGCGAGGCTGGCCGAGCGCTCGTCGCGGAAGCCGGTCAGGAGGGCGCGGAAGGCCTTGTGGCGGCGGTCGCCGACCTTTTGCAGGCTGACGGCCGGGCGTCCGACGCCGCTGGGCAGATGACGGCTGGCCTTGTCGAGGGCGGCACGGGCCTTGGCCTGATCGACGAAGCGGCCAAGCTGAATGCTCCAGTTGCCCGAGCCCGCGGTGCGGGGTGGCGTCAGCACGTGGGCCGGGTTCGGCGGCGGCGCCGACACCTTGACCACCTTGGCCGGAGGCTGGGGGGCCGGATCCTGGTCGTCGTCCTGGTCGCCGACGGCGCTGCCGGCCAGCTTGCCGATATCGTCGGCCGGCTCGGGGCTGGCGTCGGCGGTCTCATCGCCGGGGGGGGCGCGGACCATCGCCGGTGCCGGCTCCTTGCCCGAACCGATCCGCCGGAAGGCGGCGTCGAGCAATCCGGCCATGTGATTGTCGCGGGCCCGGGCCGAGGGGCCGCCCATCACCACCGCGACCAGCCGGTGGCCGTTGCGCACTGCCGAGGCGACGAGGTTGAAGCCCGATTTGTTGATGAACCCGGTCTTGATGCCGTCCATGCCCGGATAGCGGGACATCAGGTGATTGTGGTTGGCCATGGTCTGGCCGTTGTAGCTGAACGAGGTCCGGCTGAAATAATGGTAGAACTGCGGCCAGTCCTCGATCAGGGCCAGGCCGAGGGTCGCCAGATCCCGCGGCGTGCTCATCTGCTGGTCGTTGGGCAGGCCCGAGGCGTTGCGGAAGGTGGTGCGGGTCATGCCGAGACCGCGGGCCTTCTGGGTCATCTGCACCGCGAAGGCGGCTTCGCTGCCGCCGAGCGCCTCGGCGAGCACCACAGCCATGTCGTTGGCCGACTTGGTGACCACGGCCAGGATCGCATGCTCGGCCTTGATGGTTTCCCCGGTCCTGAGCCCGAGCTTCGAGGGCCGCTGCGCTTCGGCGTGGGCGGAGACGGTCAGCTCCTGATCCAGCCGCAGGCGCTTGGAGTCGAGCGCCTCAAAGGCCAGGTAGAGCGTCATCATCTTGGTCAGCGACGCCGGATAATTGCGGGCGTCGGGCCGGTCGGCCTGCAGCACCTTGCCGCTGTCGGCGTCGATCACGATCGAGCTGTAATCGACGGCGCCGGCCGGCGTGGCGGCGAACAGGGCGCCGGCGCAGGCGGCGGCCAAGGTGATGCTGCGAATCGGCATCCGACCCGACAGCATTGATGTGATGGAGAACGACAGTGACACGGCGGCAGAACTCCCCTCACGGCCCAACGGCCCCCCGACTCGCGATTCGAATCCTAAACACAAACGGAATCAGTGTCTAGGGGGGAGATGTTTAGTTGGTGGATTTTGTCGCACCCCATGGCATTTGTTGTCATTGCCTTTCCTGTCTCCGGCGCGGTCCGGCCCTGCCGATTTGCCGGCTCCGGGCGGCCGACATCCCTCGTCAACGGCGGAAAAGCATGCCATATCTCGGCCATGAAGGCACGGCGGGTGACGGCAGCGGCGGGGCGGGCGGTGGCGGGGCTGATCGGCCTCTGGCTGGCCTTGGCGCTGGGCGGCTGCGCCGGGATCGGCGCCGAGCCCGGCGGCTCGAGAACGCCGGCCCGCGAAGCCGCGTGGCTCGGTTTCTTCAGCGGCGAAGATCTGCGCGCCCAGTGCGAGAACGGCGGTCTCGACGCCTTCCGGCTGGTCTGGCGCCGGGCCGATGCCCGTTTCCGGGTGCTGGAGGTGATCGGCAACGAGGCTGGCGGCGCCCTCATGATTCACCACGAATTCAGCCCCGAGGAGTTGGCCCGCGGTGAGCCGCCGGCCGAGCCGCCCGGCCCGCGCCAGCGCCTGCCGCTGTCGCCCGACGGTTTTACCGGGCTGATCTACTGGTTTGACCGGCTCGGGTTGTTCACGCCGGTGCCGGGGGCGCCCGGGCAGCCGGGCGCGGCGCTGGAATGGCTGATCTCCGGCTGCCTCGGCGGCAACCGGATTCTCAACGTTCACCTGCCGGCGGCCGGCGAAACCGGTGACGGCGTGCCGACGCGCGCTACTCCTGCCGCATCAGGCCCGGGGGTACCAGACGTGTGACCCAGGGCGAGTCGGGCAGGCCGCGGAGCAGCGCCGTGATGTTGTGGTTCCACCACTGCCGCTGTTCGACCAGATCGTCATAGTCGAAGGTGGTATGGCGCCAGTGGCGCTCGGCGTTGGTGTAGGTCGTGAGGTCGAACGGATAACCGACGTCCGAGGTGCTGAAGCGGGTCGAGTCGAAGGAAAGATAGGCGATCTTCAGCGTCGTCTGCATCGAGGTGGTATAGCGCAGGGCCCGGTCGAGAATCGGCTTGCCATAGCCGGTGGCGCCGATGGTCAGGTAGGGCGTGCGCTCGTCGACCTCGATCCAGTTGCCCTCCGGATAGATCAGATACATATAGGGCTCGGTGTCGGCGGTGAGTTGGCCGCCGATGATGGCGTGGAGGTTGAAGCTGAGCTTCGAGGCCTCCAGGGCCTCGCGGTCCTCCTTCGCCACCTGGCGCAGGCAGCGGGAAAAGCTGGTCACCGCCTCCAGCATGGTCGGAAAGCCTTCGGCGCGCTCGTGGGTCAGGGTCCGGCGCAGATAGGCCAGGGTCTTGTCGCGGACCGAACGCAAACCCGAGGTCATGATGAAGAACCGGCAGCCCTGGCTTTCCATCATGATCAGCTTCTGGGCCGCCGAGAGCTGGGTGCCGCTGGTGATCCGGCCGTCGGCCAGAGCGATCAGCCCGTCCTGGATCTTGATCCCCAAACAATAGGTCATGGCTCGGCGCGCTCCTAGGCGATGAAGGCCGCCACTCTGCCGCCCCGGCCGCTCCGGTGCAAGCGTTCCCGCCGCCCGAAGGATCGCGCTGCCCGAAAACGAGAGCCGCCTCCGTGGCGTTTACCCGCATGAAGTTTTGTGCAGCGCACAAAAATGGCATTGACACTTTCTTAATCCTGGGTATAGTGGGCTCAATGTTGCAGTGCAGCAAAGGCAGCTGCAGCCACCCAAACCATCAGGAGTCCAGCCATGACCGACCAGTTCGCCGCCACCGCCAAGATCGTCGAAGACGTTGTCGCGCGCAGCCAGCAGGCGCTCGAAGACCTCGTGAAGGCCAGCCAGGATCAGGCCGCCAAGGCCGGCAAGACCGTCGAGGAGATCACCGATCTCAACCGCAAGAATGTCGAGGCGGTGATCGAAGCCACCCGCATCTTCGCCCGCGGCATCGAGGACGCCGGCGCCGCCGTGACCGCCTATTCCAAGAAGACCACCGAGGCGTCGCTCGCCTCCCTGCGCAAGCTGGCTGCGGCCGGCAGCGTCACCGAGGCGGCGGAAATCCAGCAGAGCTATGCCAAGGAGAGCGTCAACGCTCTGGTCAGCGAGACCGAGCGGCTGCAGTCCCTGGTTTCCGGCACCGCCCGCGCCGCTCTGGCGCCGCTCAATGAGCGGGTCAACGCGGCCGTCGAGATGATGTCCCGCCCGCTCGCCGCCTGAGCTTCGGAGGGCCGCCATCCCGGCCTGGACCGTTGAGAACCGCCCGGCTCCTCAAAAGGGGGCCGGGCGGTTTTTTCTCGTGGCGCCGGTGCCGTTTCGCGCTTTCTTGCATCAGCCGCGGCGCCGGCCCGGAGTCCCGCCCGGGTCGGCTTTGGCCAGCGCGGCTGCAAGCCGGGCGAAGTCCTCGGGGGTGTTGACGTTGAGGAAGGGGTCGAGCGGCTGGTCCGGCCAGTCGACCAGCGCCAGCCGGTGGCGTCCGAGCCACTCGGCCACCCTGCGCACCCCCTCAACAAGCACGGCCTCGGCCAGCGTTTCGGCCAAGGCGAGCGGCCAGAGGCAGACCACGGGATGGCGCCGCCCGCCCGAGCGGGCGCAGGCCAGGGTGCCGGCGCCGGCTTCGACCGCGGCGGCCAGCCGGACCACGAGATCGGCGGGCAGCAGCGGCGCGTCGACCGGAACGCTGATCAGCCAGTGGCACTGCGGCGCCTTGGCGCGCACCCAGTCGAGACCGGCCAGCACCCCGGCCAGCGGCCCGGCGAAATCGGGCAGCGGGTCGGTCACTGCCGGCAGTCCGGGCGCGGCGCCGCGCACGGCATCGCTGGCCGCGCTCAGCAGCAGCGGGCCGACCTGGGGCGCGAGCGTGGCTGCGACCCGGGTCAGCAGCGTCACGCCGCCCAGAGTCAGCAGCGCCTTGTCGCCGCCGCCCATCCGCCGCGAGCGGCCGCCGGCCAGAATGAGGCCGGCGATGTCGGTCCGGCGGCGGCCGGTCATGGCCCGGGCGGCGCGAGCACGGCCGCGGCCCGGGCGAGGCCGCTGCCGCCGCCGCAGAGAGCCAGCAGCATCGTCAGGGCAAGGCGGAGAAACGGATCGTGATGTCGTGGCCGGTGCGGTTCCAAACGGGTCTCTCCTCAACATTTCGCAGCCTGCCGGATCGCGGCGACCGCTTATGACGGAGCTGAGAACGAGCGCGTATCGAGCTGTGGTTCAGGCGCCGCCGAACCTGCAATTTAGTCCGGGCGTTAGCGCCAGACGACTTCGATGCCGAACAGGAAGGCGGCGATGAAGACGATCAGACAGACGATTCCGGCGGCGGTCCAGCGGGGAATGCGCCGCCGCGCCGCTGATTCCTCGGTCCGGCGCTGCATTCGTTGGCTCAGGGTTTCGTACCGGCTGTTGGTCATCGGCATCCAGGCGGATTGCGGGTCGGGGCGGCCATCATACCATGGGCGGTATCGTAGGTTACAGATTCCGGTCGCCGGCTACTTGTCGGTCATGACCATCACGACTCCGCGGCCGTCTTCTGCGAGGCGCTGCCGGTGTAAGGTAAGCAGCGGGTCGTCGGGCCAGCGGCTGGCAAGGCCGGCCAGACGTTCGGGGGCCGCCGCGTCCCCGGCCGCGAGGAGAGCGTAGAGGTCGCAATACGCCTCGGCAAGGGCCTCGTCGGTCCCGGGCGCCAGCGGAACATACACCGGAATTGCCACCTGTTTGCCTTTCAGCACCACCTCGGCCACCGGCAGAAAGCGGTGGCGGCGGCAGCGGACCACGGTTTCACCGCCGACCGCGATCCGGGTGCCGAGATACTTGTTGAGACCTTCGAGGCGGGCGGCGGTGTTGACGGTGTCGCCGATCGCGGTGTAGTCGAACCGGGCGCTGCTTCCGAAATTGCCGACCACCGCCGGCCCACTGTTGACGCCGATCCGGGTGATGCCGAAGCCGGCCCCGGACTGGTCGTCGCGGAAGCGCGCCGCGAAGGCGTCCATCGCGAGCGCGCAGGAGACGGCGCGGTCGGCGTCGTCATCGTGGGCCACCGGGGCGCCGAACAGCGCGACCACGGCGTCGCCGATGAACTTGTCGATGGTGCCGGAATGCTGGAGCACGATCGCGCTCATGCCGTCGAGATAGTGATTGAGCAGGCTGGCCACCTGCTCGGCTGGCAGGCGTTCGGACAGGGTGGTGAAATCGGCGATGTCGGTGAAGATGAAGGTCAGGTCGCGCCGCTCGCCCCCCAGGCACAGCTTGCTGGGATCGGCCTGGATTTCGGCCAGCACCGCCGGTGAGACGTAGCGCCGGAACGCCGATTCGATAAAGCGCTTCTCCGCCAGTTGCCGCCGCCCGGCCAGCACGCTGCCAAGGCTGCCCGCCAGGATCAGCGCCAGCGAGGGCGCCATCGGCGCTGCCACCGGGCCGCCGGCATAAGCGAGAGCAAAGCCACCGGCCCAGGGCAGCGCCAGCGCGATCAACGCGAGGCCCAGCGTCGCCGGGAGCGGCAGCGACAGCGCGGCGATAATCAGGCCGGCGCCGGCGGTGACGGTGGTTAGCAGGGCCGCCTCGGCCAGGGTCCAGGGCGGCCGGGTCCGGCCATCGAGGAACTGAGCGAGCGCGAAGGCGTGGATGAAAACGCCGGGAATCGTGCCCTCGCGATTGCCGAAGGCGGCGGCGAAGGGCGTGCGATGGCGGTCCTCCTGAGGCAGATCGGAGCCGACCAGGATCACCTTGCCGCGCAGCCAGTCAGGCGGCAGCATCGCCGCGAGATGGGCGGGATAGGCCGGAATCGCCAGCGTGGCGGCATCGGGACCGCGCCGGTAGACGATCGGCACCGCGCCGTCGGGGACCGGCCGGCCCAGCGCCCCGGCCACGGCGCAGGGCAGGCAGAGCCGGCCGTTCTCGGCGGGCAGGGTTTCGCGCACCGTGCCGTCGCGGTCATCCTTGCGCAGGTTGGCCAGTCCGGACAGTACCGGCCTCGTGAAATCGGTGAGCCAGGCGCTCTGCGCCGGTGTCAGGCCGGCGCCCCGGCCTGCCGCGGCGACCACGATCGGCAGGCGCGCCGCCCGGAACGCCGCGGCCAGCGCCGCGTCCTTCGCCGGTTCCGTCGGTTGGTCGAACAGGACGTCGAAGCCGATCGCCCGGGCGCCGGCCCGGTCCACGGTGCCGATCAACTCGGCCAGAAAAGCGCGGTCCACCGGCGAGCGGTAGGGAAAACGGGCCAGGGTTTCCTCGGTGAGGGTGAGGACGAGGACGGTCTGGCTCGGGGATTCGGGGGCGGCGGTGAAAACGCTGAACAGGTCGGAAATCCAGCTCTCGATCGCCGCCACCGGCACAAAAAAGCGCGGGAACGCCAAGGAGAAGCCGACGACAACCACCAGCATTGCGATTTCAGAAACACTGCGCCGCACGCCCGTCTCCCGCCACTCTCCTGGAACCCGCCGCGACCACCGTCATGCTCGGGGCAGAGGGCGCCAGCCTTCCGCACTCTAGAGCCGATCGCGCGGGGAGGAAACCCCGCCGTGGCGTCAGGCCCGGCGCTGCGATCCCGCGGCACGCGATGCCCCGGGGCTGAGGAAGACAAGACCTGGAACAATGTTCGACGGCGCCCGGTTCGACTGTCATTAAGCTTACCGGGTGGCCCCGGGTCTTTGCCAAGGTCCGCACAAACCAGCATCGCCCATAGAAGATTGAGAACTTATCAAATGCCATGGACTTTGGCGCGGTTATTTGCTAGCGTCCTTTACGCGCAGCAGCCACTTTGGCGATGCTGGACGATCGTAATGACAACCAAAGGAAATCATTGCGATATCGACTGGTCGGCCAGCGATAAGGCTAGGCGCCGCCTTGGCGGCAGGCCCAAAGCAACGCGGATGGCGCTGTAAATGAAATCGAAACTGCGACAAAACAAGAGGTCATGGCGATGTTTAGGGTATTTGGACTGATCATGGCTGCCGCTTTCGCATTCACCAGCCTGGCGGCAGGCGCCGGCGAGTTCGGCACCAAGGAGGAGGCCAAGGCGCTGGTCGAGCGGGCCGCGGCCTTTTGGGACGCCAACGGGCGTGACAAGGCGGTCGCGGCCTTCAACGATCGCCAGGGGCAGTTCGTCGATCGCGACCTCTATGTCGTGGTTGCGACGCTGGCCGACGGTGTACGCATCGCCCATGGCGGCAACGCCAAGATGATCGGAAAGTCGCTCAACGAGTTCAAGGATATCGAGGGCAAGCCCTATGGTATCGAAATCGTCGATGTGGCGAAGACCAAGGGAAGCGGCTGGGTCGACTATAAATTCAGCAATCCGGTGACCAAGAAAATCATGGACAAGACCAGCTATGTTCTTAAGGTCGGGGACGTGGTTATCTTTGCTGGTGCCTATAAGTAGCATTTTATGCCGGGTGTAAGCAGGAGTCGAGGCGTTCGGGGGTCATTATGACAAATCTGCTGTCCAATCTGTCGCTGCGCTGGAAACTCCTGCTGATCGTCATCGTTTTTGCCGTTACCACTATTCCGCTGTTTGTGCTGTCTCATGAGACAATCCGCGAGCAGCGTGAGACCATTTCCTCGGTGCTGTTCGCCGAGTTCGATCAGCAGGACCAGCTGACCGGTCTGGCGCTGGCGCTGGCCAAGAGCAGCGCCATGCTTTACCGGGTCGCGGCGGTCGGCAGTGCCGGGATCAGCGAGGCCAAAAGCAACGAGTTGCTGGCGGTGTGCCGGCAGCAGCTGAAGGCGGTCGAGACGGCGTTCGGGCGCCTCAAGAGCGGCGCCGCCGGCGGGGCGGCCCGTGACCGCGCCAGCGCCCTTGAGGGGGGCGTCGGCAAATACCGCAAGGCTCTCGAAGACGTCCTGGAGATGATAGATTCGGACCCGGCCACCGCGCTGGCGATGCTGGCCCACATCGTCGACATCGAAGCGGCGCTGCAAAAGCAGGTCGATGACATGACCGAGGCCGAGAAGGGCACGGTTGCCTCGGTCAAGGGCGCGACCACGGCCTCGGCCAACCGCGCGCTCTCGATTTTGCTGCTCGCCGGCCTCTTTGCCTACGCCCTGTCGTTTCTGGTTTCGCGGCTGCTGGCCGAGGTCATCCATCGCGGCATATCCGGCACCACCACGGTGATGGCGCAACTGGCGGCCGGCGATCTTGAGGTCGAGATTCCGCACCGGAGCCGGGGCGACGAGGTCGGGGCTATGGCCCGGGCGGTCGAGGTGTTCAAGACCAATGCCCAGGAGATGGCGGGGCTGCGCGCCGAGCAGGAGCGCTCGCGCCAGCAGGCCGAGGCCGAGAAGCGCCGGTTGATGACCCGCCTCGCCGACCAGTTCGAATCAAGCGTCAAAGCGGTGGTGAGTGCGGTCTCCAGCTCCGCCCACCAGATGCAGAGCACGGCGGCGGCCCTGGCTGCGGCGGCCGACCAGAGCAGCCGCCAGAGCCAGGCGGTGGCCGCGGCCGCCGATCAGGCCTCGTCCAATGTGCAAACCGTGGCCGCCGCTACCGAAGAGCTGACCGCCTCGGTCAGCGAGATCAGCCGCCGGGTCACCGAATCGTCGCGCATGGCCGTAGCCGCCGTCGATGAAGCCAACCGCACCAACGCCACCATCACCTCCCTCTCGGAAGCCGCCCAAAAAATCGGCGAGGTCGTGCAATTGATCAACGACATCGCGTCCCAGACCAATCTCCTGGCCCTCAACGCCACCATTGAGGCGGCCCGGGCCGGCGAAGCCGGAAAAGGCTTCGCCGTGGTCGCCTCCGAAGTCAAGAATCTGGCCAACCAGACCGCCAGGGCGACCGACGACATCCAGGCCCAGGTTGGCCAGATGCAGTCGGTCACCGGTACCGCGGTCGAAGCGATCCGGGGGATCGGCGGCACCATCCGCGTCATGAGCGAAATTTCCGCCACCATCGCCTCGGCGGTCGAGCAGCAGGGGGCGGCGATCCAGGAGATTGCGCGCAACGTCACCGAGGCCGCGCGCGGCACCGAGGAGGTTTCGGGCAACATCGGCGGCATCAATCAGGCCGCCGGCGAAGCCCGCCGGATGGCCGGCGAAGCCCTGGGCGCGGCCAAGGACCTCAGCCGACAGTCCGATATTCTCAGCCGGGAGGTTGACGGCTTTACCCTCCGGGTCCGATCCGCGTAGTGTCGGCGGGGCGTCCTCGCCACAATCTTCCGGATAGGGCTCATGAACACTCCCAAAATCGTAACGATTGTTACGGCACTCGGCAGTCTGCTGATCATCGGATTGCTGGCCCTGGTCGCGATGAGCGCCTTCACCATCGGAAAAGTGAAGGTCGGCGGCCCGATCTATGATCGGATCGTCACCGGCAAGGACCTCGTGGCCGACATTCTGCCGCCTCCCGAATACATCATCGAAGCCTATCTTGAGGTCACGCTGGCGCTTAACGAGCCGGCCTCGGTCGAGGCGCACGGCAAAAAGCTGGCGCAGTTGCGCAAGGATTACAATGAGCGCCGGGCCTACTGGTCGTCCCGGCCGATCGACCCGGCGATCATCGCCAAACTGACCGTGACGTCCGACGGCCATGTCCAGAAATTCTGGCAGGAGCTGGAGCGGCACTTCCTGCCGGCGCTGGCTGCCGGCGATATCGCGGCGGCGGCCCGGTCCTATCAGGAGCTGACCGGCAGCTACGCCGCCCACCGGGCGGTGATCGACGAGATCGTCAAGGACTCCGAGCGCCTGACCTCCGAGATCGAAGCGGTGGCGGCCGCCGAGGAACGGACCCTGACCCTGGGCGAATACGGGCTGGCGGCACTGGTGCTGCTGCTGGTGATCGGCTGCGTCGTCGGTCTGGCGCGGTCGGTGGTGCATCCGCTCACCCGCATGACCGAGGCGATGACCCAGCTGGCCGGTGGCCGGCTCGAGGTTGCGGTGCCCTCGCTTGACCGCCGCGATGAAATCGGCGAAATGGCTGTCGCCGTCGAGGTCTTCAAGAAGAATGCGCTGGCGGCGGTGCGCGCCGCCGCCGCCGAGACGGAGCGTCTCGAAGCCGAACGCCTCGCTGCCGAGGCGCAGCGGCAGCGCGAACAGACGATCAGCCAGGAGATCGCCGGCTTGATCAATGCGGTGGCCGGGGGCGATCTCGCCCGCCGCATCGTCACCGGGGACAAGAGCGGCGTGCTGCTGACCATGAGCGAGGGGGTCAACCGGCTGGCCGAAACCGTCGAAGGCGTGATCCACGACCTGACCGTGGTTGCCGACGCCCTGGCCCAGGGCGATCTCACCCGCCGGATCACCAAGGACTATCAGGGGGCCTATGCCCGGCTGAAGGATGCGTTCAACGCCACCTCCGACCGGCTGGTCGACATCGTCGGTCGGATCGACGGCGCCGCCGAGGCGATTTCGAGCGCGGCGGCCGAGATCGCCAGCGGCAGCGCGGATCTGGCCCAGCGCACTGAGGAGCAGGCCTCGAGTCTGGAAGAAACCGCGGCGGCGATGGAACAGCTGGGCGCCACCGTGCGCGCCAGTGCCGACAACAGCCAGCGGGCCAACAGCATGGCGTCCGGGGCGCTGCAGGCCGCGGGCGAGGGCGGCTCGGTGGCCGGTTCGGCGATCGAGGCCATGAAGCGGATCGCCGAGGCCAGCCGCAGGATCACCGACATCATCGGCGTGATCGACGAGATCGCCTTCCAGACCAATCTGCTGGCCCTCAATGCCGCGGTCGAGGCGGCCCGGGCGGGCGACGCCGGCAAGGGCTTTGCCGTGGTCGCGCAGGAGGTCCGGGTGCTGGCCCAGCGCTCGGCGCAGGCGAGCAAGGAAATCAAGGCCCTGATCCTCAACAGCGACAGTCAGGTCCGGACCGGGGTGGATCTGGTCCAGCAGGCGGGCGGCGCGCTCAGTGGCATCGCCAGCAATGTCGAGGGGGTGGCGTCGATGATCGGCGACATTGCGACCGCCGCCGCCGAGCAGGCCCGGACCCTGGTCGAGATCAACGCCTCGGTCAGCGGCGTCGACGAAATGACTCAGAAAAACGCCGCGCTGGTCGAGCAGACCACGGCGGCGGCCCAGGAGATGGCAGGGCAGGCCCGGGACCTCCAGGATATGCTGGCCTTCTTCGTCACCGAAGCCGGAGCCGGCAGCGCCTCGCTGGAGCGTCACGTCGCGCTGGTCGAGGCGACCAAGGGTGACCACCTCGCCTTCCGCAAGCGGGTCGACGACAAGCTGGCCGGTCACGGCGACGTCACCGCGGCCACTCTGCCCGATCATCACCAGTGCCGGCTCGGCAAATGGTATGATTCGGTCAGGGAGCCGGCGCTGCGCCGCGAGCCGTCCTTTCTAGCCCTGGAGACGCCGCACGCCGCGGTTCACGAGGCCGCGCGCACGGCGTTGAGATGCCACGAAACCGGCGACCGCGCCGGCGAGCGGAGCGCGCTCGACACCATGACCGGACACTCCCGGACGCTGCTCGGCCTGCTCGACCGGCTGGCCGGAGCCCTGAGGGCCGGGGCGCGCCGGGCCTGAGGGCGGCGGGCCTTCTGCGGTTTCCCGCCGATAAGGGGTCATCAGCGGGCCCCGGCCAGGCGGTCGATTTTGGCCGCGAGCAGAAAGTCGTTCTGGTGCAGACCCTTGATCGCATGGGTCTGCATGCTGACCGTGACATAGCCCCAGCCGAAGCAGACATCGGGATGGTGGCCTTCGGCTTCGGCGATGGCGCTCAGCGCGGTCACGAAGGCCAGGGCCTGCGCGTAGTCCGGCACCGGGAACCGGCGCACCAGCCGGGTCGCTCCGTCGGCGATCTGCCAGTCCGGCACCTGAACCGCGAGGCCGCGGGCCGCCGCTTCGGACAGCGGCGGCAGGCCGCCCGCGCAGGGCGTGCAAGGCTGCTCATGAAACGCCATGGCGCTTTCCTCTCTTGCCGTGCTCCGAAAGACGGGCTGTAACAAGAGATGGTCCGCCGCCCGCCGGTATCCAGGCTCCGGAACCGACCCGCGTTTAACCCTTCCGGACAATGCGCTAGCCGAGGTGGCCGGCGGTGAGTTTGGCGATCGCGGTCATCAGCGGCACCTCGGTCAGCGGCGCGCCGGCATAGAGGGCCTGGGCGACCCGGGCGTAGTCGGACCAGGCCGGCAGGCCGGGGCCACCGCCGCCGGCCCGGGTCCAGAGCGCCATCCAGACCAGCCGCTCGGCCCAGATGCCGCGCCGGGGCTCGATCACCTCGGCCAGCAGGGCCGGAATCAGCTTTTTGGTGTTGCGGCCATGGGCGAGGCAGAGGGCGCGGGCGCTTTCGTCGTCCTCGAACCAGGAGTCGGCCAGCGCCGGCATCTTCAACCACTCGGCACTGCGCCGCAGCGCCTCGATGCGGGCGGCCGGCGTGGCCTGCCCGGCCGGCAACTCCGAGAGCAGCTGTTCGAGTTCGGCGCCGGCATCGAGGCGCTGGGCGCGCCAGTCGCCGGCGCCCAGGGTTTCGGCAACCTCCAGCAGTTCGAGCGGCGGCATGCGCCCGGCCGAAACCCCGGTCCAGAGCGCGTGCTGCACCATGCGGTCGAGATAGGGGCGGGTCACCGCCAGTGTCAGCACCCGGTCGGCCACCGATGCCAGCATCGCCTCGGCATCGCGGCGGGCGAGACCGCGCTCCAGTATGACATCGCGGACGCCAAAGCCCTGCTTGGTCAGAATGCCGGTGAAGAGGGTGCGGCGGTCGTCCCTGGCCAGGGCGACCAGACTTTGGCAGCCCGAGCCGTCGATTACCGTCGCCTTGAGCGCCCGGACCTGCCCCGCCGGCCAGGGCGCGCAATCGACGCCGGCCAGCCGGGCCTTGCGGATGGCCTGATCGATGGTTGGCCGCTCGCCCTCGGGCAGCCAGGAGCGCAGGGCGATCAACCGGCGCAGGCCGGACGGGGTCAGGCGCTTTTCCGCCGCCATCTGCTCCAGTGCCGCCGCCGCCGCCTGCCGGCAGGCGGCCTCGGGAGCGAGCAGCACCAGCGGCAGGACATCGCGCAGCGCCGGCAGCGGCGCCTCGCTGACCATCATCACCCCGGCATTGGCGAAGTCCGGCGGCATCATGGTCATGGCGTCGAAGAGATGATGGGCGATGCGGAAGGGATCGCCGCCGCCCGATTCGACGATCTCCTCCATCGAGCGCATGATGTCGGCGGCGGCCGGGCCTCGGCCGGCGACTCCGGCCGCCAGATCCAGAGAGGCGGCGCGAACATCGGGGCGAATGCCGATCTTGGCGCGATCGAGCGCGATCACCAGCGCCTGCCAGGTATTGATGTCCACCCCGGGCCGCTTGGCCATGGTCAGGAGATCGGACTGGTAGCGGTCGATCATTTCGAGCGCCCAGGCGTGCTTGCGCTCAGCCTTGAAGCGGATTTCCTCCAACTGCTTTTCCAGCAGGGTTTGCCAGGCCAGCAGCGCCTTCGATTCGACCGCGACGCCACCGGCGGTCCGGGCGATGAAACCATCGCGGATTGCCCACAGCGCCGCGGGCGTTGTGGCCAGGAAGTGCTCATCCTCGAGGCCAAGGCCGTCCCCCGGACGCCCGCTCAGGCCGGCGGCGACCCGGTCGGCAATGAGTTCGACCCGGTGGCCGATCTCGATCACCGCGGACTCGGGCGTGCCGCCGGCCAGCGGGGCCGAGGCGAACTCCAGGTCCGGTTCGTCGAGATCGAGGCCCACCTCCTCCAGCATCAGCACGAACCGGTGCGCCACCTCGATCGCCCGGACGGCGTCGCCGGCAAAGCTCTCGACCCCGGCGGCGGTGACCTCGAAGGCGTCGATGTCATAGATGGCCATGATTTCGGCGCGGAAATCCTCCTCCTCGATCACGACCACAAACTCGCCCCACTTGAGTTGGGCCAGGACGCGCACGGTGTAACCGCCCGGCCGCTCCCAGGAGCGGATTTCCTTCAGGGGCTCCGCCGGGCTCGCGGGGTTGTCGGGGCCGCCGGCGGCCAGGGCGCGCGACCGCGGCTTGCGCCGGGCGCTTTTTTGCCAGCGGCGATACTCCTTGTCGATGCCGTCGTCGGCGAAGGCAACGTCGAGCACCGCCACCGCCAGCATCACCAGGCGGTAGCAGAGAAAGTCGCGGACCGGGTCGGCGACCCAGGGAGATTCGGTCGGGCTGCTGGGCGAAGACGGCATGGGGCGGCGCAGGGAAAAAGATGAACGTCACCGGACTGTCGCACGCCATCCCCCGCCATGGCAACGCGCAACAGGCCGGCCGGCCTCGGCCAAGACCCCGGAAACGCAACGGGCGCGCCCGAAGGCGCGCCCGTCAAACAGCCGACCGGAGGGGACCGCGACCGCCGAGGCTTACTTGGCCTTGGTCTTGGCTTTGGGCTCGGCCACCGGCTCCGAGTAGAAATCATAGCTGGGGGTGCTGCTGCCGCTGGCCTCAATGCCCAGTTCCTTGGCCCGATGCTGGCGGAACATGCTGCGTACCTGGGCATAGAAGTCGATCGAGGACTTTTCCAGAGCTTCCATCGGTTCGATGTATTCGGCGCGCTTGTCGATCGCGTTGCCGACGGTCAGGCCGGTGTTGACTTCATTGAGGCTGTTGAGCTTGAACACCCAGCCCATCGGATCGGCGAAGTTGTCGACACCGAAGCCGACGGCATCACGGGGATTGGACGGCCCGAGGATCGGCATCACCATATACGGCCCTTCCGGAGCGCCCCAGACATGGAGGGTCTGGCCGAAATCGGCCGAACTGGCGGGCAGGCCCCAACCGGTGGCGACATCGAACAGGCCGCCGACGCCGGCGGTCGAATTGACCACGAAACGGCCCAGGGTGGTGGCGCTGTCGGTGCCCCGGCCCTGGAGGGCCTGATTGACCACGTCCATCGGCGAGCCGACATTCTGGAGGGCATTGTGGACGCGCTCACGCCCGAAGTCGGGGACGATGCGGCGATAAGTATCCGCCCAGGGATGGATCAGCAGAAAATCAAGAAAGCGGTTCAGTTCGAAGAAGTAACGGTTGGCCGGCTCCATAGGATCATTGATCTGCTCGAATTCGGCACGAGCCACCGGATCCGCGGGCGGGGTTGCACAACCGCCCAGTGAAGCCAACACCATACCAGCGGCCACCAGACCTAACGCGGTCTTCCCCGCTTTATTGTAAAGCTTGTTCATACGCGTCATCCGCCGGTGGGAAGTGAAAGGAACGATCGAACCGCACGTTAAATGGGGCCATTCAACACGGCGTGTCAAGACGGTGACTGGGGATTGACCGACTCGTTACCTTCGGGCTGTGACATCTCGGCCCCACTGTGCGCCGGTCGCGCCGCGAGCAGGGCCGGCAGGGTCAGCATTGTGTTCAGGAGCGTGAAAGCGAGCGACAGCGTCAGCAGGACGCCCATCGAGGCCGTGCCGGGATGTTTCGAAAGCGCGAGGGAGCCGAACGCGACCGTGGTGGTCAGGGCACTGAACAGCACGGCCCGCGCCGTGCTCGACTGCAGCGGCCTGGTCTGCCCGCGCCGCCAGTTCATCACGAAGTAAATGTTGAAGGCGACGCCGATGCCGAGCAGCAGCGGCAGGGCGATGACGTTGGCAAAATTCAGCGGCAGACCGATGATGACCGCGGCGATCACCGTCATCAGCATCGAGAGCGCCAGCGGCGCCAGCACCAGCAGCACCTCTCCGACCCGCCGCAATACCACCATCAGCAGCAGGAAGATCGCGACCAGCGCAATCAGCCCGGCTTCGGCGAAGGCGCGGATGATCGTCTGGGCCGATTCGTAGGTCGTCACCGCCGGGCCGGTGGCATCGGGCGCGACGCCGCGCACCGCCGCGACGAAGCGCGCCAGGGTTGCCGGGTCGCCGGCATTGCCGTTGGGGAAAACCTCGATACGGGCCTGGCCGCCGCTGCCGATCCAGTCCCGGCGCAGACTGTCGGGCAGGGTCTCCAGGGTCACCGGTGTCGCCGACAGCGCCTCGCGGAGGGCCTCCAGGCGCGGCATCAGGCCCGAGAGCAGGGCGGTGGTGAGTGGCGCCAGCACGGCGTCGCCGCGGCCGAGCGCCTGCTCCAGCAACCCGGCGAGGCGGCGCGCGGTCGGCTCGCCCGGCTGCCCTCGCAGGGCCTCCAGGGTGGCGCCGAGGGTCTGGCGCACCGCCGGCCCGTCGGGCGGCGCCGCAACGGTGACCGGCGACAGTGTCGGCCCGAGCAGCAGCGAGACGTCCTCGAGCACCGCCAGCTTCTGCTCCTGCTGTTCGGGCACGAACACCGCCAGCGCCAGGGCGCGGTGCACCTCGGGCAAGGCCTCGAGCCGGGCGAGCAGCGCCGGCACCCGGAGCGGATCCGGGACCAGAATCTCGGCGGTGAAGGGCGAGGTGTCGGGGTCGGCCATCAGATCGAGGGTCACCGCCACCGATTCGGTGTGGGCGTCACGCAGATTCATCGGATTGGAATCGAAGCGCAGCCAAGGCGTCAGCCCTAGCCCGGTCGCCGCAACCAGCGCCGCCGCGAGCATCACCCGCCCCCGGCGCCGGACCAGCCAGTCGTCGAAGGGCGCCGCCCGGGCGAATCCCACCGAGGCCGGTTCGCCATGGGGCCGGAACAGCGTCAGCAGCGCCGGCAGCAGCGTGAAATTGAGCATCACCGCGATCAGCATGCCGGCGCCGGCGACCAGTCCGAGCTGGGACACCCCGACATAGGCGGTGGGCAGAAAGGCAAGAAAGCCGACCGCGGTGGTCAGCGCCGCCAGCAGCACGCCGCCGGCCATGCTCCGGGCGGTGGCCTCCAGCGCCAGCGCCGGATCGGCATTGAGAAACCGCTCCTCGCGGTAGCGCACGGTGAGCTGAATACTGAAATCGACCGCCAAACCGACGAACAGCACGGCAAAAGCCACGGAAATCGGATTGAGCGTGCCGACGGTCAGGGCGGCGAAGCCGGCGGTGGCCACCAGACCGGCGACCAGCGTGATCAGAATCGGCACGATTAGCCGGATCGAGCGCACGGCGGCGAACAGCACCAGGCAGACCATGCCCATCGAGAGGCCAAGGGTCAGTTCGGCGCCGCTGGCCAGGGTGGCCATCTCGTCGTTTTCGATCGCGACCTCGCCGGTGACGCGGACGCGCAATCCGCGGTCGGCGGTCAGTCCGAGGGCGCGCGCAATGTCGTGAACGGCGGTGATCGCGTCCTCGGCCGAGGTCAGTTCGGCAAAATCGCGCTCGACCTTGAACAGGACGAAGCGCCGCAACTCCTCGGGCCGGGGCTGGCGGCCGGTCAGGAGAGACGACCAGCCGAGCGGCCGCGCCGGCCCTTTCAGCACCGAGGACAGGGTGTCGGCGATCGCACTCAGCGGTTTTTCCAGCCGGGAAAAGGTGGCGTCGCCCCGCGATACCCCTTCGAGGGCGAGATTGAGCGTGCCAAAGAGGCCCCTCAGGCTGGGGTCGGCGGCCAGCGAGCCGATGAAGGGCTGGGCCTCGATCACCTGGGCCGCGGTCGCCGAGACCTCTTCGGGCGAGAGGAACAGCAGGCCCTCGCGGCGGAAGTACGGGTCGGCATCGGGCCGGACGACGGCGAAAAACAAGTCCTTGCGGGCGGCCAGCGCCCCGGCCAGCGCCGCCGCCCCATCGTCGGCGGCATCGGCGTCGTCGCTTTCGACCACCGCCACCAGTTGCTCGCCCCGCTGGGGAAAGGCGCGCTCGAACGCCAGTTCCTGCTGGCGCCACGGTTCCTTGGCCGACAGCAGATGGTCAAGGTTGGTGTCCATGCCCAGCCGGGTGGCGGCGGCGAAACCCAACGCCCCTACCACCGCAAGACAGAGCAACAGTACCGACGGCGCGCGGGTCCGGCTGGTTTCAAACAGCCGGACCGCGGCGACTTTGATAAACGTGTTCAAATCAGGCACAGGCGCCCCGGGGGTCAGGCTTCGCGGTAAACCATCAGCGCGAGGCCGATCACGATAAACAGCACCGGCCACAGCAGGCCGTAAAACCGGCCGCGCGGCGGCGGCAGACGCAGTTCCAGCCAGCGCGCCCAGCCTGCGGCGATGCCGAACACCGCCACCGGAATATGGGTCCACTCGATCAGCAGTTCCTGGCGGATGTTGCCGAGGGCGTGGGAGTGGGTCAGCATGACGGTACCGCCGATCGCGACCATCAGCGGAAACACCAGCGCCGCCGCCTTGGACCTGAGAGCGCCGATGCGCACCGCCCATTCAAACAGGCCGAAGCCGATCGTGATCGCCGCGAACACCCGGTGCTGGGCGACCTCGGGATCGCGCAGCGACTCCCAGAATCCGAGATGTCCGAGCGGCCACGCTTCGGGGTCCGCGCGCACGACCACGAATCCGGCCAGGGCCAGGAACAGCAGCGGCCAGTGACGGGCGATCGGTACCCAGCCGGTCCGGTCGAGCAGCGCCAGCAGGCCGATCAGGACCACCGCGATCCCGGCACAGTTGTGGTTGAACTCGGACCAGGCGATATCGACGGCGTTCGGCGGCACGATGGTGCCGGCGCCGGGCACATAGGCCAGTGCACCGGCGCCGGTGTCCCCGGCGGCCCGGGCCGCCTGGAGCTTGGCCTCGAGGGCGGGAATGGCCAGCTGGTCGTGATCGGGGCTGACCAGCCGCGGCATGCCCGGGGTCAGGCGCTCGAGCAGGTCATGCCACTCGACCCGGTCCTGCATCAGGTCGGAGGCCGGCGGCAGCGAGGTCAGCGAGGCCGCCGACAGAATCACCGCGATGCCGACCCCGAGTTCGACCTCGGCAAAGCGGCGCATCACCAGCACCGGTGCGTCCGGCGAGCGGCGCAGACGATGCACGATCAGCATGTTCTTGAAGCCGAAGCCGAGCAGACCGGCGAACATCAGCAGCTTGGTGAACAGCATCGCGCCATAGGCGGTGCCGTACACCGCGGCGGCGGAGTCGATGTAGCTGTAGGACATGCCGATGCCGCTGGCGAGCAGCACCGACACCGACACCAGAGCCATCAGGGAAAAGCGGCTGCCCACCTTGTGGCTGGCGACATGATCGCGCGTCAGCGCCAGGGCCGACAGGAAATAGGGCAGGCCGCCCAGCCAGACTCCGACCGCGACCAGATGAACCACGATCAGGCTCAGCAGCAGCGCCCGGTCTTCGATGCGCGCGGCGCCATGGGTGAGCAGCGCCGTGGCGCCCAGGATCATGCATACCACCAGCGGCAGCAGCAGCGGCCGGTGCTGATCGAGCCGGGTTGCCACCAGCACCGCGGTGGCCAGGGCCGACACGGCAATCACGAGGCCGGCGCGGACGAACAGCGCGCCCAGGGCGTCGGTCAGCGGCACCTCGAGGGTGCCGGCCAGGACGTAGGCTTCGAGAAAGGCCCGGCCTCCGACCACCACCGCCAGGGCAAATGCGCTCCAGACCAGAATCGTCCGGGTGCGGCCGAGCATGACCTCGCCGATGTCGCCAAGGTCACCGGCCAGTGGCCGGGCCAGCAGCAGCAGGAAAAAAACACCGCCGAGGGTGAAGGCCAGCGCAACCATCGCCGCCCCGTCCATCAGAACGGTCAGGAAGCCGAAGATATCGAACAGGAGCGCCATGGTTCACCTACCGCTGGCCGACCGAAAAGGGAACGTTGCCGCGAGTCATATGACCGTCGACCGCCAGCACCTGCCAGTGCAGGACATAGGCGCCGGCGGTCAGGCCCTGAAGCCGGGCCGCCAGGGCCGCCGGGTCGGCGGGATTGGCAATCAGCGGCAACGGCTTCAGCGTGCCGTCGGGCAGGGTCACGGACAGGCGTGAGCGCTGGAGGTCGAGTCGGCTGTTGTAGCGCAGCACGACATCGACATCCGGTCCCGGCACCGTGGCGTTCACCGCCGGTGTCGCCATCTGGATGATGGCGTGAGCGGTCGCGGCGCCGGGCCAAACCGCGGCCAGCGCCAGCAAAGCCCAGATCAGACCCCGGGCGACCGGTCCAACGCCGCTGCCCCGCCACGATCCGGTGCCGGTCGTCATGCTGCCGTATTTCCGTTTCAAGGTCATCGCCGGTGTCCCCCGCATGTTCACCGCCGTTTCGTCTTTCGATTGATTATCAGAACCCGTGGCCCAGAGCAAACGGGCCGCGCGGCAAATCTGAGGCTAGATTTAACATAAGCGTTGTGCGATAATCATAGGTATATAACAATAAATAAATGTTCTTTGGACGCGATGATGACCCATCAGGCCACCCAGACCGACATCGAGACCATCGACCGCGATCACCAGCGGTTTCACACCCTGATCGATCAGATTCAGGCCGGGGTCGACGGCGGCCTCGGCGCCGCCGGGATCGCCCGTTGCCAACAGCGGTTGCTGGTCTTTCTCGATGGCCACATCGCCTTTGAGAACCGGCTGATGCGCGAGATCGGCTACCCGATCGCCTTCACCCACATCGAGGAGCACGCCGCCTTCCGCGACCGGGTCTCGACGGTGCTGGCCGAGGCCGGCAAGACGGTGTCGGGCGCCAACATCGCCAAGCTGCTGAAAAAGATTCATGATCACCATACCAAGTATTTCGATTCGGTGCTGTGCTATTACCTGACCGACAAATATGCGCTCGAAGCGGTCGAGAACGGCCTCGGGATTTAGATCATTTCCCGGTCAAAAATGATCGGAGCTGGAGCCATGCTCCAACATCTTGTTGTTGGGCCGGATTCACGGCCGGCGACGATGCCGTTCCCTGGCGATCCGCTTCAGCGCCGCCCGGGCGGCCGAGGAGGTCGGCCGTTTTTCCAGGTTGACAGGCCGGTTCAATCTCCCGTAATCAGGGGTCGGCGAACGGCGTCGCTCTCCCCCAGGTCATGCACCTTGTTTCGGGTCACGTGCCTTTTCAAGGAGTGAAGCCCAGCTTTCCGGCTGGGAGCCGAGTCGCAGTGTCGGGCAGTAGCGCAGCCTGGTAGCGCATCAGTCTGGGGGACTGGGGGTCGTGGGTTCGAATCCCGCCTGCCCGACCAAATTTTTCAAGGGGTTAGACAATTTACGGGCCGTTCCGCAATATGTCGGAAACGGCTCGGAACCACCCCGGAACCACCCGATAGCAATAGGGCCGGACCCTCTCGGCCCGGCCCTCACGGCAGGAAAACGCCGTCTGTCGACATTGTCGGGAGCGGCGGCACACACCGCCGACACTGCGACGACTCGGCCTGTGCCGCTCGGGCGGCAGAATGATTTCCATCCGCTCGGTCTTCGCCGCGCTGAGCATCGCGTTATTGGCCAGGATGTGGTCGAGGCCATACCCCTCCAGGCTGCGGCCTTGCGCAGAGCGGCCCGTTGTCGCGGGGACCGGAATAGAAGCCGGTTTCGCAGGCCATGGCGTACCCCCGATTCCAGAATAAACCGGTCCCGTCCAAACCAAGAAAGCCGGCGTTGCCGCCGGCTCCCTGGTCGCTCGACACTCAAATCATCCCGCTCTCAGCCGATCTTCCACACCGGCGGCGCGGTTTCGAGGCGCCGGGTCAGGGCCTGGCGTTCCTGCTCCAGTTCGGGAGGCAGGTGACCGCCGAAGCGGTCGAACCAGTCGCCCTGGTCGCGGGCTTCGGCCAGGGCCTCGGCGCGGTCAATGTTCATGATCGCTTCGAACTTCGCCTTGGGGAAGTCGAGGCCGGTCCAGTCCAGCTGCTCATAGAGCGGGCTGAAGCCGAACGGGCTTTCGGCCGGCGCCGGGGCGCGGCCCCGCACCCGCTCGACGATCCATTTCAGCACCCGCATGTTGTCGCCGAAGCCGGGCCAGATGAACTTGCCGTTCTCATCCTTGCGGAACCAGTTGACGCGGAAAAAGCCGGGCTTCTTCCGGGCGCGGGTCTCGATGGTCAGCCAATGGTTCCAGTAATCGCCCATATTGTAGCCGCAGAAGGGCAGCATGGCGAAGGGGTCGCGGCGGATCGCGGCCTGACCGACCGCGGCCGCCGTCGCCTCGGAGCCCATCACCGCGGCCCAGAACACGCCCGCGGTCCAGTCACGGGCTTGGAAGACCAGCGGGAAGGTCTTCGAGAGCCGGCCGCCGAAGATGAAAGCCGAAATCGGCACCCCGGCCGGGTCTTCCCAGGCCGAATCGATGCTCGGGCACTGGCTGGCCGGTGAGGTGAAGCGGCTGTTGGCGTGGGCGGCGACCCGGCCGCAACCGGCGGTCCAGTCCTTGCCCTGCCAGTCGATCAGGTGGGCCGGGGCCTCGTCGGTCAGCCCTTCCCACCAGACGTCGCCATCGTCGGTCAGCGCGACGTTGGTGAAGATGACGTTGCCATGAAGGGTCTTGAGCGCGTTGGGGTTCGACTTCAGGCTGGTGCCCGGCGCGACGCCGAAGAAGCCGGCCTCGGGATTGATGGCGCGCAAGCTGCCGTCGGCTTGTGGCTTGATCCAGGCGATGTCGTCGCCGATGGTGTGGATTTTCCAGCCCTCGAAGCTCTCGGGCGGCACCAGCATCGCGAAATTGGTCTTGCCGCAGGCCGAGGGAAAGGCCGCCGCGACATAGGTCTTTTCGCCCCCGGGGTCCTCGACGCCAAGGATCAGCATGTGCTCGGCCAGCCAGCCCTGCTCACGGCCCATCGCCGAGGCGATGCGGAGCGCAAAGCACTTCTTGCCCAGCAGCGCGTTGCCGCCGTAGCCGGAGCCGAACGAGATGATCTCGTGGGACTCGGGGAAATGGACGATATATTTGTGCTGGGCGTTGCACGGCCAGGCGACGTCCTTCTGACCCTCGGCCAGCGGCGCTCCCACCGAATGGAGCGCGGGCACGAAGTCGGCGTCCCCCAGTTCGTCGAGCACCGCCTGACCCATCCGGGTCATGATGCGCATGCTGACCACGACATAGGGCGAATCGCTGATCTGGACGCCGATGTGCGAGATCGGCGAGCCCAGCGGCCCCATGCTGAAGGGAATGACATACATGGTGCGGCCGCGCATGCAGCCGTCGAACAACCGGTCGAGCTTGGTCCGGATTTCGGCCGGGGCGACCCAGTTGTTGGTGGGGCCGGCATCTTCCTTGCGCGTCGAGCAGATATAGGTGCTGTCCTCGACCCGGGCGACGTCGCCGGGATCGGAGCGGCAGAGAAACGAATTGGGGCGCTTTTCCGGGTTGAGGCGGATAAAGGTCCCGCTGCCGATCATCGCATTACAGAGACGATCGTATTCTTCCTGGGAACCGTCGCACCAATGCACACGCTCCGGCTTGCAGAGGTTGGAGACCTTCTCCACCCAAGCCAGGAGCTTGCCGTTCCTCGTCCGCTTTGGCATCGTTTTGCCTCTCCAGCTGTCCTTGCCGCGAATCCCTGTCCGAGAAACAGCATACCCCTTCGGTCCGGCGGCATCCGGGACGGTCGTCGCGGCAGATAGGCCAAGTCCCGCGGCCCCGGTCAGGGCTTCCTCATGCACGCATGGCTGTCTTCGTCGATTTCGCGCTTGCACAATAACCGCCCACCGGGCCGACGGCAAGCCCACATGCAGGGCAATCGCTGGCCCCCGTGTCACTCCGGGGTCATGGGAGGGAGCGAACCCGCGGCGCAGCCACGCGCGCTTACTGGACAATGGCGCCACCGGCCCTTTATGGTTGAGGGGCGAGTTCGAGGCGGCGGCACACAGGCAGGCACCGGCCGCACCGGGAAAGACATCAGCCATGTACAGCGCAATCACCCGAGAGATCCGGATCACGGTCCGGCCGACTTATCTCGCCGAACAATCGGCGCCCTCGGACAATCATTATGTCTGGGCCTACCATGTCCGCATCGACAACACCGGCGATCTCACGGTGCGTCTGCGCTCACGCTTCTGGCGCATCACCGACGGCCTGGGCCGGGTTCAGGAGGTGCGCGGTCCGGGCGTGGTCGGCGAGCAGCCGCTGATCCCGCCCGGCACGGCCTACGAGTACACCAGCGGCACGCCGCTGGCCACGCCCTCGGGGATCATGGTCGGCTCCTACCAGATGGAAACCGAGGACGGCGAGAGCTTCGAGGTGGCGATTCCCGCCTTCTCCCTCGACAGCCCCCACCAGCCGATTCGCCTGCATTGACCTTGACAGCCCGCATCCCCGCGCCACATGCCTGAGCTGAACAGTGGAGTATGGATCCCGTGAGCGCATCCCGGCACCCCGGCAAAGACAACGTCGTGCGCGCACCGATGCCGGTGCGCCGCTGCGCCCCCGAGATCGAGCGCCCGAACCGCGCCGAGGCCGAACAGGCGGTGCGGACGCTGATCCGCTGGGCCGGCGACGATCCCGAACGGGAGGGCCTGCTGGGCACGCCCGACCGGGTGGTGCGCTCCTACGAGGAGTTCTTCGCCGGCTACCGCGAGGATCCGCTGGAGTATCTCTCGCGCACCTTCGAGGAGATCGAGGGCTATGACGAGATGGTGGTGCTGAAGGACATCCGCTTCGAATCCCATTGCGAACACCACATGGTGCCGATCATCGGCAAGGTTCATGTCGCCTATCTGCCGCGGCGGCGGGTGGTCGGCATCTCGAAGCTGGCGCGGGTGGTCGAAGTCTATGCCCGCCGTCTGCAGATCCAGGAGAAGATGACCGCCCAGATCGCCAACACCATCGATCAGGTGTTGCAGCCCGAGGGGGTGGCGGTGGTGGTTGAGGCCAGCCACCAATGCATGACCACCCGCGGTGTCCATAAGACCGGGGTGGTGATGGTGACCAGCCGGATGCTCGGCGCCTTTCGCGACAACGCCTCGACCCGGCGCGAGTTCCTTAGCATGATCGGCAGCCCGGTCAGCCGGAGCGACGAGTAGGGGCCGCTGCTCCGGTCATCAGCCGCGCGAAGCGCTCCGACAGCCGGATCGCCGGTTCGTCGATCAGCCGGGTGAAGAGGGCGGCGGCGGCCACCACCACCGGCACCATGATCACGAAGATCACGGCGATGGCCGCGGTATAGCCGAGGCGCGGCAGCAGCAGCAGCAGGAGACCGGTCGCGACCGAGCAGACCAGCGGAAAATGGATGAGATAAAGCGAATAGGAGATGCGGCCGAGAAAGCGGAACGGCCGCAGCGAAAAGACCTCGCGGGCCTCGGCGAAGCGGCAGGTGGCCAATATCAGCAGGAACGCCCCCAGCACATGGTAAAAGACCGGCTTGGGGGCGCTGCCGAGCCGGGGCAGCCCGGCCCACAGTCCGGTTTCGGCGCCATAGTAGGGGTAGGACCCGAAATAGATGCCGCAGGTCACCAGGGCCAGGATCACCGGATAGGGCGCATCGCGGCCATCGCCGCGGCCGTGCAGATCCGCCAGCGCCACCCCGAGCACAAAGGCGAGATAATAGCCGTTGTAGAAGATCAGCGCCGCCACGCCATAGGCGGCCCAGCGCCAGCGCACCCCGGCGAACAGCGCCAGCAGCGAAAAGACCAGAAACGAGCCGAAGAGTTCAGTCTGCATCGTCCACAGCACCGGGTCGAGGCTCCACTGGCCGAGGAAGAAGGCGCCGACCGTGCCCTGCTCCAGCGCTGCCCACAGCGGCACGACAGTGGCGTAGGTGTCGCGCATGCCTGACTTGGTGAAAACCTGGGCGGCGCCGAAGCTATAGCCGCCCGCGGCGAGAATCAGCCAGGCCACCAGCACCGCTCCCAGTGTCGGCAACATCAGGCGAAGATACCGCTTGATCGCCAGCCGGCGTAGCAAATCCAAATCGCCATCTGCGAGATATCGGCAGCTGAGAACATAGCCGCTGAGCACGAAAAACAGGCAGACCGCAAAATTACCATTGACAATGATATTGAACGGTGATGTGGCAAACTGGTCTTCCCACAGGCCGTGACTCTCTGATCGGTCAGTATAGTAGATGTGAGGCAGAAATGTCTGGATGAAATGGCAGACGAATACCGAAAATGCCGCCCCGCCCCGGATCCCGTCGAGATGCCCCAACCTCTGCCCCGCCATGGCCGCGCGCTCCCGCCGGTGAAGACTGTCCGGACGCCACCATAAAACAGATCGCAAAGAGACGACAAACGTCCCGTGTCAGGACGATGACCGCAACCAAAGACGTCGTACCGGCCCTGTTGCCGGAATGACTCGATGGCCAATAATTTTTTGACCGGGCATTGCTCGAGGCGGTCACTCTTGCTAGTGTCAGGGCGGCGTTCCCGCCCGCCGGTGGTGAGCTTTTTTTGCGGTGACGCCGAGCCTTCGCCGGTTGCCCCGGACTCTGCCTCTCTTTCAGGACTCGCCGCTGCAATGAATGCTGCCCTGACGTTTTCGCTCCGCTTCGGCCGGGCGCTGTCTGTTCTTTTGCTCTGCTTGCTGGCTGCGATGCCGGCGGCGCTGGCCGCGAACAAGCCGCCCCAGCCCCAGGTCGACCGGGTCGAGGTCTACAAGACCCGGCACGAGATGCGGCTGATCCACGACGGCGCCGTGGTCAAGATCTACCGGGTGGCGCTCGGCCGCGAAACCGGCAAGAAGGAGCATGCCGGCGACAACCGGACTCCCGAGGGCAGCTATACGATCGATTTCGTCAAGCGCCACAGCGTTTATCACCGGGCGTTGCACATCTCCTATCCCAACCCGGCCGACTTCCAGGACGCGGTGCAGAGGGGCGAGCGGCCGGGCGGCAACATCATGATTCACGGTCTGGCCGAGGAGACCCCGATGGCGCTCCGGATGCACCGGCTGTTCGACTGGACCCGGGGCTGCATCGCCGTGACCAACAAGGAAATCGAGGAACTGGCGACGCTGATCAAGCCCGGCACACCGATCGCGATCTATCCTTAAGCCGGCGCCGGCTTTCTGGTAGGCTTGGCGCAGCCTTCCGCGAAGGACGCGCCATGGGCCTGCCCAGCATCCACGACTTCACCGTTTCCAGCCACGACCCGGCGGCCTATGCCCAGTTGCCCGAAGACTGGTGGCTGGCGGTGGCCGATGTCATCGGCAGCACCCGGCTGGCAGCGGTGGGGCGGGACCGCGACGTCAACTTTGTCGCCGGGGCGATCGTCGCCGCACTCTCCCATGTCCTCAACGGCCAGGAAGGCCTGGGCGGTGCCGCCTCCTGCCAGTTTGGCGGCGACGGCGCCATGGCCGCGGTGCCGCCCCAGTGCCGGGCCGCAATCGCCGAAGCCCTGACCGCTCTCGCCCATTGGGCGACGGTGGAACTCGACGTGCCGCTGCGGGTCGGTATGGTGCCGGTCTCGGCGCTGTCCGCCGCCGGGCTGCCGACCTTGGCCGCGCTCCAGGTCTTTGGCAACGGCGACAGCTTTGGCCAGTTTCTCGGCGCCGGTGCCGCGGCGGCCGATCGCTGGGTGAAGGCGGACGAGCGCTGGCGCCTTGCGCCCTGGCCCGGGCCGATTCCGGGTCTGGAGCAGTTGTCCTGCCGCTGGCGGCCGGTGGCGGCCCGGCGCGGCACCGTGCTGTGCGTGATTGTTGACCCGCTAGCGGCCGGAACCGGGGGCTTTGCCGCCATCGCCCGGCTGCAGGCGGCGATCGAGGCCATCGCGCCCACCGCCAATGCCGGCCCGCTCGGCGACGGCAGCGCCCTCGAGCCCAAGCCATTGCCGACCTGGCGCGCCTTCCGGCTCGAACTCCACACTGAACGGCCGGGCTGGCGGCGCTGGCGCCGCGCGCTTAAGATCGTGATCGGCAGCCTGATCATTCTGCTGGTGCATCGCCTGGGCGGCCGGCTCGGGCCGGTCGACACCAACCGCTACCGCCGGGGCATCGCCGAGCGCTCCGACTATCGTAAGCAGGCCGGCGGGCCGCGGCTGGTGCTCGACGTCACGCCCGCCGAGGCCGACCGCATCGAGGCGATTCTCGGCGACGCCGAGGCGGCGGGCGAAATCGTCTTCGGTACCAGCCGCGCCGACTCGGCAACCATCACCTGCCTCGTCGGCGATTTCTCGGCCGACCGCCATGTCCATTTCGTCGACGGCACCGGCCTTGGCTTCTGGCGCGCCTCGGTGGCGCTCAAGGACAAGCTGAAGACAGCGCCGGGCTGAGCACGCTGGCAGCCCGGCGGCTACGGGGATACCATCGCCAGCGCTGCCCTTCGAGAAAAGGCCCGAGATGACCAAGCTGATCGCCATCCTGACCCTGGTTGCCGTGCTCGCCTGCGGTTCGCCCCTGGCCGGGGAGCGCCAGGGCGCCGGCACCCAGCCCGCAGCCGACAGCCCCGAGACCCGGGGGACGGTGCTGGAAAGCATCTACGGGGTGGAATACAGCTCCGAGGCCCCGGACGGCCGGAAGATGCTGGGCCGCCTCTTCGTCTTCCCGGACGCGCGGCAGTGTCGCCGCTGGGCCGCCCAAAAGGGTCGGGCCTGCGAGAACGCGAAGCATCTGCCCACCGGATGGTCGGCCGCCGACGCCGTCCCGGCAACCGCCGACTGAGCGCCGCCCGCCGGCCGGGGCCGCGAACGCCGCTTCAGGACAACAGCGCCGCCACAGCCGTGCGGTTCAGCTTCCCGGCGCCCGTGAGCGGCAGTTCGGCGACCGGCCGGATCTGCCTGGGCACCTTGTAATCGGCCAGATAGGTCCGGCAAATCGCCTTCAGCTCCTGGTCGGTGGCACCTTTGCCGGCATGGAAAACCACCAGCGCGACCGGAACCTGGCCCCATTTCGGATCGGGAATGCCGGCACAGATCGCCCCGGCGACCGCGGGATGTTTGGTCAGGGCCTGCTCGATCTCCTCGGGGGAGATGTTTTCCCCGCCGGAGATGAACATGTTATCGGCCCGCCCCTTGATGAAAATCAAGCCATCCGCATCCTGAACCGCAAGGTCCCCGGTATAAATCCAGCCATCCTCTGTGATCGCCTTCCCGGTCCGCACCGGATCATCAAGATATCCGTCAAAGTTGTGCGGACTTCTCAGGCACAGCACCCCGGTCTCGCCGGGCTTGACCTCTTCCCTGGTATCCTGGTCGACAATCTTTGAGTCGCAATGAAACATCGAGGTGCCGATGCTCGCCGAATTGGTCAGCAGCTCGTCCATCGACGAGCTGCGGGCGAGATAGGCAAAGTTGGACGGGCCGGCTTCGGTCATGCCGTAGGTCTGACTGATCGGCACCCCCTTATCGAGGAAGATCTGCATCACCGCCCGTGAGCAGGGCGCCGCCGCGGTGGTGATCGCCGACACTCGCGAAAAATCGGTTTCGCCGAATTTCGGATGGGCGATCAGGAACTGCAGCATGGCCTCGACCGCCCCGAAATTCTCGACCCGTCCCTCGTTGATCAGGTCCAGCACGAGCCCGGCATTGAATTCGCGCATCAGGACGCTGGTCATGCCGGCGTGAAACAGCGGCGTAAAGGTGTTCCAGCCCCCGATATGAAAGAACGGAAAGGTGATGAGGACATTCCTGAAGAGACCGACCACCCCGGTTGCCAGCAGATCCACGGAATTCCAGACCATCTGCCGATGAGACACGATGCAGATCTTCGGCACCGCGGTCGTGCCGCCGGTATGGACATAGAGGCAAATATCCTTCATCGCCAACGGAATGTTGACGTCCCTCGGCGCGGTCTTGAGGATGACGCTTTCGAACAGGTCCCGCTCGTCGTCGACCGCGATCAGGGAGCGGACCGAATCCGGAATCGACAGGCTCGACACCAGTCCGGCAAATTGATTTTCATAAAAAACGGCGCCCGGCCTGAGACGGGCCAGCAGATCATCGAGTTCGGGCTTTTTTAAGCGCTGGCTCAAGGGTGCCAGAATAATGCCCAGCTTGCCGCAGGCCAGATAAAGGTCGATGGCTTCGATCCGGTTGCGACAGATCAGGGTCAGGACGTCACCCTTGCCCAGGCCGAGCCCATCGGAAAGATAGGCGCCGACCCGGCATGCCCGTTCGTTCATCTCCCGAAAGCTGTATGTTTTTTTCGTGAAGGAGTCATAAAGAGCCGTCCGGTTGGGGGTCAGGGCGGCACGGCGACCGGCCCAGTCGCCAACCCAGGCCATGGGCAGATCGTCATAATTTTCAATCGCCCCCATTGGACTCTCCTTTGAACCGCCGCCAATAAACCTCAGCCGGCCGATTATGCGGCCGGCCTCTGGTGCTGGCAACGGCAAAGCCACCGGGCATCCGCCTCCGCGGACGCCGGCCGGACGCGGTCACAGGAAAGCCGGGCCGCCGATGTCGTGTTGCCGATAAATCCGACCGCCCGGGGCCGGCGCCTAGCGGCCGAACGGCCGTGCCAACCGATTTCTCCTGGCACTTTCCCGTTTCATCATCAGCGGCCCGACGATCGACGTGTCGGCCACGATTTTCGGGAGGTTCTCCCGTTCGGAAATCGCCTTCACGGCGTCGTCAAGTTCCCGGCAATCCGTCCGCGCCGGGCAATGAGAGCAATTCTTGGTCTTCATGTCATGAAGCATGGCCGACAGAGCCGCCATGGTGTCCCGGCGGTCGGAGCCGCTTTTGCCTTTCAGAAAACCAACAAACCAATTGATCGACGATGCGGCGCCCTTGTGCTTGCAGAGATCGGTCATGAAATCCCCCGGTCGGTGCGGTGCCAATATATGCGGTGAACAGAACACATCAATCGGCCGCGGAATGCAACAGGATCCTCGGCGCCCGACACGATGTCGTATTATCTCATTGAAAATAAAGAGATCATCCGGCGGGCTCGCCTGGGCTCGGCCGCCGGCGGCAGCGCCCGCGGGGCGATCAGACTGAGCCGTAATCCGGGCGTGGCCGCTGATGGGCGGCGCCGAGTCGTGCCGGGGGCGCAGCCGGGACGGCACCGCCAGCCGCCCGGTACGGGGCCGGCGGCGCCGAAGGACCGAAAACTCCTGGGAAACTCACCTGGCATGCAGGCACAGTCTACCCGATCATTTCCGGTTCAACTCGTCACGACAATTGGAAATTGCTTCCTTGAACGCGGACAGGCCGTCCTTGAGAGCATCCTGATAATAAGAAGCGGTCGTTTCGGCATCGCCGCTGGGCGCCGAATCCTTGACGTCCTTATTCCACGCCGCGAGTGCCCGGTCGAACATGCCGATTTTTTCATCGATCAGCTTCTGCCGTGCTGCGGCGAGACTATCGGCTTTCTTGCACCATGCCACCGGATGCGATGCTGCCGCATCCTGCATGCACTTTGCCGTCACTTCGACCTCGGTGACCGCCGGGCACTCTCTTGCCTTCGCCGGAGCACTGACACTGGCAACCAGGGCAATGACGGCAAATGCCAACAAACGCTTCATGACACATCCTCCTGAAGACTGGAAACGGACGGGGGGCTGACGGGACTGGCGAGTCGGGGCCCGCACGAAACCGCCTGACCGTTGCGAAGGGCCGGGAGCGGAGAGACGCGCAAACCGCCAGGGCCGTGCCCGTGGCGACGATAGCATGCCGTTCGGCCGGTTGGTATTGGCCGGACCGGCTACGGCGGCGCGGGGCCGGCCAAGGGCCTGGAGACGCCCGCGGCCTCCCGGCCTGAAAATCCCGGTTTGGGGTGTTCGGGTCGGTCGCGGGAAGCAATGTCTTCAGAATATTCCACTCATCATTCATAAGATATCTCGGATATTTTTGGTTCTGGCGGTCGTGCCGTGGCCGGTTACTTTGATCAAGACAGCATTGGCCCCGATAAACCGTTTGGGTCACACAGGAACACAGCAATACTCATCGAACGGGTAAAACTATACTGAGGCAGGCTTTCCCGGCGGACTCTAAGTCCGGCCAAACCCGCTGCATTCGTGCCATAATTGGCCGCTATGGTCCCGTCAGTCTCAGCCGCGAGTCCACCGCCATGCCCAACACCGCTCAGACCATTGCGCTGGTCGATGACGACCGCAACATTCTGACCTCGGTCTCGATCGCCCTGCAGTCGGAGGGGTTCGAGGTTCGGACCTATACCGATGGTGGCGAGGCGCTGCGGGGGCTGACCGCGAAACCGGCCGATCTGGCGGTGCTCGACATCAAGATGCCGCGGATGGACGGCATGGAGCTATTGGGCCGGCTGCGCCAGACTTCGGCGATGCCGGTGATTTTCCTGACCTCCAAGGATGACGAGGAGGATGAACTGGCCGGGTTGCGCCAGGGCGCCGACGATTACATCAGGAAGCCGTTTTCCCAGCGCCTCCTGATCGAGCGCATCCGGGCGCTGTTGCGCCGGGAGGCGATCGGGCGCGGCCGGCTGGCGGCGGAACCGGGCACGACGCTGGTGCGCGGCGACCTCGCCCTCGATTCGAGCCGCCACGCCTGTACCTGGAAGGGTGGCGAGGTCGATCTCACGGTGACCGAATTTCTGCTGGTCAAGGCGCTGGCGCAGCGGCCCGGCCACGTCAAGAACCGCGATCAGCTGATGGACGCCGCCTATGGCGAGCGCATTTATGTCGACGACCGCACCATCGACAGCCACATCAAGCGCGTGCGCAAGAAGTTCCGTGCCGTCGATCCCGAGTTCAACCAGATCGAAACCCTCTATGGCGTTGGCTACCGCTACAAAGAATCCTGATCCTCCCGAGTGCTGGCGCGATCCGCGGCGGGTTTCGCCGCTGGCGCGGCGGATTCTGGCGGTCAACATCCTGGCGCTGGCGATTCTGGTCGGCGGCGCCCTGGTGCTCGGCCGCTATCAGGACCGGATGATCCAGACCAGCCTTGCCGTTCTCCACACCGAGGCGCGCATCTTTGCCGGGGCCCTCGGCGAGGGCGCGGTGGCGGGCGGGCAGGATGGGCCGCGCCTCGATGCCGACCTCGCCCGGCGCATGGTGCGCCGGTTGGTCGAACCGACCGAAGTCCGCACCCGCCTGTTCGATGCCGACGGCCAGCTGGTCGCCGACAGCCAGGACGTTCCGGCCGGCGCCAGCGCCGGTGCCGCCCAGGATCCGGCCAAGGACGGCGACGAGGATCAGGACGGCACCGGGCTGCCGCCGCCCAGCCGCTGGCTGCTCCACGATCTGGAGCGGCTGTACGAGACTTTCGCCGGCCGCTACCCCCGCCGCGACGAGCTGCCGGTGTTCGAGGAGGACGGGCCGTCGCCGCCGGCCGCGCGGGTTGCCGATCTGGCCCGGGCGCTGGCCGGCCAGGACAGCGTCGCGCCCTGGACCACCCGGGGCGGCGGCGGCCTGATGCTGACCGCGGCGATGCCGGTGCGCCATGGCGAGCGGCTGGTCGGCGCCCTTCTGCTCACCGAGAGCGGCGCCGGCATCGAGGCGGCGGTGCAGTCGGTCCGGGTCGACATCCTGCATGGCTTCGGCGTGGCGCTGCTGGTGACGGTGCTGTTGTCGCTGTATCTGGCCGGCACCATCGTCGGGCCGGTGCGCCGGCTGGCGCTGGCCGCCGACCGGGTGCGCCGCGGCCACGGCCGCCACCGCGAGATTCCCGACCTCACCGCCCGCGGCGACGAGATCGGCGACCTGTCGCTGGCGCTACGCGAGATGACCGCGGCGTTGTGGGCGCGGATGGATGCCATCGAGCACTTTGCCGCCGACGTTGCCCACGAGCTGAAAAACCCGCTCTCCTCGCTCCGCAGCGCGGTCGAAACCGTGGCCCGGATCAGCGATCCCGCGCGCCAGCGGCCGCTGATGGCGATCATCGAGGACGACGTCAAGCGCCTCGACCGCCTGATTTCCGACATTGCCGGCGCCTCGCGCATCGATGCCGAACTCAGCCGCGCCGAGGCCGGCCCCGTGGATCTGCGGGCGATTCTCGGCATGCTGGTGGAAATCCACGCCGCGACCAGCGCCGATGAGCCGGGCGCGGTCCGCCTCGTTGCCGACCTCGCCGAGGGCGCCGAGCTGACGGTGTCCGGAGTCGAGGGCCGGCTGGTCCAGGTTTTCCAGAATCTGATCGCCAACGCGGTCTCGTTTTCGCCCGCCGCCGGCACCGTCCGCCTCGCCGCCCGCCGCGACGGCACGGTGGTCGAGGTCACGGTGGCCGACCAGGGACCGGGAATTCCCGAGGGCAAGCTGGAGGCGATCTTCGACCGCTTTTATACCGAACGCCCGGCCGGTGAGAAATTCGGCACTCACTCTGGGCTCGGACTCAGCATCAGCAAACAGATCATCGACGCCCACCACGGCACCATTGTCGCCACCAACCGGGAGCAGAACTCCGGGGCGATTTTCACTGTAAGATTGCCGGTGCGGGGGTGATCCCCCCAGTTCTGCTGCCGGCCTACCGTCCGGCCAGCCAGCCAACCGCGCTCGCCAGCCCGATCACCGCCAGCCACAGTGGCCAGAGCGCGTCGCGGCGGTAGGCGGTGGTGCCGGCGAGGGCGGCCAGGGTTTCGGGGGCGAGGCGGACGCCTTTTTCCAGCAGGTCGGCGATGCGCTGGGAGCCACGGATCGCCGCGGGCAGGCTGCGCAGGGCGTTGGCTAAGCCCTCGACCTCGTCGATCAGCCGGGCCTCGGGGCCGCGATGCTCGCGCATCCAATCCTCGATCAGCGGCCGGGCCAGTTCCCACATGTTGATTTCGGGGTTGAGGGCGCGGCCGACGCCCTCGGCGGTCAGCATGCTCTTTTGCAGCAGCAGCAATTGCGGCTGGGTCTCCATCTCGAACTGCTCGGTGACCGCGAACAGCTGGGCCAAGAGGCGCCCGACCGAGATCTCGTTGAGCGGCTTGTTGAGCAGCGGTTCGCCGATCGAGCGGCAGGCCTGGGTGAAGATTTCGATCGACTGGTGGGCCGGAACATAGCCGGCCTGGAAATGCACCGCCGCCACCCGGCGGTAATCGCCGGTCAGGAAGCCGAGCAGCATGTCGGCCAGATAATAGCGGGTGGCGCGGTCGAGCCGGCCCATGATGCCGAAATCCACCACCGTGACGCCGCCGTCGGCATTGACGAACATGTTGCCGGGGTGGAGGTCGGCGTGGAAATAGCCGTCGCGGAACACCTGATTGAAGAACGAGGCCGAGGCGATGGCGGTGATCCGGCTGAGATCATGGCCGGCGGCCTTGAGCGCCTCGGTGTCGCACACCTTGGTGCCGCTGATCCGCTCCAGGGTCAGCACCCGCTGGGCGGTGCGGTCCCAGTCGACCCGCGGCACCCGGAACCAGGGATCGCCCTGGAAATTGTCGGCCAGCTCCGAGGCCGCCGCCGCCTCCATGCGCAAATCCATCTCGAGCCGGCAGGTGCGCTCGAAAATCTCCACCACTTCGGTCGGGCGCAGGCGGATCAGCCGGGGCTGGGCGCGGAGAGCCAGACCGGTCAGCCAGTACAGAAGGTCGATGTCGCGGCGGAAGGCGTATTCGATGCCCGGCCGCAGCACCTTGACCGCCACCTGCTCGCCCGAGACCGTGGTCGCGAAATGGACCTGGGCGATCGAGGCCGCGGCCACTGCCTCGGGGTCGAAGCGGGAAAACAGCTCGGCCAGCGGCTTTTCCAGCTGACCCTCGATGATCGCCACCGCCTGCCGGCCGGGGAAGGGCGGCAGCCGGTCCTGGAGCTGGGCCAGATCCTCGGCGATCTGCTCGCCGACAAGGTCGGAGCGGGTCGAGAGCGCCTGTCCGAGCTTGATGAAGGTCGGCCCGAGCGCGGTCAGCGCCGCGGCCAGCCGCTGCCCCGGCCGTCCCTGGATGCCGCGCCGGGTCAGCAACCGCCCGAGCAGCGCCAGACCGGGCAGACTTTCCCCCAACTCCTGAAGAAACAGCGCATCATGCCGGGCCAGTGTCCATGCGATCACGAACAGCCGGAAGAGATTGCGAACCGTCCTGATCACAGGCGCCAGCCGGAGTGGATCGCGGCGATGCCGCCGGTCAGATTGCGCACCCGGACCTGACCGAAGCCGGCGGCGCCGATGCGCCGGGCCAGACTGGCCTGATCGGGGAACTTGCGGATGCTCTCGACCAGATAGCGGTAGGCCGCCTCGTCGCCCGCGACCATCTTGCCGATCTTGGGCAGCAGGGTGAAGGAATAGGCGTCGTAAACCTCGCGCAGACCGGGCACCACGACGTGGCTGAATTCGAGCACGAAGAAGCGTCCGCCCGGCTTCAGCACCCGGTAGGCCTCCTGGATCGCGGCGTCGATGCCGGTGACGTTGCGCAGGCCGAAGGCGATGGTGTAGGCGTCGACCGAGCGGCTGGCCACCGGCAGATGCATGGCGTCGCCGGTGATCCAGTCGATGCCCGAAAGGGTGCCGCGGTTGATCGCCCGGTCGCGGCCGACCCGCAGCATCGATTCGTTGATGTCGCAGACATGGACCTGACTGCCGCCGGCGTCAAGAAAGCGGAAGGCGATGTCGCCGGTACCGCCGGCAACGTCCAGCAGCACCATGCCGGCGCGCGGCCGGATCATCTCGATCAGCGCCGCTTTCCAAAGCCGGTGCACGCCGGCCGACATCAGGTCGTTCATCAGGTCGTAGCGCCCGGCGACGCTGTCGAACACCTGACGGACCAGCCCGGCCTTTTCCTGCGGGTCCACCGGTTTGAACCCGAACCATCGCCCCTCCGAACCCGGATCGGGCACGGCGGCGGCGGAATTCCCTGTCTCGGTTTCGTCTCTCTCGCTCATGCGCCGCAGCATAGCGGCTTGAGTGCCGCGGTGCCAGTTTGGTTTTTCACTGCCCGGTCCGGCAGGCCAGATCGTCGAGCAGGCGCAGCACATCCTTGGAGGCGGTGTCGACTCTGTCGATTTCGAGCATTGCCGCCGGCAGGTCGCCCTCTCGGTAGAGGCGGGCGGCGGCGATGCCATGGCGGTGCACGGCCTGATGCGGGGTTTCGAGGGTGCGGAACGCCGGATGGCCCTTGATCGCGGGGTCTTCGATTTTGTCGTACCATTTGCCGAGCCGGCAACCGTGATGGTCGGCCAGTTCGTCGGGGTTGAGCTTGGTACGGCCGATCATCATGTCGGCCAGATTCTTCTTCCAGATCACATGGTCCGACTTGGCCCGCAGAATCGTCGAGTTGGGGATGTGCGGGGTGGTCAGGGCGTCGAGCAGGCTGACCAGCCGGCCGTTGGCCTGGCCCATGCCGTCGGCGAGGTCGTTGACCTGGGCGACGTTGTGGGCGGCCAGGGTGGCGATCGCCGAGATGCCGCCGGCCATCTCGCCCGCCGCAGCGGTCTGCTGGGAGATCGCGCTCGACACCGTGTCCATCATGCCGGTGATCTGGCCGATCTCCTGGTTCATCGTCCGCATGTGCCGGGTGCTGCTGACCACCACCTCGCGGCCCTCGGTCACCGCGATGCCGCCCTCGCGCATCGACTGCACGATGCCGGTCATTTCCTTGCGCAGATTTTCGATCCGGCGGCGGATGTCGTCGGTGGCCTCGGCGGTCTTGCGCGACAGCGCCTTGACCTCGGTCGCGACCACCGCAAAGCCCTTGCCGGCCTCGCCGGCCCGGGCGGCCTCGATGGTGGCGTTGAGCGCCAGCAGATTGGTCTGGGAGGCGATGGCCTCGATCTGGGAAACGATGGCGCCGATCTGGTCCGAGGCCTCCGAAAGCGCGTTGACCTTGGCGGCGGTGCCGCTGACCACGTTGGAAATGTGGCTCATGGTGGTCTCGGCGCTGGCTGCGGCCGTAATGCCCGAGGCGGCGGTGTTCTGGGCGTCGAGAATGCAGCCGGCCGCGCCGTCGCGGGCCTCGTTGACCTGGGTGATCAACTGGTTCATGCGCTCGGTGGCGTCGACCACCGCCTTCGAGCGCCGGTCGACCTCCATCATGTCCCGGGTCATGCCGGCCACCGCCATGCTGACCGCCTGATTGACGTCGATCGAAAGATTGACCAGCTTGCCCAGCAGGTCGGAGTTGCGGTCCTGGAAGGTCCGGGCCACCTGCTTGAGCCGGCGGCCGAGGACGCCGTCACCCACGGGGATGTCCTCGAAGGCGCCACGCTCCAGAAGGTCGAGCGTTGCCAGGATCGCCGCCTCGCTCTCGGTGGCGCTGGTGCCCCGGGGGGTCTCGTTCGGCTGGGGCGAAGCCGGAACCGGGGCGCGCTGAACCGGAGTCTTCCAGAAACTCATGACATCCTCATCGGGAGGCGGGACAAAGGGGAGGGGAAGCGGAACGGCGGGTCGGGACCGCGCTGTCTAATATACCATACTGAGGGTGTGGTTTACTGTCCAGGGCGCAGGCGGCCTATCGATCGGATTTGTCCGGCTTGCCGCCCCGGTTCGCCAGACCGTGAAAGCGGCCGCCCGAGATCGGCCGGGGGCCGCCGGTGGTGGTCGGCAGGCTGAGCGGCAATCCCCGCACGCTGCGCACCGCCAGATAGCCGAAAGCCTGGGCCTCAAGGGCGTCGCCCGACCAGCCGAGGTCATCGACCGGTTCGACCGGCACCTCCAGGCGCGCCGCCAGCAGCGCCATCAGGGTGGCGTTGAGCCGGCCGCCGCCGGTGACCAGCCAGCGCGCCGGCAGCTCCGGCAACTGGGGCAGCGCGGCGGCAACGGCCTCGACGGTGAAGGCGGTGAGGGTGGCGGCGCCGTCCTCGGTGGACAGAACCGCCACCGGCGCCGGATCGAAGGCGTCGCGATCGAGGGATTTGGGCGCCGGCCGTTCGAAATAGGGGTGATCGAGCAGGGTGGCCAGCACCGCGGCGTTGACCCGGCCGCGGCCGGCCAGGGCGCCGTTCTCGTCGTAGCGCCGGCCGGTGTGACGCAGCACCCAGTCGTCGATCAGGGCGTTGCCCGGGCCGGTGTCGAAGGCCAGCACCGCGTCTTCGCCGTGGCCGAGCCAGGTGACGTTGGCCACGCCGCCGATGTTGAGCACCGCCAGCGGCCGGGCCAGCGTTGCCGCCAGCGCCTGATGATAGAGCGGCACCAGGGGCGCGCCCTGGCCGCCGGCGGCGACGTCGGCGCTCCGGAAATCGTCGACCACCGGAATCCCGGTCAGGACACCGAGGAGGGCGCCATCGCCGATCTGCCAGGTCCGGCGCTGCTCGGGGGCGTGGAGAATGGTATGGCCGTGAAAGCCGATCAGGTTGACCGCCTCGGCGGTCAGGCCGGCCGCCGCCAGCAGGGCGCGCACCGCCTCGGCATGGGCACGGGTGAGGTCGCGCTCGACTGCGGCGATGTCGGCCGCCGGTCCCTGGCCGCCGAGACAGGCTCTCAGCCGGGCGCGCAGCGGCTCGGCATAGGGTACGGTCAGGAAGGCCCCGGTCTCGACCCGGTCCCGGCCGTCGGTGCGGATCAGCGCGGCGTCGATGCCGTCGAGCGAGGTGCCGCTCATCAGGCCGATGGTGGTGAGCAGGGTCATGGCGTGTCCTCCCGCCGCGGACCTTAGCACGCGTCGGCCGTGATTGTCCCGGCGGGGCGAACGTGCTAACCCAGGGCCATTGCCTTTCCCCGCTGTCCGGTCCGCCATGACCCCCTGCCGTTCCCCGTTTCTCGCCACGCTCGCCGCGCGCGGCTTCATCGACCAGTGCACCGACGCCGCGGCGCTCGACGCGCTGGCGCTGGCCGGGCCGGTCACCGCCTATATCGGCTTCGACTGCACCGCCAGCAGCCTCCATGTCGGCTCGCTGGTTCCGATCATGATGCTGCGCTGGCTGCAGCGGACCGGGCACAAGCCGATCGTGCTGATGGGCGGCGGCACCACCAAGGTCGGCGATCCCTCGGGCAAGGACGAGAGCCGGCAACTGCTGACCGACGCCCAGATCGCCGCCAACATGGCCGGGATCAGGCAGGTGTTCTCGAAATTCCTGACCTTCGGCGACGGCCCGACCGACGCCCTGATGGTCAACAACGCCGACTGGCTCGACGCCATCAGCTATATCCCGTTTCTGCGCGAGGTCGGCCGCCACTTCACGATCAACCGCATGCTGAGCTTCGAGTCGGTGAAGCTGCGGCTGGAACGCGAGCAGCCGCTGACCTTCCTCGAGTTCAACTATATGATTCTCCAGGCCTACGACTTCATGGAGCTGCACCGGCGCCACCGCTGCGTGCTCCAGATGGGCGGCTCGGACCAGTGGGGCAACATCGTCAACGGCATCGAACTGGGCCGGCGCGTCGATCAGGCGGCGCTTTTCGGCCTGACGACACCGCTGATGACCACCGCCTCGGGCGCCAAGATGGGCAAGACCGCGGCCGGCGCGGTGTGGCTGAACGCCGACCGTCTCAGCCCCTATGATTACTGGCAGTTCTGGCGCAACACCGAGGACGCCGACGTCGGCCGCTTCCTGCGCCTCTTCACCGAACTGCCCGTGACCGAGATCGCCGGCCTCGAGGCCGTCGCCGGCAGCGGCATCAACGGGGCCAAGAAGGTGCTGGCCTTCGAGGCGACCCGGCTCGCCCATGGCGAGGCTGCCGCCCGCGAGGCCGCCGAAACCGCCCGCCGCACCTTCGAGGAGGGCGCCGCCGCCGAGGGGCTGCCGACGGTGGAACTGGCCGCCGGCCGCCATGGCGTGGTCGAGTTGCTGGTGGCCGCCGGTCTGGCCGCCTCCAAGGGCGAGGCGCGGCGGCTGATCAAGGGCGGCGGCGCGAGACTCGACGATGCCGCGATCACCGATGAGGCGGCGGCGGTCGAGGCCGCCGCCGGAGTCACGCTCAAGCTCTCGGCGGGTAAAAAACGTCACGCGCTGGTCAGACTGGTCTGAAGGGATTGCCCCATGCTCTACGCCATCTATTGCCTCGACAAGTCCGGCAGCCTCGAGATCCGGCTCGGCAACCGGCCGACCCATCTCGCCTATCTTGAAAGCCAGGGTGACAAGCTGGTCACCGCCGGGCCGCTGCTCTCCGAGGACGGCCAGACCCCGCTCGGCAGCCTGCTGGTGTTTGAGGCCGACAGCCCGGCCGAGGCCGAGGCCTTCGCCGCCGGCGACCCCTATGCCATTGCCGGTCTCTTTGCCTCGGTGACGATTCGGCCCTGGCGCCGGGTGTTTCCCAAGGCGTAGGGGCCGCAGCATGGCGTACTGGTTGCTAAAATCAGAACCGGCCAAGTATTCCTGGGCGCAGATGCTGCAAGATGGCCGCACCCACTGGGACGGTGTCCGCAATCATCAGGCTGCGGCCAATCTCCGGGCGATGCGACTCGAGGACAAGGCATTTTTTTACCACTCGAATCTCGGACTCGAGATTGTCGGGATCGTCGAGATCGTCCGCGAGTTCTATCCCGATCCTGGTGATGCCGGCGGCAAGTTCGGCAACGTCGATGTGAGGCCGCTGGCGGCGCTGGCGCAACCAGTGCCGCTCGCCGCCCTTAAAGCCCATCCGCTGTTGTCGGGCATGGCGCTGGTGCGCCAGTCGCGGCTCTCGGTGTGCCCGGTCGGCGAAGCGGAATGGCACGAAATCTGCCGGCTTGGCGGCATTGCAGCATGAGCGGCAGCCGCCGTCGGGGCGGGTCGGTCCACAATTTCCGCGCTTCTTGAAAGCAACCGGCCGGTTCCCAGAAAAACTTATGTTGCACTTGCGAACAGTGATGGCGACTGAGCAATCGTCAATTACTTAAGACCGAAAGATCATTTCGTCGGGCAATCCAGTCTTGTAATGACCGGGTCATCTGTGGATAATGCGTCGGCCATCCTGGGGAGCCGTTCTGGCGCTCCGACTTAAAACAACAGAATCAGAAACCTTAATTAGGGAGAGACACTGTCCAATGTCGACCGATAATACTTTCTTTCCGGTTCGTGAAGAGTTCGCCAAGGCAGCCTGGATCGACAACGACAAGTACCTTAAGATGTACGAGCGGTCGGTCAAGGATCCCGAGGGGTTTTGGGGAGAGCAAGGCAAGCGCATCGACTGGATCAAGCCCTATACCAAGGTCAAGGACGTCGATTTCACCGGTGACGTCCGCATCCGCTGGTATTATGACGGCACCCTCAACGCGTCGGTCAATTGTCTCGACCGTCACCTCGCCACCCGTGGCGACCAGACCGCGATCATCTGGGAAGGCGATAATCCCGAGGAAAGCAAGACGGTCACCTATCGTCAGGCCTATGAAGAGGTCTGCCGGCTGGCCAACGTGCTGCGGGCCAAGGGCGTCAAGAAGGGCGACCGCGTCACCATCTATATGCCGATGGTGCCCGAAGCCGCTTACGCTCTGCTGGCCTGCGCCCGCATCGGCGCCATCCATTCGGTGATCTTCGGCGGCTTTTCGCCCGACAGCATCAAGGACCGCATCCTCGATTGCGAGAGCGATTTCGTCATCACCTCCGACGAGGGTCTGCGCGGCGGCCGCAAGGTGCCGCTGAAGGCCAATGTCGACAAGGCCCTCGAATCCTGCCCCGGCGTCCGTCACGTTCTGGTGCTGAAGCGCACCGGCGGCGCCATCGATTGGAAGGCGGGCCGCGATCTGTGGTGGGGTGAAGAGACCGCTAAGGTTCCGGCCGAGTGCCCGCCCGAAGAGATGAGCGCGGAAGACCCGCTGTTCATCCTCTACACCTCGGGCTCGACCGGCAAGCCGAAGGGTGTGCTGCACACCACCGGCGGCTACATGGTCTATACCTCGATCACCCACCAGTACATTTTCGACTACAAGGACGGCGACGTCTTCTGGTGCACCGCCGACGTGGGTTGGGTCACCGGCCACAGCTACATCGTCTACGGCCCGATGTCGAACGGCGCCAAGACCCTGATGTTCGAGGGCATCCCGAACTATCCGAGCTTCTCGCGCTTCTGGGAGGTGGTGGACAAGCATCAGGTCAATATCTTCTACACCGCTCCGACCGCCATCCGGGCGCTGATGCGCGAAGGCGACGGCCCGGTGAAGAAGACCAGCCGCAAGAGCCTGCGTCTCCTGGGTTCGGTCGGCGAACCGATCAATCCGGAAGCATGGTTGTGGTACTACAACGTGGTCGGCGACAAGCGCTGCCCGATCGTCGATACCTGGTGGCAGACCGAGACCGGCGGCATCCTGATCACGCCGCTGCCCGGCGCCAATGGTGCCAAGCCCGGCTCCGCCACCCGGCCGTTCTTCGGCGTCCAGCCGCAGATGGTCGACAACGACGGCAAGGTGCTTGAAGGCACGTGCGAAGGCAATCTCTGCCTGATCGACTCCTGGCCCGGCCAGATGCGGACGGTCTTTGGTGATCATGCCCGGTTCGGCATGACCTACTTCTCGACCTATCCGGGCAAGTACTTTACCGGTGACGGCGCGCGGCGGGACGCCGACGGCTACTACTGGATCACCGGCCGGGTCGACGACGTGATCAACGTTTCCGGTCACCGCATGGGCACCGCCGAGGTCGAAAGCGCGCTGGTCGCTCACGCCAAGGTCGCCGAGGCGGCGGTGGTCGGCTACCCGCACGACATCAAGGGCCAGGGCATCTATGCCTATGTCACCCTGAATGCCGGCATCGAGCCGACCGAAGAGCTGCGTAAGGAACTGGTGCTGTGGGTGCGCAAGCAGATCGGCGCCCTCGCCGCACCGGATCTCATCCAGTGGGCGCCCGGCCTGCCCAAGACCCGTTCGGGCAAGATCATGCGCCGGATTTTGCGCAAGATCGCGGCCAACGAGTACGAAGCGCTCGGCGACACCACCACTCTTGCGGACCCGACCGTGGTCACCAGCCTGGTCGATAACCGCATGAACCGCGCGTAAGACAAAGGGTCCAGGGACGGTGTTTCTGGCAGGGGTCCGGGGGGCGAACGCTCCCCGGACCCTTTTTTATGCCTGGAAGAACACCGCCAGCCAAACCGTCGGCGCCGTGCCATGGGTCCACTCGACCCGATGGCGCCGGTGGGCCGGGATCAGCAGCCAGTCGCCCGGGCCGAGGGTCCGCGGCGCGGCTTCGTCCTCGAAGCGGAGGCCGGCGGCGCCGGTCAGCAGGGCGACGAACTCGTCCTCCTCCTGATCGTACCAGAATCCGGGTAGCGAGGCCTGCCCGGTCGACACGATGCGCTCGATGCGCGTGGCCGGGCCGGCGGCGAGCACGCTGACCTGCTCTTCGGGTCCGGGCCGGGCGGGCAGGGCGGCGAACAGGCTGGTCATGACTCACCTCGGGGCGGCAGGGGGGGGTGACAGGGCGGTTCGGTTCGGGGTAGCTTAAGCGTTCGCGAAGGCGATGTCCTCAAGAGGTAAGGCCCGTGTCCAAGCTGTCCCTGTCCAAAGACAAGATCTCGTTTCTGCTGCTGGAAGGCATCCATGACAGCGCGGTCGAGTTGCTGCGCTCGCGCGGCTATTCCAACATCGAGAGCCTGCCCAAGGCCCTTGACGACGGCGCACTGGTCGAGAAGATCGCCCGCGCCCATGTCGTCGGCATCCGGTCGCGCACCCAGCTGACGGCGCCGGTGCTGGCGGCAGCGACCCGTCTTTTCAGCATCGGCTGCTTTTGCATCGGCACCAATCAGGTGGATCTGGGGGCGGCGCGGCGGGCCGGGGTGCCGGTGTTCAACGCGCCGCATTCCAACACCCGCTCGGTGGCCGAGATGGTGCTGGCCGAGATCGTGATGCTGCTGCGCGGCCTCCATCAGCGCTCGGCCCAGGTCCATCGCGGCGAATGGCCGAAGAGCGCCAAGGATTCGTTCGAGGCCCGGGGCAAGGTGCTGGGCATCATTGGCTATGGCCATATCGGCAGCCAGCTTTCGGTGCTGGCCGAGGCTCTGGGCATGCGGGTGCGCTATTACGACATCGTGCGCAAGCTGGCCCTCGGCAACGCCCAGCCCTGCCATACCCTCGAAGAGCTGCTGCAGACCTCGGACCTGGTCTCTCTTCATGTCCCCGACACCGCCGCCACCCGGGGCATGATCGGCGCCGAGCAATTGCGCCAGATGAAGCCGCGCTCCTATCTGGTCAACGCCTCGCGGGGCACGGTGGTCAACATCGAGGCGCTGGCTCAGGCGTTGCGCTCCCGGCATCTGCTCGGTGCCGCCATCGATGTCTTTCCGAGCGAGCCCGCCGGCACCGACGACGTCTTTGAGAGCTCGCTGCGCGGCATGGACAACGTCATTCTGACCCCGCACATCGGCGGCAGCACTCTTGAGGCTCAGGCCAACATCGGCCTCGAGGTCGCCGACAAGCTGATCGAATACTCCGACAACGGCTCGACCATCGGCGCGGTCAATTTTCCCCAGGTCGCGCTGCCCACCCGCGAACATGCCGTCGGCACCCGCTTCCTGCATCTCCACCGCAACGTCCCCGGCGTGCTGAAGCGGCTTAATGAAGTTTTCGCCGCCCGCAACCTCAACATTGCAGCCCAATACCTGCAAACCGACCCCGAGGTCGGCTATGTCGTGGTCGATGTCGATGGCGCCGTCGATGAGGATCAGGTTCGCGACGAGTTGCGCGGCATCGAAGGCACGATCAAGGTGCGCTTCCTTTATTGACTCCAGTATTTCCGGGTTGAGGTCGAGAGCGGGGTTCGCCCCGCCCGGTCCGCCCGGGGGCGCCGGGATCGAACCATGGCGCATCCTCGGCCTTTGTTTAACAAGAGGGCAATCGGGTGTGGCGGTCTCGCCACGGCATCGCCGGAAATATCGTGATTGTTCTGAGGCGCCGGCTGTCGTCACTTTACAATATTGACGTTTGCTGCACTGCAATATAGTATTGAGACCAATCAGATTGGATTGGTTTCGCCATGAGCGCCTATCGCCTTCTCCTCAGCATCGATGCCGGCCGCTATCGGGAGCACCTCCTGCGCCTGGATGCCGATTCGCGCTATGCCCGCTTTTCCGGCACCACCTCGGACGCCACCATCGAGCGCTATGTCGAGGCGATCGACTGGAAATGGTGCATGATTATCGGCTATTTCGAAGACGGCGCGCTGCGCGGGGCCGGGGAAATCCGCTATGAAACGGCGCTGTTCCCGACCCGGGCCGAACTGGCCTTCAGTGTCGAGGCCGGCTTCCAAAATACCCGGGTCGGCACCAACCTGATGGCCCGGTCGCTGATCATTCTGCGCAACCGCGGCGTCAACACCGCCCATGTCGTCTGCCTGCTCTCGAACCGCAGAATGCAGAAACTGGCCTTGAAGTACCGGGCCGATGTCGAGGCTTACAGCAGCGATGTCTTCATGACCATCAACGTTCCCTGCGGTACCATGATGACCGTGCTCTCGGAACTGGCCGATGGCTGCGTCGGCTGGATGGCGGCGGGGCTGGGCTCGGCCGCCGTTGCCGAGTCCGTGCCGCCGCTCCCGCTGTCGCGACGGTCCGAAGAGGTTCGCGGCCACGTTTCCGCTCGATGACGCCGGATTGACAGTTTCAAGCCCCCACTCGATACTTGTCTCCTGGCTCGGCGCCTGAGGGCGGTTTCGCGCCGTGGGGAGGGTGATGGCGAGCATCGTCGAGTTTCTGGGTTTTCTGGTCGATGCCCTCTTTGAAAGCGGCATGTTCGTCGTGACCCTGATCCAGGGGCGAAACCGCTTCGGCGCGCGCGCCTTTTGGGGTCATCTGCGTCTGATGGCGGTGCAGCCGCTGCCGGTGGTCTCGATCTTCGCGATCAGCCTCGGCCTGATCCTGTCCAGTCAGGCGGTGCGCTTTTTGGAAGTGCTCAATCTCGAAAGCCAGATGATCGAGATGATCGCGCTGGCGCTGGTCCGCCATTTCGCCCCGATCGTGGTCGGCATCTTTGTCGCCGGACGCAGCGGGCTGGCGCTGGCGGTGCAACTCGGCGACATGGTGCTGCGCCGCGAGATCGACGCCCTGACCCTGATGGACATAGACCCGTTGCGCTTCGTGGTGGCGCCGATCTTCTGCGTCAATCTGATCAGCATCGTCGCGCTCAGCCTGTGGTTTGCGGCGCTGTCGGTGATCGCCGCCGGCGGCTTCCTCGAATACTGGAGCCAGATTCCGGTGACCATGCTGCTTGGCATCGTGGCCAACACCCTCTCCTGGTCCGACATTTTGATGTGCGTGGTCAAGGGGCTGGTGATCGGCATCCTGGTCGTGGTGGTCTCGGCCTTCAACGGCCTGACCATCGACAGCCACGCCCAGGGCCTGTCGCGGGTGGCCACCTACACCGTGGTTCAGTCGCTGCTGATCGTGATTCTGGTTCAGCTCGCCTTCTCCTTGCAGTGGTGACCGATGACGTCCGCCGAGCCCGCGATCGAACTGGTGGAGGCCGTCTCTCAGACCGAGGGGCGGACGCTGATCGACGGCATCACGCTGACCCTCGGCGCCGGCCGGATTCTCGGCGTGACCGGCCTCGACGGCTGCGGCAAGAGCGCGCTTCTCGACCTGATGTCGACCCTGGTCCAGCCGCGCGCGGGCAGCATCCGCCTGTTCGGCCAGGATACCGAGGCGATTGGCGAGAGCGGGCGGCGCCGGCTTCGGCTTGAGATCGGCGTCGTCTTCGAAGAGGGGGCGCTGCTCGACGGCTTCACCGTTGCCGAGAACATGGAATTGCCGCTGGCCCGGCGGGGGCTGGCCCGGGAGGAGGTCGCCTTGCGCATCGAGCACTGGCTGACCGAACTCGAGCTGACCGAACACCGCGACCGCATGCCCTACCAGCTGTCGACCAGCCTGATCCGGCGCACGGCGCTGGCGCGGGCGCTGGTCACCGGGCCGAAGCTGCTGATCTGCGATGAAGTCACCACCGGGCTGGATCTCGGGGCGATTCTGGCGTTTACCCGCATGCTGCGGCGGCTGCGCGCCGAGCAGGGCACCACCATCGTGCTGGCGGTCGATGATCTGGCCCAGCTCAAGCGGCTGGCCGACGAGGTGGCGGTGCTCAACGCCGGGCGACTGGCCTTCCAGGGCGATTTCGCCCGTTTGTGCGACCAACGGATGGAGGACCCGGTGCTGAGGGCTATTTTCGACGACGAAGTCTGGTCCACCGCCTTTCCCGCCGCGGCGTCGCCATGAGCAAGCAGATCAACAGGCACCGGCGCGTCGGCATGACGGTGATGCTGCTGCTGATGCTGGCGCTGACCGTCGCGGTCTCGGTCCGGCTCTATAATTCCGAGGCGCTGGTGCTGCGTACCCGGCTGAGCGGAGTCGCCGGACTGCGCGTCGGGGCCGATGTCCTGATGTCAGGCTTTTCGGTCGGCCGGGTGATCGCGATTCAGCCGCTCGACATGACGGTGCGCGCCTTCGAGGTCACGATCCGGCTCGATCAGGCCTGGCAGGTCCCCGACGACAGCACGGTCACCCTCCATCAGAGCAACCCCATCGACGTGGTGCGGCTGAATATTGTGCCCGGCCAGTCGCCGGGCTGGTTCAAGTCGGGCGACCGTATCGCCGCCGCGGCGCCGGCGCCCGGCCTGCTCGACACCGTGAGCCAGTTGGCGCCGCGGGTGACCGCGCTGCTCGACAAGATCGGCGAAGCCGCCGATCAGGCGGCGGCGGCGGCGGCGAGTGTCAACCGCGTCCTCGGCTTTCCGGCCACGGCGGCCCAGCCCGGCGCCGAGCCGGCCACCGTCGGCCGCGTGCTCGCCGACACCCATGCCACCCTCACCGCCACCACCGGCGCCGTCACCACCGTCAATGATGAAACCCGCAAGACCCTGCTTGCGGTGCGGACCAGCCTGGAGCAGCTGCAAACCATCGGCCGCCACGGCGACAGCCTGATGGTCCAGCTTTCGGCCCTGACCGCCGACAGCGCCGGTGATCTCCGGCGCATGGTTCACGACAGCGAGTTCGTGCTCCATGGCCTGGCCCGCGCGATCAATCCCCTGCTCGAAGACCTTCAGGCCCTGACCGCCAACCTTAATGACTTGGCACAGCAAATGCGGGACAATCCCAGCGCAGTCATTTTCGGACGCCCCCCCCATGACGAACCCGGCCAGCACAAACCCAAGCCCTGATTTTACCAGCCGCAGCCGCGGCCGCGGCGCTGGCGCCGTGGCGCTGCTGGCGGCGGTCTTCGGCCTCACCCTGGCCGGTTGCCTCGGCGGCTCGGCGGTGCCCGAGCGGCTGTTCCGTCTCAGCGATCCCCAACCGCCGGCCGGCTCCGGCAAGGCCGTCGACGGCATGCTGATGGTCGAGGGCTTCGAGTCCCGGGGCGCGCTGGCCCGCGAGCGGACCATCCTCTATCGCGATCTCGCCCAGGCCAACGAGACCCAGTTCTATCCCGCCAGCCAGTGGGAGGAAGCGCCGGCGACCATGGTCCAGGCCGCAATCGCCACCTGTCTCGACCGCGCCGGCCTCTTTGACGGCGTGGTCCGGCGTGATCGCCGTTTTCACCCCCGCTACATCCTGTCCGGCAGTCTCGACCAACTCGAACACCGGGTGGCCGGCCACTGTTCCGATGCTCTGATCCGGCTCCAGGTCGCCCTGATCGACGACGACACGCACCGGGTGCTGCTGAGAGGGGTCTATCAGGCCGCGGAACCGGCGGCGCAGGGTCAGATCGAACAGGTGCTGCCGGCCTTCGACCGCGGCCTTGGCCGCATCTGCGCCGCCCTGGTCGATGACCTGAGGCACCGGGCGCCTGGCAGCGGCCCGGCCCGGCCGCGCAACGACCCGATGCCCGCCTGCGCCGGCCCGTGACCGCCGGCCGCCGGCCGGTCAGCCCGGCCAGGCGGCATCGTCGATCACCAGCTGGGTATTGACGGCGCCGTTCCAGCTGTCGACGCGGATCGCGCCGGCCAGGTGCAGCGGGCGGGAGCCGGCGCCGAGCAGGGCATGGCCGAGTTCGCTGTCGGCGGCGCGGAAGGCGATCGCCTTGAGCCGGCCGCCCTCGGCGCCGGTCAGGATGCAGCGGACATGGCCGGTGCCGACGATATCGGCGCGCACCACCCGGGCATCGGTGACGGCGAAGCGCGGTTCGGCATTGCCGCTGCCGAAGGGGGCGAGGCGGCTGAGGGTCTCGGCCAGTGCCGGAGTGGCGCCGCCGACCGACAGCGCGCCGTCGAGTTCGAGGCAGGCCACCGGCGCGGCACCGCCCAGCTGCTCGCTGACCCGGCCGGTGAGGAAGTCCGTCAGTTCTTCGATGCGCCCGGCGGCCACCGTGAAGCCGGCGGCCATGCGGTGACCGCCGCCGCTGCTCAGCAGCCCCGCCTGCCGGGCCGCGATCACTGCGGCCCCGAGATCGACGCCCTTGATCGAACGCCCCGAGCCCTTGCCGACGCCGCCCGCGAGCGAGATGACGCAGGCCGGGCGCTTCAGCCGTTCGACCAGCCGGGAGGCGACGATGCCGATCACGCCGGGATGCCAGTCGGCCCCAGCCACAAACACCAGCGGCGGCGGTTCCCGGCCGCCGATCTGCAGGAGCGCGGCTTCCAGCACCAGACCTTCGATCTGGCGGCGTTCCCCGTTGAGTTCGTCGAGCCGGAGCGCGATCGTCCGGGCCTCGGCCGGGTCGGCGGTGGCCAGCAGGCGGGTGCCGAGATCGGAGGCCCCGACCCGGCCCCCGGCATTGACCCGCGGCCCGAGCACGAAGCCGGCGTGATAGGCCTCGGGCGGGCCGCTGGCGCCGGCGACGTCGGCGAGGGCGGCCAACCCGGTGTTGGCGCGGCGGGCCATCACCTTCAGGCCCTGGGTGACCAGCGCCCGGTTGAGTCCGACCAGGGGCACGACGTCGCACACCGTGCCGAGAGCGACCAGATCCAGCCAGCCCAGCAGATCCGGCTCGGGCCGGCTTGCGAACCAGCCGAGCCGCCTCAGGTCCCGGTTGAGCGCGACCAGGGTCAGGAACACGACACCGGCGGCGCAGAGAGCGCCGAGGCCGGAGCGGTCATCGAGGCGGTTGGGGTTGACCACGGCCAGGGCGGTCGGCAGCGTCGCCTCGGCGGCGTGATGATCGATCACGATGACGTCGAGCCCGGCCCCGGCGGCGGCGGCCAGCGGTTCGAAGGCGCTGGTGCCGCAATCGACGGTCACTGCCAGCTTCACTCCCTGCTGGCGCAGTTTCAGCAGCGCCGGGGCGTTGGGGCCATAACCCTCGGTCAGTCGGTCGGGAATGTAGAAGCGCGGCGGTTTCGCCACCGTCGCAAGGTAGCGGTAGAGCAGCGCCGTCGAGGTCGCGCCGTCGACGTCGTAATCGCCCCAGATGCAGACCGGCTCGCCTTCGGTCACGGCCCGGGCAAGGCGGGCGACCGCCACGTCCATGTCGGCAATGACGCTGGGGTCGGGCATCAGCGCCCGCAAGGTCGGGGCGAGGTAGCTGTCGACACCGTCAAGGGTGATGCCGCGCGCCGCCAGCGCCCGCCCCACCACCTCGGGCAGGCTGCGCGACTGGGACAACGCCAGCGCGGTACGCTCGCAGCCGTCGCGGACCAGCCAGCGCCGGCCGGAAATCGAGCGGGCGACGTTAAGAAAAGCGGGTGTGTCGGCACTCAGGACAGGACCCTCCGATAACGGCATCAGCGGCCGGCAGGATAGCCCAGCGGCCAGCCCCTACGCGAGGATACAAATGCGGCCTGCCGTTGACAGCGGCGGGCAAGGCGTCGATGATGAGCCGTGCGTCCGGGGGAGCGGCTTCCCCCCCCTCATCCGAAAACTGGACCCATGTTCGATATCAGCTGGACGGAACTCCTGGTGATCGCGGTGGTCGCGCTGATCGCCATCGGTCCCAAGGAATTGCCGCGGGTGCTCTACCAGGCCGGCAAATGGCTGCGGCGTGCCCGGATGATGGCCGGGGAGTTCCAGCACCATTTTTCCGACATGATGCACGAGGCCGAACTCGACGAGTTGCGCAAGCAGGCCCAGGCCGCGCGTGATCTTACCGGCGCCCGCTCGCTCTCCGACCTTGTGGACCCCGACGGCAGCATCCGCCAGAGCTTCGATCCCATCCATTCCGGGGCCGCCGGCTACGCCGGCTCGCCGTCCGAGAGCGAGCCCGCGGCGCTGGCCGAACCGGTGCCGGAACCGGCCGCGGCGGCGCTGGCGGCGCCCGCCGACCCGACTCCAGTCAGGCAGGGATAACCGCCCGTGGACGAGCATTTCGAAGAACACAAAATGCCGCTGCTCGAACACCTGATCGAGTTGCGCAACCGGCTGGTTTATGCCGTGGCGGCGCTGCTGGCCGGCGTTGTGGTCTGTTATTTCTTCTCCCAGCACATCTACGCCTTTTTGGTACAGCCTCTGGCCGACATCCTGGCCGGGCAGGGGCGCAAGATGATCTATACCGGTCTGACTGAGGCCTTTTTCACCTACCTTAGGGTGGCGTTCTGGTCCGGGGCCTTTGTGACCTTTCCCTTTATTGCTGCCCAGCTCTGGCTCTTTGTCGCGCCGGGCCTTTATCAGCATGAGAAGAAGGCTTTCTTGCCGTTTCTGGTGGCGACGCCGATCCTGTTCTTTCTCGGTGGCGCTGTGGTCTATTATCTGGTCTTCCCGTTGGCCTGGCGTTTCTTCCTCGGCTTCGAGATGAATCCCACGGACCCGGGCACCCTGCCGATCCAGCTCGAGGCCCGGGTCAGCGAATACCTGTCACTGGTCATGGCTCTGATCTTCGCCTTCGGGGTCGCCTTCCAGTTGCCGGTGCTGCTGACCCTGCTGGCCCGGGTCGGTTTGGTCACCTCGCAGCAACTGGCCGAGAAGCGGCGCTATGCCATCGTGATGGTGTTCGTGGTCGCGGCGGTGCTGACCCCGCCCGACGTTTTCAGTCAGATCAGTCTCGCGGTGCCGCTGATCGGGCTTTATGAGATCTCGATCTGGGCCGCCCGCTGGATCGAGCACCAGCGCGCCGTCGACATCGCCCGCACCATGGCCGAAGCCGAGGCCGCCGCCGCGGCGCGAAGGGCCGTCACGCCCGAGGAATGAGCCCGATGCCCAATGGCCCCTTAGCCGCTTATCGCGCCCGGCGCCGCGACGGCACCTTGCGTTACGACGCCGACCAGGAACTGGCGGTCGAGAAGCTGGAGGCGCTGTCCCATGCCCTGGCCGGCTATCGCCCCTCGACCGGTCACGAGGGCTGGATGGCACGCTTTGGCCTGGGGCGGCGGCGCGAGGTCCAGCCGACCCAGCCCCAGGGGCTTTACCTCTATGGCGGCGTCGGGCGCGGCAAGTCGATGCTGATGGACCTGTTTTTTGCGGCGGCGCCGGTCGAGCGCAAGCGGCGGGTCCACTTCCACCAGTTCATGCTCGACGTGCACGCCGAGATGCACGCCTATCGCACCGCCAACAAGGTGGCGCGCGGCGGCCCGAGCGCCGGGGTCAAGAGCGTCGACGAGGCGATCCCCGAGTTCGCCCGCAAGCTCGCCGACAGCGCCTGGCTGCTGTGCTTCGACGAGTTCCATGTCACCGATATCGCCGACGCCATGATCCTCGGCCGGCTGTTCACCACCCTCTTTGAGCTTGGCGTGGTGGTGGTGGCCACCTCCAACTGGCCGCCCGACCTTCTTTACAAGGACGGTCTCCAGCGCAACCGCTTTCTGCCCTTCATCGCGCTGCTCAAGCAGCGACTCGACGTGCTGGCGCTGGACGGCGCAACCGACTACCGGCTCGACCGGCTCAAGGGGCGGCCGGTCTATCACCAGCCGCTCGGAGAGGCCACCGCCCGCAGCCTTGAAGAGATATTCGCCTACCTCACCGGCGGCCTCGGCGGCGAACCCGACCATCTGCTGGTGCAGGGCCGCCGGATCGAGATTCCCCGCGCGGCCAAGGGCGTGGCCTGGGTCGATTTCTGGGAGATGTGCGCCAAGCCCCATGGCGCCGCCGACTTTCTGGCCATCGCCACCCATTTCCACACCGTGATCATCGACCGGGTGCCGGTGATGAAGCCGGTCCAGCGCAACGAATCCCGCCGCTTCACCAACCTGATCGACGCCCTCTACGAGCACCGGGTCAACACCATCGTCGCCGCAGACGGCCCGCCCGAAGCCCTCTACCGCGAAGGCATCCACGCCTTCGAGTTCGAGCGCACGGTCAGCCGGCTGATGGAAATGCAGGCCGAGGACTACCTGACCCGGCAGCATTTGACGTAATAAAACAATGTATTTTATCGGCGCTTGTTTCTGAATTTGCCGTCAGCGTCAATTCTGGCGGCAATAGGGGCTGAGCGGGCTGAACTTTCCCAGACGACGCCTGCATTGCGTTGATGACATTCTGGCCGCGGCAGTCCCGACCATGTTCCAAATTCTTCACAACGAGCGACCACGGCGAACTCACCCGCACGCAAGCCCCCGGTCGGCACCGGACATCCCGATGCAGCCATGGACATCCTGCGGCGGCTGGAACCGGTGCTGTCGCGGCTGACGGAAGACGTTCGCGAGGTCAGGGGCGATGTCAAAAAGCTCGATGACCGGTTGTCCAAGGTCGAGACGGACGTTGCCCGGATAGATGGTCGGCTCACCGGTATCGAAGGCCAGCTTCGGCAAATTCCCACCCTTTGGCAGCTGCCGGGCTGATCTTCGCAATCTTCGGCGCCGCTTTCGTCCTGATCCGGTTCGCCAGCGGGCATTGACCGAGACGCCGGTCCGCGCGTTGGCCGCCGGCGGCTGAAGGGGCAACCATGACGGTGTGCCTTCGCCCGGCAGCCCTGGTGAACGTCCTCCCAACGGCGGGAATGCAGGCTGCAGGGGTGTGAACTGAATTCACCCCCTCGGTCACGGCAAGGGTATATCCATCGGAGATACCCGTCGGTCCGCCCTCGCCAGAAGCCCGGGACCAGCTACCACAGCGGAATCGGCAGCCGATAATCCTAGGCGGTCAGGGCGTCGATCCCGCCTTCGGTGATCGCGCATTCGCGAATTCGCCGCGTCATTTCGCGCCGGCGCCTTCGCACCTGCACATAGACCCTTGAAAGCAGCGGGACGCGGTCGCACCTCTTACGGCAGGCTCGTCCGCCAATCAGGGGAACGGCGGCCAGGGGAAAGGACCAGAGCCATGCATGCCAGCCACACTCCCGGACCGTGGCGTCTCGCCGGCGCTGACATCCGGGGCGCCGGTCACGAAAGCTCCAGCGCCGCCTATGAAACCGTTGCCACCCTGGCGCCGATCACCCGGAACCGCGTTACCGCCGAGGGCGTGGCCACGCCCTATCGCGACCACGAAACCGAGAAGGCCAATGCTCACTTGATTGCCGCCGCGCCCGAGGTGCTGGCAGCGCTGGAAACGCTGCAATTGGCGGTGGCCCAGGCCGTCGATCGCGGCCTGCTCCACGAGGCGCCGCTGGACCCGCGCACCGCGCTCGATGCTCAGGAATGGATGCGCAGCCAGCTCGGCGACGCGACCCGCCACGCCCGGGCCGCCATCGCCCATGCCTGGGGCCGGCGTTCGTCGTGACTCTATCGATGATCGATCAGGGGGAGATCGGACCAATGCTTACCAGCCATCATGACCCTGTGGTATCGACGACCCGCCACATCCCGGTGGCCGATACCAACCGCCACATCCCGGTGGCCGATACCAACCGCCATGTTCCGGTGGCGTCCACGGTTCGTCATCGGCCGGTGTCGTCGGGGTAACCGGCGTTCAGAAAGCGGACGAACGGCTGGTCTTCGGAGCATTCCTGCCCGACCATCCAGTCGGTCAGAAAGGCATGCATCGCGCGGCAGGACGTGGCCTGATCGGTTTCGAAGACGTAGATGAACCGGGTCAGGGCGGCGAAGAACCGGCAGTGTGAGAGCATGTGAGCCCCATACTCGGGGTAGCGGATTTTCAGCATCATCCGTTCCTCACGCCCGAAATGGTCGAGGATGCTGTCGGTAAGGTCGCAGAGAATGCCGCTGATCTCGGTCGGGTTTTCGGTATCGAGTTCGACTTCAAGCCGGTTGATGATGTCGACGATATCCCGGTGATCGCGATCGATCACCGGGTGGCCGGTTTCATAGTGGTCGGTCCATTCCATTGACATGATCGTGACCTGTGGTGGCCCAGCCGAGTCTTGCTCCACGAGGCTAAGTCCTGGCGCCGGGAAGCGCAACTCTTCCTTTGCGGGCAGACCGGGGCTTTACCGAGGGGAGCGGGCGTGCTACCGCATGTTTGACACCCGGCCCCCTGACGGAGGGGGGAGCGGGCGCCATATCATTGATGCTTGGTTCATGGCGTGAGATCGGTCTCGGACGATGGTGGAGGACACAATGGTCAGCACGGTGATGCGGGCTGCGATCGGTTTGTTGGTTGTCATGGGCCTGCTGTCTTCGGGCGTGCCGGCTGAGGCCGCCGACTATTGGGGCAAGCACCTTTCGAACCGGCCGACCCAGTTCATCTTCGGCTATGGCTCCCTGATCAACACGCCCTCGCGGAACTCCACCGCGGGCAAGGTGACGGCGGCGATCCCGGTGCGGATTTCGGCCGAGTTCGGCTATATCCGCGCCTGGGTGGCCCGCTCGTCCTCGGGCTTCACCGCCCTCGGGGTGCGCAAGCCCCTGGACGGCGAACCGGCCGAGACCATCAACGGCGTGCTCTATCCGGTCGACGGCACCGACATGACGCCGTTCGACCAGCGGGAAAAGGGCTATGTCCGGGTCGGGGTGCCGCTGGACCTGATCGAGGCGGTATCGTGGCAGCCGGTGCCGGCCGATATCCAGGTCTGGATCTATGTGCCGGTGGGCAGCGAGGGCAAGCCGGGCGAGGGGCTGGCGCCGCCGAGCGCCGCCTTCCCCCTGCTCGAATCCTACATCGATGTCGTCATCGACGGTGCCTTGGAGTTTGGTGCCGAATATGCGCGGGAGTTCGTTGAAACCACCCGCGACTGGTCGGAGTTCTGGCTCAACGACCGTGAACTGGCCCGCCGGCCCTGGATCCACGACAAGAACTATTCCGAGGAAGATCGACTGCTGTCCGCCGTATCACCGGCGGCCGAGCGCTTCAAGAACCGACTCTTTTCCGAAGAGTTCTCAGCCCGTTACTTCGCACCCCGTACGCCTTAGACCGAAGTTTGCACTTTCCGTTACATGAAACCCTAGGCAATCCGCCAG
>JBAXPR010000010.1:0-55265 GCA_037132135.1 Rhodospirillaceae bacterium
AAAGTTCGCGTCGGATCAATGGGGTGTCGATTTCGTAAGTGTAAACTTCGGGCTAGGGGGGCTGGAGAAATGAAGCTTGATTTGCTGATCGTTCAGATCGCGATCATCTTCCTTCCTGGCTTGATCTGGGCCAGACTCGATGTCCGCTATGCCCAAAGGTCAAAGCCGACTGATATCGAATTCGTGGTCCGGACGTTTCTGTTCGGCATAACCAGCTATGCGGTCGTCTTCTCTCTCTATGGTTTTGCCGGCTGGCCTGTCCGCCTGCTTTCGGATTTCACGGGGGAGCAAGACAAGCTGGTCGTTTCCCGTGATATCGCCGTGGAAATCGCCTGGGCGACAGCGACGGGCCTACTGCTATCCCTTTTATGGATTTATGCGTCGACCGAAAAATGGCTGACGCGGTTTCTCAAATTCATCAGGGCGACCAAAGCGGATGGGGACGAAGACGTTTGGAGGTTTACTTTCAATTCCGAGCGACCGGGCAACGACTACGTGCATTTCCGGGATTTCGAAAGCAAGACGGTCTCCGCCGGCTGGGTAACCAGTTTTTCAGAGGTGGGAGGGTTGCGCGAGCTTGTCTTGGAAAATGTCGAAGTCTTCGACTTCGACGGCAATCGGCTCTATGATAACCCGATGGTTTACCTTGCACGGCCGCCGGAAAAGATACACATTGAATTCCCGTACCGTCCAGATCAGGAGGGGGTCTCATGACCAGCAAGCCGTTTATTCCAACCCTGACGGAAGGTATGGTTCGCAAGGGTGGCCATAATACCGGGCCATCGGCTGTTAAGACTCGCCCGCCAGGGCCGGGGGCGATGCTCCTCCGCTCTTCTAATCCCGGCTCGGCAGATTTAATCTTGGGCAAGTCAGGGGGCGGCAGTTATAAGATGCAACTTGCATCCGATGGTTTGTCGACATTATCTTCGAGTGATATCGTCATTAAAATAAAAGATTAAGGTGCATTTCGGTGTTGTTTTCAAGCTGCATTGGACGCAGTTGACCGCTTAAGAACTAAGGCCCGCTAATGAAATTCTCCCTGTCCTGGCTCAAGGATCACCTGGATACCGACGCCAGCCTCGACCGCATCAGCGAAACCCTGACCGCCCTCGGCCTCGAGGTTGAAGGCATCGAGGATCGGGCCAAGGCGCTGGCGCCCTTCACCGTCGCCCATGTCGTGAGCGCCGAGCGCCATCCCAACGCCGACAAGCTCCAGGTTTGCCGTGTCGACACCGGGGCCGGCATCATTCAGGTGGTGTGCGGGGCGCCCAATGCCCGCGCCGGGCTGAAGGCGGTGTTCGCCCCGGTTGGCACCGTCATGCCGGTGGGCGACCTGACCCTGAAGAAGGGCGTGATCCGTGGCGTCGAGTCCAGCGGCATGCTGGTCTCCGAGCGCGAACTTGGCCTGTCCGACGAGCATCATGGCATCATCGAACTGCCCGAGGATGCCCCGCTCGGCGCCTCCTTTGCCAAGCTGAGGGGGCTCGACGATCCGGTGATCGAGATTGCGCTGACCCCCGACCGCGCCGATTGCGCCGGGGTACGCGGCATCGCCCGTGACCTCGCGGCGGCTGGTCTCGGCACCCTGAAGCCGCTCACGGGCGGCCCTGTCGAGTCGGCGCCGGTCAAGGGTGTGGCGCCGAGCCCGGTCGGTGTGACCATCGAGGACCCGGTCGCCTGCCCCCTCTTCGTCGGCCGCCATATCCGGGGTCTCCGGAACGGCCCGAGCCCGCGCTGGCTTCAGGACAAGCTGACCGCGGTCGGCCTCCGGCCGATTTCGGCGCTGGTCGACGTCACCAACTATCTTTGCCTCGACATCGCCCGGCCGCTTCACGTCTTCGACGCCGATACCCTGGCCGGCGGCATCATCGTCCGCCTGTCCCAGGCGGGCGAGACCCTGAAGGCGCTGAACGGCAAGGACTATACCCTCGACGACGCCATGGCCGTGATCGCCGACCGCGATGGCGTGCTCGGTCTGGCCGGCGTGGTCGGCGGTGAGCCCTCGGGCTGCACCGAGGACACCGTCAACGTCTTCATCGAGTGCGCCCTCTTCGACCCGGTGCGCACGGCGGCCACCGGCCGCAAGCTCGGCATCGACAGCGACGCCCGCTATCGCTTCGAGCGTGGTGTCGACCCCGGTGCGGTGTTCGAGAGCATCGAGCGCACCACCCGCCTCATTCTTGAGATGTGCGGCGGCACGCCCTCGACGCTGGTGGTGGCCGGCGCCGAGCCCGATTGGCGGCGCACGATCACCCTGCGCACCGCCCGGGTCGCCCAGTTGGGCGGGGTCGATGTCCCGGTGGCCGAGCAGGAGCGGATTCTCCGGGTGCTCGGCTTCGCCCCCGCGGTCCATGAGGATGGCCACCTCACGGTGCCGGTGCCGTCCTGGCGCGGCGACGTCGAGGCCGAGGCCGACCTCGTGGAAGAGGTGCTGCGCGTCCACGGCTACGACAAGATTCCGGCGACGCCGATGGCCCGGCCCCACACCATCACCCGTCCGGCGGTCACGGCCCGGCAGCGCCGGCTCGGCTTCGCCCGGCGGACGCTGGCGGCGCGCGGGCTCAACGAGGCGGTGACGTGGTCGTTTCTCTCGGCGACCACCGCCGGTCTGTTCGGCGGCGTGGCCGGAGAGCTGCGTCTGCTCAACCCGATCAGCGCCGATCTCGACGTCATGCGGCCGTCGCTGCTGCCCAACCTGATTGCCGCATCCGGCCGCAACGCCGATCGCGGCTGGGCCGATGTCGGCCTTTTTGAGGTCGGCCCGGCCTTCCGCGACGGTACGCCCGAGGGGCAGGATATCGTCGCCGGCGGTGTGCGCGCCGGGGCGATGGTGCCGCGTCATTGGGCGGTGCCGGCCCGGCCGGTGGACCTCTTCGATGCCAAGGCCGATGCGCTGGCGGTGCTCGAAGCTGCGGGCGCGCCCGGCGGCAATCTCCAGATCACCGCCGATGCTCCCGCCTGGTATCACCCCGGCCGCTCGGGCGTGCTGCGCCTCGGTGCCACCGTGCTCGGGCGCTTTGGCGAGTTGCATCCGGCGGTGCTGGAGGCGCTTGGGGTCAAGGGGCCGCTGGTTGGCTTCGAGGTCTTTCTCGATGCCGTGCCCCAGCCCAAGAAGAAGGCCGGCCCGGCCCGGCCGCTGCTGAAGCTCTCGGCCTTCCAGCCGATTCGCCGCGATTTCGCCTTCGTCGTCGACCAGGGGATCGCCGCCGAGACCCTGATCCGCGCCGCTCGCGGCGCCGACAAGGGCCTGGTGCGCGAGGTCACGGTGTTCGACCGCTATCAGGGGCCGGGGGTCGGGCCGGGCAAGAAATCGCTGGCCCTTGCCGTCACCCTGCAACCCCAGGACAAGACCCTGACCGACGCCGAAATCGAGGCCGTGGCCGGCCGGATCGTCGGCGCGGTGGTCAAGGCCAGCGGCGGGACGCTGCGGGCCTGATCTACCAGCCGTGCCGTTCGATCATGGTCTCGGCGTAGTGGTCGAGGAACCAGAGGATGCCGAGCAGGGAGCCGAGGGTCGAGCCGGTGATGGTGGCGACCGGGCCGCCGCGGAAGATGGCGCCGACGATGCCGCCGGCGATGCCGCCGAGCAGCACGTCGAAGGTATAGCGGCTGCCGTAATGGTAGAGCGCCAGCTGATTTTTGTCCCGGCGCAGCGCCTCCAGTTCCTCTGGCGTGAACGGCTGGGCCGCGTGGGGCGGAGTCTGGGCCCGGGCCGGGCCGGGCGGGGTTGCGGCGAGCAGGGCGCCGGCGGCGATCAGCAGGACGGCAAGCAGGCGGCCCATGGCGAAGCCCTCTCTCTTCTGGCGTCGGCCGTCGACCTTATACCGCCCGGCTTATGAAGTCACTTTCTGGATCCAGGGATAGCAGGTGAGGTTCATGATCCGGGTGGCATCGGCGGCGAAGGCATTCCCGGGGTCGCAGCGGGCTGGGATGATGGCGCTCCTGTCGGGCCAGAGCTGGAGCGAGAGGACGCGCTCGCGCCGGTAGAGCCATATTCGTTCGACGGGGTTGCACTGGGGCGAATAGGGCGGCAGCGGCACTGCCCGGGTTCCGTCAGCCGCTCGGCCCGGCGACCCTTCGGCCGGTCTAACAGCCCGTCCACGCCCTCCGCATTGTAGCGGATAACCGCATCTCGCAGCGCCTGACGCTTTATCCCGGCCAGCCGGGCCGCTTCGGCCCGCTCAAGCCCGTCGAGCGCGTTGGCGATGGCGTAGGCGCGGGCCGCCGCCCGCCCATTCCCGCAATGACGCGCCCAGGCCCGCACCTCCGATGCCCCCAAGGACTTCCGATCTCTTGAGACGACCGTACCCGTGAATCACGTCCGGCCGGTCAGCGAAACCCCGTCCGAGTCACTTCGGGTGCCGGACGGTATTACGCCCGATCAGGGCAGGTCGGCCAGGACGATCTCGCCCTCATCGAGGGCCTCGATGGTCACGGCGTCGGCCTCGGTGATCTCGGCGCCGTCGCGCGGGCCGACATCGCGGCCATTGACCCGAAAGCGGCCGCGGGCGGCGACCAGATAGACCTGACGTCCGGCCGCCAGCGGGTGCCGCAACTGCTGGCCGGCGGCCAGGGTCGCCCCCAGGATCGCGGCGTTCTGGTGGATCCGCAGGGCGCCGCAATCCTGGTCTTCGGGGCGACCCGAGGCCAGCACGGTCAGCCGGCCTGCGCTCTCTTCGGGCGGGAAGGCGCGGCTTTCCCAGCGCGGCGGATGGCCGCGGGCGTCGGGCTGAATCCAGATCTGAAAGATTTCGGCGGGCACGGTCTCGCGGTTGTATTCGGAATGGGTGATCCCGGCGCCGGCCGACATCACCTGGACGTTGCCGGCCTCGGTGCGGCCGTGGTTGCCGAGGTGGTCGTGGTGGGTGATCGCGCCGGTCCGGACATAGGTGATGACCTCCATGTCGCGGTGGCCGTGGGGCGGAAAGCCGCTGTCGGGCCGGATGGTGTCGTCGTTCCAGACCCGCAGCGGCCCGAGGCCCATGCGGTCGAGGTCGTGATAATCGGCGAAGCTGAAATGATATCGGGCGTTCAGCCAGTCATTGTCGAAGCGGCCGAGGCTGCGAAACGGGATGACCTCGATCATGGCAGGGACCTCCTGGGGCGAGGTCGCCAGATATGGCCGGATTTGTCGCGACGGGCAAGCCTTGGCAGCGGCGGGTGGGGCCGCTATAGCTGGGGTCATGGCCGATCATCCCGCCCCCGCTTCCGCCCAGACCGACAGCGCCGGCGCCACGCCGGTGATGGCGCAGTTTCTCCTGATCAAGCAGCAGCATCCCGACTCGCTGCTGTTTTATCGTATGGGCGATTTCTACGAGATGTTCTTCGAGGACGCGGTGCGGGCCGCGGCCCTGCTCGACATCACCCTGACCAAACGCGGCCGGCACGAGGGCGAGGACATCCCGATGTGCGGGGTGCCGGTGCACAGCCATGAATCCTATCTGCTGCGCCTGATCCGCCAGGGGGTTCAGGTTGCGATCTGCGAGCAGCTGGAAGACCCGGCCGAGGCCAAGAAACGCGGCTCGAAGGCGGTGGTGCTGCGCGGGGTCACCCGCATCGTCACCCAGGGCACGATCACCGAGGACAGCCTCCTTGAGGCCCGCGCCGCCAGCCTGCTGGCCGCGGTGGCCGAGGTCGCGGGCGGGCTGGGGCTGGCTTGGCTGGATCTCTCGACCGGCGAGGTCGCGGTGCAGCCGGTGGAAAAACCGGCTTTGGCGGCGGCGCTGGCCCGCATCGATGCCCGGGAAGTGCTGGTACCCGAGCGGCTGGCCCAGCGCTCCGAACTGTCCGAACTCTGGACCGAATGGAAGAGCCGGCTCTCGATCCAGCCCGACGCCCGCTTTGACAGCGAGAACGGCCGCAGGCGCCTGCTGGCGCTCTACGGCCTCGGGACTCTCGACGCCTTCGGGCCGCTCAGCCGGGCCGAGGTTGCGGCGGTGGGGGCGCTGGCTCTGTATGTCGACCTGACCCAGAAGGGCCGGATGCCGCGGCTGTCGCGGCCGCTGCGCATCCAGCCCGGCACGATGATGGAGATCGACGCCTCGACGCGCCGGACTCTCGAGCTGACATACACGCTTTCGGGCGAGCGGCGCGGCAGCCTGCTGCACACCATCGACCGTACCGTCACCGGCGCGGGGGCGCGGCTGCTCTCGGCGCAGCTGGCGGCACCGCTGACCGAGCCGGCGGCGATCGACCACCGGCTCGACATGGTGGAATTCTGCCTGACCGGTGAGGCGGCGCGCAGCGAACTGCGGGAGCTGCTGAAGGGCGTGCCCGACCTCGAGCGGGCGCTCTCCCGTCTCGCGCTCGGCCGGGGCGGGCCGCGGGATCTCGCCGGCATCCGCGACGCTCTCAGCCGGTCTGTCGACATACGGGAGATTCTGGTCCGCCCGGTCCTGACGCCCCGACCGGCCGGGATCGACGGCGTGATCCGCGACCTCGGCCGGCCCGGCGACGAGAATACGGTGCTGGCACAGCGTCTCGCCGCGGCGCTGGCGCCCGAACTGCCGGTGCTGACCCGCGACGGCGGCTTCATCGCCCGCGGTTATTCCGACGCCCTCGACGAGCTGATGACCATGCGCGACGAGGGCAAGCGGCTGATCGCCGGTCTTCAGGCGCGCTATGCCGATCTGGCCGGGGTGCCGGGGCTGAAGATCAGGCACAACAACGTGCTTGGCTACCACATCGAGGTCACCGCCACCCACGCCGACAAGCTGATGAGCGGCCGGGCGCGCGAAACCTTCATCCATCGTCAGACCATGGCCACCGCGGTCCGCTTCGGCACCGTCGAACTCGGCGACCTGGAGCGCCAACTTTCCGAGGCCGGTGACCGGGCGCTGGCCCTCGAACTCAGCCTGTTCGCCGCGCTGGTGGCGGCGGTGATCGACCGCGCCGACAGTCTCGCGACTCTCGCGCGGGCGCTCGCCACCCTCGATGTCGCCAACGCGCTGGCGGCGCTGGCGGCGGAGAACAGCTGGTGCCGGCCTGTGGCAGACGACAGCATGTCGTTTGACATACGTGGCGGCCGTCATCCGGTGGTCGAGGCGGCTCTGGCGCGCGGCGGCGGCCCGGCCTTTGTGGCCAATGACTGCGATCTCGGCGCCGAGCGGCGGCTCTGGCTGCTCACCGGCCCCAACATGGCGGGCAAGAGCACCTTTTTGCGCCAGAACGCGCTGATCGCCATTCTGGGTCAGGCCGGCAGCTATGTCCCGGCGGCTTCCGCCCGCTTCGGCACCGTTGACCGCCTGTTCAGCCGGGTCGGTGCCGCCGACGATCTGGCCCGCGGCCGCTCGACGTTCATGGTCGAAATGGTCGAGACCGCGGCGATCCTCAATCTGGCCGGGCCGCGCGCCCTCGTGATTCTCGACGAGATCGGACGCGGCACCGCGACCTTCGACGGCCTCTCGATCGCCTGGGCCTGCGTCGAGCATCTCCATCAGGTGATTCGCTGCCGCGCCCTCTTCGCCACGCACTATCACGAACTGACCCAGTTGGCGGCGAGGCTGCCCCGGCTGTCCTGTCACACCATGCGCATCAAGGAGTGGCACGGCGACGTCGTCTTCCTCCACGAGGTGGCGCCGGGCGCCGCCGACCGCAGCTATGGCATCCATGTCGCCCGGCTGGCCGGTCTGCCGAAGCCGGTGATCCGGCGCGCCGAGGAAGTGCTGAAAATCCTTGAAGCCGGCGATCACGGCACCGCGATCACCCGACTGGTCGACGACCTGCCGCTGTTCAGCCAGGCCGCGCGCCGCGCCGCCCCGCCGGCCGCGGCGCCGGTCGAGCCGGTGGCGCCACAGCCGTCGGCGCTCGAACTGGCCCTCCTGGCCATCAACCCCGACGAGCTTTCGCCGCGGGACGCCCTCCTGACCTTGTACCGGCTGCGGGGGATGGTTTAGCGGCCGGGACTGGGGTATATCCGAAGGGTGTCGATGATCCGGGACCGGGTGGGCAATCGCAGATGGCTGGCAGCGTCGTTCATGGCAAAGTCTACACCGCCGAAGTTTTGAAGCCACTGTTCGAGGCCGGGCTGATCCGGCGGGTGGTCGATGTCGGGGCCGGCGGCGGCACCTATGTCAAGCTGCTGGCGCCGGTCGCCCCCGGCGTGTACTGGATCGCGGTGGAAGCCTGGACGCCCTACATCGCCGACTATGCCCTCGACCGGCAATATCATGAGGTGATCAATCAGGACGTGCGGGAGATCGAGTTCGCGCCCTCGGCTCCGGACCTTGTGCTGTTCGGCGATATCCTGGAGCACATGACCCAGGAGCAGGCGCTGGCCGTGGTCGGCAAGGCGCTGGCGTCGGCACCCTATGTCATGATCTCGATTCCGATCATCGACTATCCCCAGCATGAACTCGAAGGCAATCCCTTTCAGCGCCATGTCAAGGAGGACTGGTCCCACAGCGAGGTCTGCGCCAGCTTTCCCGACACCGTCGTCACCTGCCTCGTGCACAATTCGATCGGCGTCTATTTCCTGACCCGCCAGCAGCAGGCGCGCCAGCGGCTGATCGAGACGCATCGCCGGGTCGCCCCGGCGATCAAGGAGCGCTTCAGCAAGGAAATCGTGATCTTCGGCGATACCGGGTCTTGAGCCGGCCTTCCCGCTAGCCGCGGTTGCGCATCAGCCGGGCCTTGTCGCGCTGCCAGTCGCGGTCCTTTTGGGATTCGCGCTTGTCGGCCATGCGCTTGCCGCGGGCGAGGCCGAGCCGGACCTTGGCGATGCCGCGGGGATTGAAATAGATCGCCAGAGGCACGATGGTGACGCCGTCGCGGCGGATCGCGCTCAGCAGCTTGGCCAGCTCCCGGCGTTTGACCAGCAGCTTGCGCGGCCGTTTGGTCTCGTGCTGGAGCCAGCGCCCGGCCTGGAGATATTCCGGGATGAAGGCGTTGACCAGGAAGAGTTCGCCCGACTGCTCACCGGCATAGGACTCGGTGATGCTGGCCCGGCCCGAGCGCAGCGATTTGACCTCGGTGCCGGCGAGCACGATGCCGGCCTCGAGGGTCTCCTCGATGAAATAGTCGAAGCGGGCGCGGCGGTTCTGCGCCACCGTGCGCCCGGCCTCGTCGGTGTCCTTGTTCTGTGCCATCGAACCCCGGTCAGCCCAACAGGCCGAGTGTGGTCATCGCCGCCCGGACCCGGGCCTCGGTGTCCGCGGTCACGGTGACCAGCGGCAGCCGCACCGAGTTCCGGCAGCGGCCGAGCAGGCTGACCGCGTACTTGGCCGGGGCCGGATTGGTTTCGAGGAACAGCGCGTTGTGCAGCGGCCCCAGGAGATCACGGATGCGGAACACGGTCTGGTAATCGCCGGCCCGCCAGGCGGTGTGCAACTGGGCGCAGAGCGCGGGCGCGACGTTGGCGGTCACCGAGATGCAGCCGACTCCGCCCTGGGCCAGGAAGGCGACGATGGTCGCGTCCTCGCCCGAGAGCTGGCAGAACTCGGGGCCGATCTCGCGCCGGACGTCGAGCGGTCGTTGCAGATTGGCGGTGGCATCCTTGACGCCGACGATGTTGGGCAGTTTTGCCAGCCGGGCCATGGTCGCAACCGACATGTCGACGACACTCCGCCCCGGAATGTTGTAAATGATGATCGGCAGCTCCGCCTCATCATGGATCGCTTTGAAATGCTGATAGAGACCCTCCTGCGTCGGCTTGTTGTAATAGGGTGTGACCACCAGCGCGGCATCGGCGCCCGCCTCCTTGGCGTGGCGCGTCAGTTCGATCGCCTCGGCGGTCGCGTTCGAGCCGGTGCCGGCGATCACCGGCACCCGGCCCGCGGCGGCCTCGATCGCCAGTTCGACCACCCGTTTGTGTTCGGTATGGCTGAGGGTGGGGGATTCGCCGGTGGTGCCGCAGGGCACCAGACCGTGGGTTCCCTGGCCGATCTGCCAGTCGACCAGAGCCTGAAAGGCGGCTTCGTCCACCCTGTCGTTTGTGAACGGCGTCACCAGGGCGACGAGCGATCCCGTAAACATACCAAACTCCCTTGCAGCATCGTGTTGGACCGGTGGAGCTTACCCCCAGCGGCGGGCAGGGGCAAGGGCGGGTGGCTGGGGCTGGCGCTGATGGCCGCCGGGCTGGTGCTCGCGGCCGGCGGCGCGGCCGGGGCCGGCAGCCTCGGGGAGCGCGACCTCGATCTCTACCGGGCCGCGTTCCGTTATGCCCAGCAGGATAAATGGAGCGAGGCGCTGGCGCGGGGCGCCGAGCCCGAGGAGCGGCTGCCCGGCAAGGTCATTCGCTGGATGGATCTGGCGCGGCCGAAGAGCGGCCACAGCTTTTCCGACATTGCGGCTTTCGTCCGCGTCAATCCGGGCTGGCCCAACCAGACCGGCCTGCTGCGGCAGGCCGAGGAAACCATGCCGGCCGAGCTTGCGGCTTCCGAGGTGGTGGCGTGGTTCGAGGCCCATGCGCCGGTGAGTGCGCTCGGAGTCGGGCGTTTTGCCGAGGCCCTGACCCAGCGCGGCGACGCCGGCCGGGCGGCGGCCCTGGTGCGGCGCTTCTGGCTGGAGGCCAATTTCGTCACCGCCGAGGACGAGGCCGCCTTCCGCCGCCGCTTCGCCGCGGTGCTGCTGCCGAGGGATCATCTGGCCCGTCTCGACCGCGTGCTTTGGGATCATCACGGCGCGGCGGCGCAACGGCTGCTGGCGCTGGTCGATGACGACCAGCGGGCGCTGGCCGAGGCCCGTCTCGCCCTGGCCGATGATTCTCCCGGCCTCGAGGCGGCGCTGCGCCGGGTGCCCGAGGCGCTTCAGAGCCACCCCGGTCTGGCCTGGGAGCGCCTGCACTGGCGCCGGCGCAAGGATAACGACTTCGGCGCCCTCGACGTCCTCAACACGCCGCCCCCCGAGTTGGTGCGCCCGGCGCTGTGGTGGAGCGAGCGTCACATTCTCGCCCGCCGGCTGCTGGAAAAACACGATGCGCCGGCGGCATACCGCCTGGTTGCCGCCCATGGTCTGACCGAGGGCCAGCCGTTGGCCGAGGCCGAGTTTCTGGCCGGCTGGCTGGCGCTGCGCCAATTGCGCCAGCCCAGGGAGGCGCTGGCGCACTTTGAACGCATGCTGCAGGCCGTGAGTTCGCCGATGAGCCGGGCCCGGGGCGCCTACTGGTGCGCGCGGGCCGCCGAGGCGATGGGCGAGCGCGACGATGCCGAGGAGTGGTACGGCAAGGCAGCAGCCTTTCCCTCCATGTTTTACGGCCAGCTGGCGGCGGCGGCGCTGGGGCGCGACCGGCCGGTGGCGCTGCCGGCCGAGCCCGCGGTTGCCGCTGAGGAGGCAGCACGCTTCGAGCGCCGCGAACTGGTGCGGGTGGCACGCCTGCTCTACGAGATCGACCCCCGGGACAACGCCGACCGGGTCGGGCTGTTCCTGCGCCGGATGATCCGGGACGCCTCGACCGCGTCCGACTGGGTGCTGCTCGGCCGGATGGCCATCGAGCTGCGCCAGCCCGAGGAGGCGATCTTTGCCGCCAAGCAGGCGTTTCAGAATGGTGTGGTCCTGAGCGGTTCCGGCTATCCCATGATCTCGCTGCACCGCAACGGCGGCATCGAGCCCGGACTGGCGCTGGCGCTGATACGCCAGGAAAGCACCTTCAACACCACCATCGTCAGTTCGGCCGGCGCCCGCGGCCTGATGCAGCTGATGCCGGCCACCGCCCGGATGGTGGCGCGCAAGCTGCAACTGCGGCCGAGCGACGAACGCCTGACCGAGGACCCCGACTACAATATTCTCCTTGGCACGACCTATATTCGCGGCCTGATCGACAGCTATGGCGGCTCGTATCTGCTGGCCATTGCCGCCTACAACGCCGGCTCGGGCCGCGTCGACAGCTGGCTGGGCAAGTTCGGCGATCCGCGCGGTCCGGGCGTCGACCCGCTCGACTGGATCGAATCGATTCCGATCGCCGAAACCCGCAATTACGTCCAGCGGGTGCTGGAGGCACTTCAGGTCTATCGCGCCCGGCTCGGCCAGGGCGGCCACACTCTGAAGCAGGATCTGGTCCGGCGATAATCGGCCGCGGCGGCGGGTGAAGCCGCCCTAGCCTGCGGTCGGCGCGGCTTCGATCACCATCAGGGTTTCGTGATCGCAGGCCGCGACCAGGGCCAGCAGATCGGCCAGGGGCAGCGCGACGCAGCCTTCGGTCGGCCGTCCGTCCGGGGCGGCGACATGGAGAAAGATGGCGCTGCCGAGGCCGGGCACCGGCGGTGTGTCGTTGTGGCCCAGCACCACCACGACGTCGTAAAGGCCGTCGTCGCGCCAGAGCCGCTCATGGCCGGCGGCGGAGGGCAGGGGCAGCGGCCGGTTGTAGCGGGGGTCGGCGGCATCGTCGCACCAGCCGTCGTCGCGCCCGATCGGGCTGGCGGGCAGGCCGGTGACCGGCGGGCCGGGCAGGCGGTCGGGCCGAAAGAGCAGCCGGCGCAACGGGTAGCGGCCGGCCGGGGTGGCACCGTCGCCTTCGCGCTTGTCGGCGCGGATGCCCGAACGGCCGAGCGCGCAACGTACCCGGCCGCCCGGCCAGCTCAGGCTGCCATCGGCGCGGACGGTGATCTCCATCGTGGCGGCCGTGGCACTCAGCTGGTTTCGCGGCTGGGGGCCTGCGGGTGGCAATATTGGGCGCGATGGGCCTTCTTGAGGGCGGCGCAGGCTTTTTCGGCCTCGGCTTTGCTGCCGAAGGCGCCGGCGAGCAGGCGGACGAATTTGCCCTTCTTGGGCACCGTCACCGTCATCGTGCTGGCGTCGAGACTGCCGAGCACCGCCGGGTTGGCCTTTTGCAGGGCGGCCCAGGCATGAGCGACCATGCGCTCGTCGCGGTACGATTCGAGATGGATGCGGTAGCCGGCTTCGGTCCTGGCGGCGGCGGGCGCCGGTGGGGGCGGCGGTGCCGGTGCCGGTGGCGGCGGCGGGTCCTCGACCATGACGCCGGGGGCGAGCGCGACGTCGCTGCGGTTCGCCCAGGCCGGGGCCTTCTTTCCGGGCGGCAGCACCATGACCTCGGGGTTGGGTTCGTGGACGGCTTTGGGCGCGTGGGACAGCGGATCTGCAACCGTGCGCACGATTTCGCGGGCGAAGGTGTTGGGGCCGTCGACCCAGCCGGTTTCCTGCTCCTCGTGGGTGAGCGGTTCGCCGGTCACCGGGTTGATGGTGGAGCCGGTCCCGACCCAGATGCGCGGCCGCCAGACGTCGCCGGCCCGGACCACGGCTTTGACCGGCGCCGGGGGGGGCGCTTCGGCCTGAACCACCGGGACCACCACGGTGGGGGCGTGGGGCGCGGTGGCGGGCGAGCCGCTGGCAAGGTAAAGACCCGAAGCCGTGGAGGTGCTGAGGATGGTCAGGGCGGTACCGACGAACCGAAAACTCATGGCTGCGGCTCCTCAACCTTCATTGGTCAGGCGGAGCGCCTTGATGGCGCCCGCGAGCTTGTCCGAATTGGCGCGGGTGCCCCGGTTGAAACTGCCCCAGTTCATCCGGCCCTCCTTAAGCTCGCCATAGAGTTCCCGCTGGGCCTCCCAGGTTTCGGTGATCACGCGGACGATGTTGCGGTTGCTCGGGGTGGCCATCGGGGCGAATTGCGGCTGGCAGGGCGCCATCGCCTCGAGGAACGCGGCGATCAGCTTGCGTTCCTTGGCGGTTGCCTTGTGGGGGTCGATCAGCTTGGCCGGTGCGGGCGGGGTGTCGCCGTCGTTGGAGCCGTGAGCCTGGAGGCGCTTGAACTCCGGCTTGACCTCGACCGTGGTGACGCACATCGAGGTCCGGCGCAGTTCGGTCAGGATCGACTGATATTCGCCGAGTTGGACCCGCGTCTGCTCCTCGAGCTGGTTCCGGATCATGGCGTTGACCTTGACCGGATCGGGGTCGCCGGCGCATCCGCCCAGCGTCAGCCCGAGCATCAGGGCCGGGATCACCGCGAAGCGCGGCAATCCGGACAAACGGTGCCGCAACCGGCGCAGCGATCGGAACTCGGTCATGGTCGCCCCCCAAAAATTTCCCGCGGAGACCCACTCTCCACTCACACAGGCCCGCGGGCAGGCTACCACCAAATTGCCCGGGCTTGAAGGTGGAAGCCGCCGCGATAACGGGGAATCGGGTGAAGGGCTCATGCCCGGCCAGCCGCCGCTGCCGCCGGTCGCGGCTCGCCATTCCCCCGCTCCGCGGGCGGCGTTCACGGTCAATTGATGTAGTTGTTCGGGCCGGCGCCGGCGCGCGACAGGGCCTGGTACTTGTCCAGATTGCGCACCATCAGTTGCGAGATCATTTCCGGTGGCGGGATCTGCGGCGCCGGCAGGGCCGATGGAGCCTGCGGCCGGGTTTGCTCCAGGGGCCGCGGTTGCGCCAGGGCCGGAGTCGGTGCCGGAGTCGGAGCCTGCGCCAGGGTCTGAGACGGCGCTCCCGCCCCGGTCTCGTTCTGGCCGCCGAGGGACAATGGCTGCCAGAGCCGGGTATTGGCCGGGCCGGCCGGACGGGCGCCGTTCTGGGGGGATGGTGCCGCGCCCCGGCTGTGGCCGCGGTATCCGGCGGCGTAGAATCCGGCCGGCATCGCCGGGTTGGGGCTGACGGTGCCGCGAGCCGGCATCTTGCCCGGAGGGCCCTGGACCGGAGCGGCGGCGTCGCCACCGACCTGACCACCCGCGGCCAGATCCATGGCCAGCTGCTGCAGGGCGTTGGTGTTGCTCGCCGACAGTTGGCGGGCGCGGGCGTCGGCCGTGGAGCGGCCCGGGGGCGGGGCCGGCAGTGCGGCCTGGGCCGGCGGGGCGCCGGCCGGGGCCGGTGCGGCGGTTCGCGGCGCCGGATGGAGCGGGATCGGTGGCGCGGTGGCGATCTGGATCGCGCCGGCGGGAGTCTTGCCGGCCGGAATGGCGGCGGCGGTGGCGGTGGGGTTGGGCGTCGCCGGCGAGTCCCCGAGCAGGGCGGTGAGGATTTCCTCTTCCGGATCGATGCCGGTGGCTTCGTGGAGCAGCACCGAGGCGGTGGCGACGGCGCCGCCAATCAGGCCGCCATAGAGCAGGCCGCCCAGAATCTGGCCCTGGGGCCGGATGGTATCGCCGGTCAGGTGGCGATAGAGCGCGTCGACCAGCGGAATGTGCTGCAGCGGATTGATGGTGTCGAGGATGTCGCCGAAGGTCAGGAACGAGTCATCCTTGGCCGCGGTCTGGGTGCCGGTGTCCTTGGCCGCGGTCTGGGTGCCGGTGTCCTTGGCCGCGGTCTGGGTGCCGGTGTCCTTGGCCGCGGTCTGGGTGGCGGCGGCCTGGGCCGCGGTCTGGGTGATGGTCGGGCCGGTGCGGCCGGCCGGCCGGGGCGATGCCGCTACCGGCGGCAGGGCGGCGGCCTTGGTCCGGGCGGCCGCCATCATCTGGTTCAGATCGGTGCCGCCGAGGGCTTGGCTGAAGGCGTCGATTGACATGAAGGTGTGTCCCTGACCGGGTTGCCCAATAAAAAGACGCACGATTCGTGCCAAGTTTTTTGGGGCTTTTCCGGGGGGGACGCGCGGGTGGCGGTGGCGCGGCGCGAGGCAGAAATTGCCGGCCCGGCAGGAAGGGTCGGCCGGAGCCGGGCGGCCGGGTTCAGAACAGGTGGCCGGCGCGCTGGGCCTTGGCCCGCAGATAGGCGGCGTTGTGGTCGTTGCTCGGAATGATGTGGGGCACCCGTTCGGTGACCTCGATACCGCAGCGGGCGAGCTGGGCCATCTTGTCCGGGTTGTTGGTCATCAGCCGCACCCGGTCGAAGCCGAGTTGATGCAGGATTTCCGCCGCCGGCAGGTAGAGCCGCTCGTCGGCGTCGAAACCGAGCGCCTCGTTGGCATCGAGGGTGTCGTAGCCTTCGTCCTGCAACTGGTAGGCGCGCAGCTTGTTGACCAGTCCGATGCCCCGGCCCTCCTGGGCAAGGTACAGCACGAGGCCGTGGCCTTGCTCGGCGATGGCGGCGATGGCCCGGCGCAGCTGTTCGCCGCAATCGCAGCGCAGCGAGCCCAGGAGGTCGCCGGTGAAGCACTCGGAATGCATGCGCACCAGCACCGGCTGACCGGGGCGGGGGGTGCCGATCACGATGGCCAGATGCTCGTGGCCACCGTTGCTGGGCCGGAAGGCGATCACCTTGGCGTTGGGCGCGTCGGCCAGCGGCACCCGGGCGTCGGCGACCCGGCGCAGCGCCCGCGCCTCCTGGCGCCGGTAGCCGGCGATCTCGCCGGTTCCGACCAGCCGCAGATCGTGGGCGCGACTCCAGGCCGCGGCGGCGGTGCGCGGCCCGGCGGCGGCCACCACCGCGGTCGGCAGCAGCGCCGCCAGCTTGGTCAGGCGCACCGCGGCGACGGCGTGCGGATCGGCCTCGAAGAGCGCCGGGGCGGCCTCGTCGCGCAACGAAGTCCGGCCCGGTTCGACCAGGGCATGGATCGCCGCCGCTGACAGCGGCCCGGCCGGCGCCAGGGCGACCACACCGGGACCGCCCGGGGTGACGAGACCAAGGGCGGCGGCGCGCCAGCGGGTCAGCGCCAGCACCGGCGGGGCGCCGGTCAGCCGGTGCAGCAGAGCCAGCCCCTCGGCGGTCAGGGTTTCCACCGCCAGAGTCAGGGCGATCCGGCCCTCGCCGTCATCGATGGCCACGACTTCGCCGCAGCGCAAAGCGACGCGCGCCCGGTCGACGGTGCGAAGGGTGGAGGCATAGCAGGACGGTTCGGTCGCAAGTGGCATGGGCCGGAACAGACAGGGACAGGACAACGGTCCCAAAACGCCGGGGGCGCCGGGGACGATGCGCGTTATTACAAGGTGGGCGGGCAGGCCGTCAAAACACTTCGCAACGGCGAGGCCGAACGGTAGCCGCCGGGGCCCGAAAAGGCAAAAGCCGGATGCGCAGGGCTGCGCACCGTTCGATTGCGCCGTTCGATTGCGATCGAATCGGGCGGGATGGTTTGTCGCAGGCTGCCGACCACCGATTGGCAGGGGCGGCGCCTTGGGGTATGGGTGTCGCTGGCAACACCGGGCAGATATCATCGCCATGAAGCCTGCAAAACGGATTCTGCTGGTCGATGACGCCACGCCGCTGCGGCAGTCGCTGGCCGATCAGTTGCGCGAGAGCGGCGGCTTTGAAGTCGAAGACGTGGAAACCGGCGCCGGCGCGCTGGCGCGGGTGGGCGTGGCCGGCTACGACGCCATCGTGATCGAAGCCGGGCTGGCCGATATGGATGGCGGCGAACTGGTCCGGCGGCTGCGGGAGGAGGGCGAGCGCTGTCCGTTGATTTTGCTGGCCCCGGCCGGGGGCGGCTCCGGCCCGGCGGGCGAGTCGGACGGGCTGGACATCGTGGCCAAGCCGTTCCGGATCGGCGTGCTGTTCGCCCTGTTGCGCAACCGGCTGCGCGAGGCCGGACGCGATCAGGACGCCGTCTTTGTCATCGGTCCCTACCGCTTCCGGCCGGCGGCCAAACTGCTGCTCGACGAGGCCGCCGACCGCACGATCCGGCTGACGGAGAAGGAAACCGCGATTCTCAGTTTTCTGTATCGCGTCGGGCCGACGGTGACCGGCCGCGACGTCCTGCTGGGCGAGGTCTGGGGCTATCATGCCGGCATCGACACCCACACCCTCGAAACCCATGTCTACCGTCTGCGCCGCAAGATCGAACCCGATCCCGCCAACGCCCGAATCCTGATCACTGAGCCGGGAGGCTACCGGCTGGTCCCGTGAGCGGGGGGGCCGCAAGGGTCAGGGGCGGGCGCCATCGGCGAAGCGCTGAGCCAGCCGGCGGCCGCGGATCGCGACCCGGGACTGCAGCCGGACCCGATCGGCGACCGCGATCCGCCAGCGCCAGTAGCCGACGGCGTTGGGGGTGATGCCGATCCGGCGCGAGATTTCGCGATCGCTGAGAGCGGCGGTGGCGGGGTCGCGCAGCAGCTCGATCAACTGCTTGCGCTTGTTGACTCCGGCAGCGGCCCGTACCTGCCGGGCCTCCAGTGCCTGCCCGACATCCCACAGCTTTTCGGCGGTTTCCCGCGCCAGCAGGTGCCAGCGCCTGGTCTCGCTGCGCTGGCGGATCAGTTCGCTATCCTGGTGTTCGACGGTGTGTTCCAACTCCCGGATGCGCGCTTCGAGGTCGCGCACCTTGCGCCGCCAGGTCTCTTCACCGGCGCCGGGAACGTTGGTCGGCACGAAGGCCGCCTGCTCGACCGGCGGCGTCGGCCACCCATCGGACTCCCGGGCCATCGCCGCCAGATCGCGAAAGGTCAGCCCGGCCCGCGCCAGCATGATGCGGGCGGCGCGCAACGCCGACTGGGCCTCTCCGTGGTGATCGGATTCGGCCATGGCAAGGACTTTGGCGAATTTCTCCGGGTCCATCGGCTTAATGATTTCGGTCGCCATGCTGCTCAGATGAATACCACGTCTTGCGGCCCCCTGTACCACATTTTGCGTACGCGGACTATGGCCTTAAGATATCGGCCGGCTCTCTGGCACCAAAGATCGCGGTTCCGACACGGACATGGGTGGCGCCGAAGCGAATGGCCAGGGGGTAATCACCGCTCATACCCATGCTGATCTCGCACAGGTGATGACGGCGGGCGAGGTCGCTCAGCAGGGCGAAGTGGAGCGCCGGGTTGTCGTCCCGGGGCGGAATGGCCATCAGTCCGGTGACCGGCAACCGGTACTCGTCGCGGCACCGGCCGAGCAGGGCTTCGAGGTCGGCGGGGGCGACTCCGGCCTTTTGCCGCTCGCCACCGGTGTTGACCTCGATATAGCAGCGCAGGCGCCGTGGCGTGCGGGCGAGTTCGGCCGCCAGCGCCGCCGCCAGCTTCGGCCGGTCGAGGGTTTCGATGACGTCGAACAGTGCCACCGCCTCGCGGACCTTGTTGGTCTGGAGCGGGCCGATCAGGTGCAACTCGAGATCGGGATGGCGGGCGCGCAGCGGCGGCCATTTCAGGGCCGATTCCTGAACCCGGTTCTCGCCGAACACGCGCTGCCCGGCGGCGAGCGCCGCCCCGAGGCGGCTTGCCGGCTGGGTCTTGCTGACCGCAACCAGGGTCACGGCTTCGGGGCTGCGGCCGGCGGTGGCGGCGGCGGCGGCGATTTCCCGGCGCACCCCGGCCAGAGCCTCGGCGATGCCGGTGTCTGCGCCGGGCGCGGCGTCTTCGCTCATGGGTTCGATCCCCCTTGGCTTCGCGGTTGGCTGATGGTTATAGAGGGCAGGGGCAATCGACGGGAAGGGGGCAAACCATGAGGAACGCGCTCTGGGCGGCGTCACTGGCGGTCTTGGCGATGCTGGCGCCGGGCTTGGCGGGAGCCGGGCAGATGGTGGAAAAATCGCCGCTTTCCGGCCTCGTGTTCGACGACAAGCCGACCACGCTCGAAGACCGCGGGGCCTTCCGCGACCTGATGACCAAGGTCGCCGCGGAATCGACGCGGGCCTGCGGGCCGCTGGAAATTTATGGCTGGGAGGTCGCCGACGACGATCAGCAGCGGGTCAACACGCTGGTGAAATTCGTCAAGGGCGCCTTCAAGAGTGGCCGCTACTCGGTCCGCCCGGCCAAGGCCAACATCATCTGGCACGCCGACGCCGAAGCCTTCACCGCCGACAAGGACGATCGGCATCTGCTGGTGCTGCTGTCGCTCAGCCCGTCGGCGACTCGTGAGAGGGCGGTCGAACTGGTGCTGTTGCTGTGCGAGGCGCCGGTTTTGGCCAAAGAATGACGACCCGGCCGACGCATCGCGGCCGGGCCGGAGAAAGGCCGGTCATACTGGAAAAAGCACAGCAAAGCCAAGGCATTGGCCGGAAGCCGTTGGTCCGCGCCGGAGCCGGTTCGGGCCGCCGGATCAGGCGGCGAGGCGAATCGGTTTACCGGCGTGTCCTAAAGGGCCGCCGCGGCCGGTCACCCCTCCGAACAGCCGGACCCGCATATCGGCCACCACCGCCAGCACATCGTCGCGCGTCACGCCGTCGCGCCGCATCAGGGTTTCGACAATCGGATCATCGAGCAGATCGTGTAATCTTTCCCCCGCGGGGGGACGGTTATGCATCCCGGTCATTGGCCTTTTCCTCCCGATGTGGTCGCCTGGCGGTGCCGGCCCCACTTATTTACTTTTATTTTTTTGGTGCCGACATTATAGCGAACCCGTTGCTCCTGTGCAACGCCCTTAACCGCAAAGGTGTGTTGGACTTGGACGCCAGCAAGGGTTAAAGAACGTTATCTTTCGACGTAATCCTGTCGAAGGGGTGGGGGTTTTGGGGTGGGACGGTCGGCCGGACCGCTGGACGTCTGCGCTCCCCGGAAAAGTCAGGCAGCAGGAAGTTATCAATTGTGCAGATGACGGATGCAGAGCTGGACGCCAAGATTCTCGACGGGGTTTCCCCGGTCGAGATGGATGTGTTCTTGGAATGGCGGCGGAAGGTCCGCGGTACCAACATTTCGGAAAAGACTCTGCTTGCCACCGACTACCTCAATCACTTCAATGAAATCGTGATGCTGATTGAAATGGTTCCGGACATGACCATGATGCTCGATGAGTGCTATCTCTGGGAACCCAAGTCATACCAGCAGCATTTCCAGGAAAGCGGCTTTTCCGACAAGGAGCTGGCGATCGCCGCTTACGAGCATGTTCCGGCCAAGTTTCGCCGGCCGTTCGAGGAAACTATCTTGCAGATGCAACTGGTGGTTAGTGCCACTATCCAGCGCATGGCTGCAGCGATTGAAACCGGCAACATGGATCAGTTGCGTCTTGACTGCCAGGTTTCGGTGGCGATGATCCACAAGATCATTCAGGTGGCCAACGGCATCATCCACGGCACCGCCGGCATGATGGACCAGGACGAGATCGACGTTTATCTGGGCAGCAGCTGAGCCGTCCCTGAGTCACGGGCAGTCGCCGGGCGGCGCCGCTTCGGTGCGCAACCGCTTCGGGAGTCTGGCGCCCGTCGCCGAGGTCACGTATAAGGGGGCTGCGGCCCGCCTCCTCCCCCATGGGCCCGGTTACGGAGAGAAGACAATGGCGAGCAATAAGAGGGCGATCAAGGCGGCGGCCAGGAAGTTTTACGACGCTGTGGAAAGCGCGGCCATCAGCCTGGAGGAGTTGATCGCCTTCGGCGACGAGGATGTGTTCGAGGACATCGCCGAAGACCTCCTGGAGGATTCCCACGACGGTGATTCCGTCATCCGCCGCTCCTGGCTGGAACAGGTGGCGGCCTTTGCGCTGCTCCAGGCGGTCAAGCTCGATCTCGCCGAGGACGGCACCGAGGACGAGGACGAAGACGAAGACTGAGCGCGGGTCCGGGCATGCCGGGGCGCGTCCCGGCGAGGCTTGCCCCTGGGGGGTGACCCGTGCTTAGTCATGGCTGCGCGGGTCGGGGAGGGTAACGTGCCCGATTCGGAGCGCGCGGCGGCCGGGTCTTTGCTTGTTTCGTGTTCCCGCCACCACTTCATCCACTGACACCAGACTGCACTCCTGCGTGACTTCCGTCGAAAGGACCGGTTCATGAGCGTGTTTCCGATGATCCGCATCGCTGCCATCGGGCTGGCGATCGGCAGCCTCTCTTTTGGGGCGGCCGCCCAGGCGGCGGAGTCCGCTCCGGCCGCGGGCGATCCCGTGGTGGCACGGGTGAACGGCACCGAGATTCATCGCTCCGAGGTGCTGCGCACCATCGGCGCGCTGCCCGCCCAGGTCCGGCAGATGCCGACCGAGATGGTGTTTCCGGCGGTGCTCGACCAGATGGTCAACGGCAAGCTGGTCGCGGCGGCGGCCCGGGCCCAGCAGCTGGGTGAAGACCCCGAGTTCAAGGACAAGATGAAGATCGCCGAGGAGCGGGTGATTCAGGAGGTCTACCTGACCCGGGCGGTCAAGTCCCGGATCACCGACGACGTGCTCAAGGCGCGCTACAAGAAGTATCTTGGAGAAAATCCACCCCAGGACGAGGTCAAGGCCAGTCACATTCTGGTCGCGGCCGAGGCCGAGGCCAAGGCGCTGATCGAGCAACTCAAGGGCGGCGCCGACTTCGCCAAGCTGGCCAAGGAGAAGTCCACCGACGTCGCCGCGGCGGCCCAGGGCGGCGATCTCGGCTATTTCACCCGCGAGGCGATGGTGACGCCGTTTGCCGAGGCCGCCTTCGCCGGCACCGTCGGCAAGGTGATCGAGGCTCCGGTCCACACCCAGTTCGGCTGGCACGTCATCCGGGTCGACGATCGCCGCAAGGCGCCGCCGCCCAGCCTCGACGAGGTGCGCGGCGATCTGGAGAACGAACTCTCTCAGGAGATCGTGGCCGGCGTGGTCGCCGAGTTGCGCGGCAAGGCCAGCGTCGAGCAGTTCCGTGCCGACGGCTCACCGATTCCCAAGGATGCCGCTCCGGCCAAGTAAGGGCTTTTTGACTGACCGTCCTGGAGGGTTGGCCGTCATGGCACTGTCTCCGCTTGCTCCCGCCGCTGTTCCCGTGCTGCCGGCGGTGGCCGGTGTCCGTCTCGCGGTCGGCTCCTGTGGCATCAAGTACCAGAACCGCAGCGACCTGATGGTGGCGGAACTGGCACCGGGGACCACGGTCGCCGGCGTGTTCACCCGCTCGCGCACCGCCTCGGCCCCGGTTGACTGGTGCCGCGGGGCGCTGGCCGGCGGGCGGGCGCGGGCGCTGGTGGTCAATTCGGGCAATTCCAACGCCTTCACCGGCCGGCAGGGCGTGCTGACCGTCGCCGCCACCGTCGAGGCCGCCGCCGGTCTGCTGGGCTGTCCGCCGACCGAGGTCTTCGTTGCCTCGACCGGGGTGATCGGCCAGCCGATGCCGCCCGGGATCATCCCCGACCATCTGCCCGGCGTGCTGGCGTCGCTCTCGGCCGGGGCGTGGCCCGAGGCGGTGCGGGCGATCATGACCACCGACACCTTTGCCAAGACCGTGACCCGGCAGGCGAGGATCGGCGACACCGTGGTCACGATCAACGGCATCTGCAAGGGCTCGGGCATGATCGCGCCCGACATGGCGACCATGCTCGGCTTCGTCTTCACCGATGCCGCGATCGCGGCGCCGGTGCTGCAAACGCTGCTCGCCGAGGCCACCGGCAAGAGTTTCAACTGCGTCACCGTCGACGGCGATACCTCGACCAGCGATACCGTGCTGCTGTTCGCCACCGGTCAGGCCGGGCACAAGCCGGTGGTCAAGGCCGGCGCGGCGCGGCTGGAGGATTTCCGCCGAGCCCTCGATGAGGTGATGCTCGACCTCGCCCAGTTGATCGCCCGCGACGGCGAGGGCGCGACCAAACTGGTCACGATCACGGTGGGCGGCGCCGAAAGCCGCAAGGCGGCCAGACGCATCGCCTTCACGGTGGCCAACTCGCCGCTGGTCAAGACCGCGATTGCCGGTGAGGATGCCAACTGGGGCCGGATCGTCGCTGCGGTTGGCCGTGCCGGCGAAAAGGCCGACCGCGACCGCCTGCAAATCTTCATCGGCGGCGTCCAGGTCACCGCCGATGGCGCGGCGCTGCCCGAATACGACGAGGCCCCGGTCGCGGCCCACATGAAGGGCCAGGAGATCGAGATCCGCATCGAGCTTGGCCTGGGCAAGGGCGAGGCCCGGGTCTGGACCTGCGATCTTACCCACGGCTACATCGACATCAACGGCAGCTACCGGAGCTGAGGGCCTGCCATGAGCTGTGCCGACGGTCGCGACCAGCCCCACGGGCTGCCCCTGGTGCTGGTGGTGGCGGCGGCGCTGGTCGATGGCGATGGCCGGGTGCTGATCGCCAAACGGCCCGAGGGCAGGCACATGGCCGGGCTGTGGGAGTTTCCCGGCGGCAAGGTTCAGGCCGGCGAGACGCCGGAAGCGGCGCTGGTCCGGGAACTACAAGAAGAGCTGGGCATCGACACCCGCCACAGTTGCCTGGCGCCATTCAGCTTCGCCTCTCATCTTTATGAGACCTTTCAGCTGCTGATGCCGCTTTACGTCTGCCGGGTCTGGCAGGGCACGCCGACGGCGCGCGAGCATGCCGCGCTGGCCTGGGTGCGGGTGCCGCGACTCGGCGACTACCCGATGCCGCCGGCCGATCTGCCGCTGGTGGCGATGCTGCGCGATCTGCTGTAGCGGTCCCGGCGCCCGGCCGTCAGGGGTTGATGTCGCGGGCGATGCGGAAGCCGAGGAAGACGCTGCGCATGGTCTGGGTGTCGCGGTCGCGCTGGGCCGAGCGGACGTTGCGCGGCACATCCACCCACGAGCCGCCGCGAATCACCCGGAACTCGCAGGCGCCGCTGATCCAGGCGCTGCCGTCGGTGGGGGCGTCGCGATAATCCTTGTGCCAGCAATCCTCGACCCATTCGGCGACGTTGCCGAGCAGATCGTAAAGGCCGAAGCGGTTGACCGAGAACGAGCCCGAAGGCGCCGGGCGCTGGCCGTCCCAGCGGCTGCCGCAGGTGGCGCAATCGGTGAAGTTGCGGCCGATGGCATCGCCCCAGGGGCGCACGGTCTTGGTGCCGGTGCGGGCGACATATTCCCATTCGGCTTCGGTGAGCAGGCGGTAGCGCTGCTTCATCGCGCCCGAGAGCCAGTCGACATAGGCCTTGGCGTCCTCCCAGGAGACGCAGACCACCGGGTCGCGGTCGGTCTGGCCGTAGCCGGGCATGCGCCAGCTGCGCTCTTCCAGCAGCTTCCATTCGTGATCCTGCGACAGCCAGCAGCCGTCCATCTTGCGCCCGGTGGCCTGGACGAAGCGGGCGAACTGGCCGACCGTGACCTCGTAGCGGCTGACCGCGAAGGCGTTGTTGACGAACACGCGGTGCCGGGGCTCGGAGCGGCCGCGAAAGCGCACCTCCACCCCCTCGGCCTCTTCCTCGCCGGGTTGGGCGCCCATGTGATAGTCGCCGAGCGGCATCACCACCATCTCGGGGCAGTCGCTGCAATCGCGGAACACCGTGCCGACCAGCAGCAGCGGGCTGCTCTGGGGCAGCATGCCCATCGCCAGCCGCACGGAACCGTCCGCCGCCGCCGCCGGCCCGATCCCGCCAAGCGCCAGCGCCAGCGCGGTGAACAGCCAAACCCGGACCTTCATAGCGCCCTCTTCCCCTCGCCACCCACCGCCTCTTGATACACCAAGAGCGGGCCGGCGGAAAGCCGCCCCACCGCGAGGCGTCTTGAATCAGTGCTCCCCTGCCGACATAGGTGGCCGCCGGGGTCCGAACTTTTCCGTGACCCGCCCATGCCGACGATCGGCGCATTATACGGCATTAACGTTCGTAACGGAGTTGCCGGAGAATTGGACGCTCTGCCAGCGGCATCAGCACCCCGCAGGATCGAGCCTCTGCAATAGGATCGGTCATGGCCTGTCCCGACCTCGCTGAAGCCTGCGTTGCCGGCGACCGGGAATTCCGGGTTCGCTTCGCCGACGGCCTCGAGGGGCTGGTGCGCTTTCGCGACAGCCACCTCCACGGCGTCTTCGAGCCCCTCAAGGATGCCCGCGTCTTCCACCGGCTGCGGGTAACCGAAGGCGCCGTCCCCTGGCCCTAAGACATCGACGCCATGTATGCCGCGATTCTCCGGGATGGGGTGCTGAAGTGAGACGGCGGAATCAGAGCCGCCCGTTTTTCGTATTTATTTATGCGGCAGACAAAATCATTATTAACATCCGGTCTCGCGGAAACTTACCAATATAAAGTGATCATCACCGCGCAACGTCGTTCCAGGCCTGCGCGGTAACGTTGCCATTTCCGTCAAAACGGATATTCCCTTCCTTAATTATTTTCATTTTGTATTTTCTATTCCCAGGCTTTCCGTAATAAAGCGTAAATGACAGGCTCGCTGGAAGGTATCCCTCACCAACTGGCGTGGTAAAAACGATTTCGTGGTCATTAAAGTAACCATTTCCTTTTGGCGGAATACGAATAGTTTAGCAACGAAATAATCTATTTGTAGGATAATTATTCCCAATTTGTGTTTTCACGTCTTCTATCTCAAACTCTATGGCAACGTCAGCACTATTAATTAGAACAATGCCAACAGACAAACCCGCTCCCGCGATCGTCTTTCCAACATTAACATTAGAGAAGACGAGTTTGTCTTCCACACGCTCTCTTTCCATTAGGGCATGGAAATTTACAAGCCCAATACTAGCAAAGCCAAACGTTATCACAGCGCCAATCCAAATAAGAAACCACGACTATTCAGAAAATCTTCCAAGGGCTACGGTCGCAATCGTAGATACAACCGGGATAGCATAAGCAATAGAGTGTGTAACTATAGAGTGAATCACGCTATTCCTAACTACGTGAGCTATCCCGCGACTTTCAAAAGCATTATCCATGGCTTTGTCCTTTATCGAGAGCGTATCGATAGATTAATCATATAAAATAGCGGGAGTCAATCTGTAATTATAATAATCACGTTAATGTCGTAAAACTATTAATTGTTTATCCTGCCACAGAGCAGGAAGAAAAGTTGTTTCCCGCGGCCTGCATGCACAATTCAAGAATTCTGCACCAAACATAACCAACTGGAATCCCGGCCTGCTTCCGGTAGAAACGTCTGGTGCAGAATGGCGGCCGGATGTGCGCCCCCCTCACCCGAACTTGTTCACCTTCGGGAAGCCATTTGGCGGCAGTTTGCCGGTTGCGGCGCGGGTGCCGAGCCAGGGGCGGAGGTCGGGTTCGGTGCGGGTGCGCTCGCCGGTGCGCCAGGAGAGGCCGGCGGAGATCTTGAGGGTGATCAGGTCGGCGAGGCTGGCGTCCTTGTATTTCTGGAGCATCACGCCGCGGCCGCGAGCCATCACCGGCAGTTCCTCCAGCATGAACACCAACAACTTTCGATTGTTGCCGATCACGGCCACGGCGTCGTCGCCGCGCTCGGCGTTGACCGGGTGGCAGATGCGGGCTTCGAGGGTGCCGTCGAGGTTGAGCACCTGCTTGCCGGTGCGGGTCTGGGCCAGCACCTCGTTTTCCTCGACCTGGAAGCCGCGGCCGTCTTCCGAGGCGACGACGAGGCGGCGGCCGGGCTGGTGCTTAAACAGAGCGACGATCTCGGCCTCGTTGCCGAGGTCGATCATCAGCCGCACCGGTTCGCCAAAGCCGCGGCCGCGCGGCAGCCGGTCGATGCCGAGGGTGTAGAAGCGGCCATTGGTGCCGAACAGAATCAATTTGTCGGTGGTCTCGGCGTGGAGGATGAAGCGCGGACGGTCGCCTTCCTTGTATTTGATCTCGGTGGTGTCGGTCTCGGCCAGCCAGCCCTTGACCGCCCGGATCCAGCCCTTGTCCGAGCACAGCACCGTGACCGGCTCGCGCTCAAGCGTAGCCTCCAGCGGAATCTCGATCTCTTTCGGTGCGTCGGCGATGTCGGTGCGGCGTTTGCCGAGGACGGTCGCCTTGCCGAACTTCTTCTTGATCTCGGCAATCTCGGCCGCGATCATCTGCCAGCGCAGCGGTTCCCTGGCCAGCAGTTCCTCCAGAGCGGCCTTTTCTTTGGCCAGCCCCTCGTGCTCGCGCCGGATCGCCAGCTCCTCCAGCTTGTGCAGGGCGCGCAGCCGCATGTTGAGGATGGCTTCGGTCTGTGTCTCGGTGAGGGAGAAGCGGCGCATCAGCTCCTCCTTCGGCTTCTCCTCGAAGCGGATGATCCGGATCACCTCGTCGAGATTGAGGTAGGCGATCAGGAAGCCGTCGAGCACCTCCAGCCGGTGCTCGATCCGGGCCAGCCGGTGGCGCGAGCGCCGCTGCAAGACCTCGTGGCGGTGGTCGAGGAAGGCCTTCAGCACCTGGCGCAGGGTCATCACCCGCGGCACGTTGTCGGCGTCGAGCACGTTCATGTTGAGGCTGAAGCGAACCTCAAGGTCGGTGCTCTGGAACAGCGAGGCCATCAGCACGTCGGGGTCGACGTTGCGGCTTTTCGGCACCAGGATCAGCCGTACGTCTTCGGCCGATTCGTCTCGTACGTCTTCGAGCAGGAAGAGTTTCTTGGCGCTCAGCAGCTCGGCGATCTTTTCGACCAGCCGCGATTTTTGCACCTGATAGGGAATCTCGGTGACCACGATCTGCCAGGTGCCCTGGGCCAGCTTCTCCACCGACCAGCGGGCGCGCAGCCGGAACGAGCCGCGGCCGGTGCGGTAGCTCTCGATCACCGAGGCCCGGGGCTCGACCAGCACGCCGCCGGTGGGGAAATCCGGCCCCGGCATCAGCGCCACCAGCGACTCGACCGAGGTATCGGGCTGGCGGATCAACTGGCGGAGGGCGTCGCAGATCTCGCCGGCATTGTGAGGTGGAATCGAGGTGGCCATGCCGACCGCGATGCCGGTGGCGCCGTTGGCCAGGAGGTTGGGGAAGTTGGCGGGCAGGACCGCCGGTTCCTCGCCGTCGCCGTCATAGGTCGCGCGGAAATCAACCGAATCCTCGTCGATGCCCTCAAGGAGGGCGCGCGCGACCTCGGTCAGCCGGGCCTCGGTGTAGCGCATGGCGGCGGCATTATCGCCGTCGATGTTGCCGAAATTGCCCTGGCCGTCGATCAGCCGGTAGCGGACGGCGAAATCCTGGGCCAGCCGGACCAGGGCGTCGTAAACCGCGACGTCGCCATGAGGATGGAACTTGCCGATGACGTCGCCGACCACCCGGGCCGACTTCTTGGGCGGCTGGTCCGGCTCCAGCTTGAGGATGCTCATGGCATAGAGCAGCCGGCGGTGAACCGGCTTGAGACCGTCGCGGACGTCGGGCAGCGAGCGCGCCATGATCGTCGACAAGGCGTAGGCGAGGTAGCGCTCGGAGAGCGCCTCCGCCAGCGGCTTGTCCTGAACGTCGGAATCGGCCGGGGTGGGCTTCATGGCACTGGGGACTCGGGACTCAAGGACTATTGGCCTTGCCTACCAGATTTGGTGGCGTGCGGCCAGCCCGTTCCGCCAGCCGCCGCCGCGCCGGCGGCAGGCCGCCGGGCAGATGGCGCTCGAGGAAATGGCCGGTCAGGGCCAGACCCTGGCGCACCTGCTCGGGGCCGCCGCCGCCCTGGCCGGTGAGAAAGGCCGGCAGCGGCAGCAGCCGGTCGCCCCAGGGTGCCGCCGCCGCCCGCGACACCGCGCGGCCGCTGCGCGGGCTGACCGCGGCCAGATCCCCGGCGGCGCCGGTGACGGCGCAGCGGCTGAGATCGAGGCCGAAGCCGAGTTCGGCCAGCAGTCCGAGTTCCCAGCGCACCGTCGCCTCGGCCCAGGCCGGCGCCTCCAGAGCCTCGAAGAGGGCGAGCAGACCGCGATAGAGGGCCGGGTGCGGTTCGCGCTCCGAAAGCCCGGCCTCGACCAGGGCGCAAGCTGAAACCAGCGCCGCCAGCCGCTCGGGCTGGTCGAGCAGGGCGGCCCCGAAGCTGCGTAATGGCTCCAGGGTCAGGCTGCCCAGCTGCTCGGGGAGGCGGGCGCGCCAGCGGGCGCAGACCAGGGTGCCCGGCTCGACCGAGGCCCGGCGCCCCGCGGTCCGGGCGCCCCGGACCAGTCCGGCGTGACGCCCCCGCGCCTCGGTGAGCAGCGAGACCAGCGCCGAACTTTCGCCCTGGGCCCGGGCCGAAAGCACCAGCGCCTGATCGGTCCATTCCATGGTCGGGTCAGGCCCGGCGGGCGCCGAGCGCCGCCGAGCCCAGATGGAGGCAGTAGAGCATGGCCACGGTCAGCGGCAGGCCGTGGCGGGGCCAGAGGTCGAGGGCGGCGCCAGCGATCGAGGGGCCGCTGATCGTGCCCACGGTATAGGCCATGATGAAGAGGACATTGGCGTGGGCCAGATCGGCGGCCGGGAATTTATGGCCGATCTGGGTCAGGCCGAGGGTGTAATAGCCCGAGGTCGCGCCGCCCCAGAGGAACAGCAGCGGCCACAACAGCCAGCCGCCGGGCACGGGCACGGCATCGAAGCCGACGACAAACAGCAGACACGAAAGCGAGGCCGCGACCAGCACCCGGTCGGGGCCGGCGCGGTCGGCGAGCCAGCCCAGCGGCATCTGCCAGACCAGGCCGCCGGCGGCGAAGACCGAAACCATCATCACCGCCGCCGCCTCGGTGAGGCCGGCGCCCCGGCCGTAGAGCGGCAGCAGGGTGAAGAGGGAAATCTCGGCGAACCCGGCGGTGAAACCGGCAAGAATCGTCCCCGGCGCGACGCCGAACAGCGCCCACGACCAGCCGCCGCCATCGGCACGGACGCCGCCGGCGGGCACGCAGTGCCGTCCGAGCAGCGGCGGCAGCGCTGCCAGCAGCAGCAGCCCGGTCGCCACCAGGAAGGGCCGGGCGCCGGTGATGCCAGTGACATGGAGCAGCAGCGGTCCGACCGCGATTCCCGCGGCCCAGAGGGTGGCGTAAAGGCTGACCGCCCGGCCCCGGCTGGTGTTGATGGCGATCCGGCTGAGCCAGGTTTCGCTGACCACCCATTGCAGGGCGAGGCCGAAGCCCATGGCGAAGCGCAGCCCGAACCAGGCCGGCAGCGAATCGAGGACCGGAAACAGCGCCAGCGCCAGCGCCGAGACGAAACAGCCGAGCAGCAGTGTCGGCACCGTGCCGAGCCGGGCGATCAGGCGCGGCGCCAGCGGCGCGGTCAAGAGCACCGCGACCGCGGGCATGGCGGCGTTGATGCCGACCAGCGCCGCGCCGGCGCCGGCCGCGGTCATGCTGAGGGCGATCAGGGGAATGGTCATGCCGAGGGTCAGGCCGACTGCCACCGCGCTGGCCATCACCACCGCGAGGCCACGGCGGCGCTGGGCATCGGAGAGGCTGTCAGCCTCAATGTCCCGGCGGTGATCCGTCACCCGTCGGTCCCTCCTTCAGCCGGACCGGGCGCCCGGAATCGGCGCGAAACGAATCAGCGCGAAACGAATCGGCGCGAGACCGGCTTGGCGGCTGCAGCCGCCGGCTTGGCCACCGGTGTCGCCGGCTTGGCGGTCGGGGCCGGGGCGGGCTTGGCCTCGGCCCGGACTGGCGGCGGGTCGGCGGCGGGCGGCGCCGGCGGCGGTGTTACCGCCAGCTTGCCGATCTGGGAGACCAGATCGGAAATGTGCCGGCCCAGCTGCCGCATCTCGTCCTGAACCACGCTCAGCTCGGACTTCGGCTGCTGGCTTTCCGCGGCCTCCTCGGCATCGAGGCCGAGGACCGCCTCGAACCGGCGCTGGATTTCGTCCGGCAACAGCTCCTGACCCTGGGAGAGATGATCCTGGGTTTCGCTCAGCCGCTCCTGGGTTTCGGTCAGCCGGGTCTGCAGGTTTTCCAGCAGGTGCTGCTGATCATCGCCCTGTTGCGCGACTTCGTCCCGCAGCTCTTCCTGGGCCTTTTCGATCCGGATCAGCTGCTCCGCGATCCGGCTCAGCTGTTCGCGGGTGCGGGTGATCTGCTCATTGAGCCGACCACTGTGCTCGCCGAAGCGGCTGCCGGTGACTGACCCCGCCCGGGCCGGTGCCGGCGGCGGCGCGAGGGCCGGCGCGGGCGGAGGCGGCGGTGCCGCCGCGGCGGGCGGTGCCGGCGGTGGCGGTGGCGGTGGCGCCGATGCCACCTCCTCCAACCGGAACAGCTGATCGTTCTGGCGGCTCACCTGTTCGCCGATCCGCGCAATCTGGGCACTCAGCCGCGAGTTGGCCGCTTCCAGACGGGCCAGACGCTCGTCATGGCCTTCGGCCAGGGTCACCAAGCGCTGCAACATCGGCTTCAGTTGATCGACGGGATTGGACATTCAGGCGCTCTTCCGGATGAGGACAGTCGATTCTCGTATGTCGGCCGTATGATGGCACACCCCAACAACCACCCGCCCGGGCTCGCAGAATTTCCCGAAAACGGACGGGCGCACGATACACCGACAGGCCGGCCGCTGCAAACCACCCGCGCAAATAAATTCAGCGCGCGATCCAGCCGCCGTCGACCGAGAGCGAGGTGCCGGTGATCGAGCGCGCGCCCTCGGAGGCCAGGAACACCGCGATCGCTCCAACCTCCTCGATGGTGACGAAGCGCCGGGTCGGCTGGGGCGCGAGCAGGATGTCGTGAATGACCTCTTCGCGCGACTTGTTGTGAACCTTGCACTGATCGACGATCTGCATCTCGACCAGCGGCGTCCAGACGTAGCCGGGGCAGATCGAATTGCAGGTGACGCCGAACTCGGCCGCCTCCAGCGCCACCACCTTGGTCAGGCCCATCACGCCGTGCTTGGCCGCGACGTACGCCGACTTGAAGGGCGAGGCGACCAGGGCATGGGCCGAACCGGTGTTGATGATTCGGCCCCACCGCCGCTGCTTCATGCCGCCGAGCACGGCCCGGGTGGCGTGAAATACGGCATTGAGATTGATCGCGATGATCTCATCCCACTTGGCCAGCGGAAACGACTCGACCGGCGACACGTACTGGATGCCGGCGTTGTTGACCAGAATATCCACCGGCGCGATGCTGGCTTCGGTTTCGGCGATCATCGCCGCGATCTCTTCGGGTTTGCGCATGTCGGCCGCCGAATAGCCGACGGTGACGCCGGTCTCGGCGGTGAGGGTGGTGCGCAGCCGCTCGATTTCGGCGGCGTCGCCGAAGCCGTTGAGCACGACGTTGGCGCCGGCCGCCGCCAGGGCGCGGGCCATGCCAAGGCCGATGCCGCTGGTCGAGCCGGTGACGACCGCCGTACGTCCGGCAAGGCTGCGGGCAGGTACGGCGGAGGGAGGCGGTGCTGCTGTGGTCATGGTTTCACCCTTGGCGCGTGGACGGACCGATGCTGGGCAGAAGGGTAGCGCAACTCGGCGCCGAACGGGAGCCTTCCCGCACCTCGACGCGTGGCGCCGGTCCGGGTGCGACCAAACGACTCGGGCAGGGCCGGATGCCGCCCTTCAGACATTTTCCAGTAGCGGACGGGCGGCGTTTGCGATTCGATCGGGAGTGTGAGCGGTCCCAGGCTCAGAAAGCCAGTTCAAGCCTTCGTCTTTCCGTGAGGAGCCGCGGCCATGATGACCCGCCATGAAATCAAGGCCGTGATCCGCGACCTGCAGAGCTTCAGCGCCGACGGCATCAACCCGGACCAGCGCACCCAGATTGATGCCGCGCTCGGCCTGTTGTACGAGGCGTACGCCATGGCGGTGCTTCAGGAGCGCGGAATCGACGTCGATATCAGCAACATTTGCGGTTTTGTGAAGTTCGTGAACATCATTCCTTTGAAGGCGAGCCTCTCTTCGCGCAAGGCCGCCTGACCGCTCCGCTTCGCCTGGGATCAGACGCCGTGGCAGGAGCCCCCGGCATCGGCTTCGTGGCCGGCGGGGCTGTCGTCATGATTGTGCCGGCCGCAGCAGACCGCCGGATCCAGGCCGGCGGCGAGGCCGATCCAGCCATCGACCTGCCCGGGCTCCCAGCCGGCCATGCGCCGGCCGCCGGATTCCATCAGCGGCCGGCGAATCAGAATCGGTTCGGCGCTGAGCAGGGCCAGGGCCGTTTCGGCATCCAGCGCCTCGGGCCGGACCTCGCCTTTGCTGACTTTGGGCGCCGACGGATTGAACCAGGCCGCCACGGGCAGCCCGGCGAAGAACGGGCGGAGGGTTTCTGCGGTCCAGGGATGCGTGAGGATGCTGACGGTCTCGACCTCGTGCCCGGAGGCCTCCAGTATCGCCCGCTGACGGGCGTTGCCCCGGCAGCCCGGCTTTTCGTAGAAGGTGACTGTGGCCATGGTTTGATCTTCCGCTGTCGTGCGTTCCGGTTCAAAATCACCGGTCGGGTCGGGGTGGGGTGACGGACTCCGGCATCGCCGCGGTTCGGAGCCTGACCGAGCGTATCGGGCCGCGGGCAGTTTACCAAGGGGGTTCGCGATGACGATCACGGCCGGCATCTGCTTTCGGGCCTCGATCGGCGGCAGTCCCGCCCGGTCCCGATGACTTCGGAGCGGGAGGCGCGGGCCGAGGCCGAGCGCCTCCGGGCGCTGCGGGCCTACGACATTCTTGATACCGCCCCGGAGGAGACGTTCGATCGCGTTGTCCGGCTGGCGGCGGCGCTGACCGGGGCGCCGGTGGCGCTGGTGACCCTGCTCGACGAGCAGCGGGCGTGGTTCAAGGCTGCGCTCGGGCGGGAGCTGAGCGAAATCCCGCGCGAGCAGTCGTTTTGCGATCATGTCCTCGGCGATCCCGGCGTGCTGGTGGTCGAGGATGCCGCGCTCGATCCCCGATTCGCCGCCAGTCCGGTGGTCACCGGCCCGCCCTATGTCCGCTTTTATGCCGGGGCGCCCTTGCGCAGCCGCTCCGGCCATACCGTCGGGGCGCTGTGCGTGCTCGATGATCGGCCGCGCCGACTCGATGCCGCCCAGATCGACCGCCTCGCCGATCTTGCCGAAACCGTGGTCGACGCCCTGGAACTGCGGCGGGCGGCCCGGGAGTTCGAGGCCGAGGCGGCGGCGCTCCGCGAGGCCCAGCAGGCGCTCGCCGCCAGCGAGGCCCGCCATCGCAGCGTCCTCGACACCGCGGTCGACGCGATCATCAGCATCGACGACGAGGGTCGGATCGACTCGGCGAACCCGGCCTGCGCGCGCCTCTTTGGCTATGCCCCGGGGGAACTGATCGGGCAGGAGGTCACGCTGCTGATGCCGCGCTCGGAGGTCAGCCGCCATGAAGAGGCCCTCAGCCGCTACCGGCAAACCGGCAAGTCGAAGCTGATCAACGGCCCGGGCCGGGAGGTCACCGGCCGGCGCCGGGACGGCTCGCACCTGCCGATCCATCTCGCGGTCAGCGAGACCGAGGTCGGCGGCCGGACGAGGTTCACCGCCATCATCCGCGACATCACCGATCTGCGTGCCGTTCAGACCGACCTGCTCAATGCTCTCGCCCTGATGCATGCGGTGGTTGATGATTCGCCAGACCCGATCTTCATCAAGGACATGGAGGGGCGCTATCTGCTGCTCAACGCCGCCACCGCCCAAGCGCTCGGCCGTCCGCAGGCGGAGGTTCTGGGCCGCGGCGACGCCGATTTCCTGCCGGCCGGGATCGTGGCCCGGCTGCGCCGGACCGACGACGAGGTCACGGCCGGCGGGGTCACCGTCACGGCCGAAGAGATCTTGCCGGCGGCGGCGGGCGGCAGCACGGTCTATCTTACCACCAAGTCGCCGCTGATCGGCGCCGACGGGCGGATCGCCGGCGTGGTCGGCATCGCCCGCGACATCACCGCCCGCAAGGAAGCCGAGGAGGCGATGATCCGGGCCCGGGAGCAGGCCGACCGGGCCAATTCGGCCAAAACCGAGTTCCTCTCCAACATGAGTCATGAGTTGCGCACGCCGCTCAACGCCGTGCTCGGCTTCAGCCAGATGCTGGAGATGAATCAGGAGAAGGAGCCGCTGACGCCGACTCAGCGGAAATGCGTCGGCCACATTCACCGGGCGGGAGAGCACCTCCTCGACCTGATCAACGAAATCCTCGACCTCGCCAAGATCGAAACCGGTCGTCTGACCCTGATGATCGAGCCGGTCGATGCGCGGGCGGTGGTGATGGAAAGCCTGTCGCTGGTGGCTCCGATGGCGGCGCCGGCCGAACTGGCGTTGCGCTTCGCCGCCGCCGCCGCCGCGCCGCCGCCGCGGGTGCTGGCCGACGGCATCCGGCTGAAACAGGTGGTGGTCAACCTCTTGTCCAACGCCATCAAATACAACCGCCGCGGCGGCAGCGTCACGGTCATTGAAGCCGTTCCCGCCGATGGCCGCCTGCGCCTGACCGTGGCCGACACCGGCCGCGGCATCGCGCCCGAGCATTTCGACGAGGTGTTTCAACCCTTCAGCCGGCTGGCGGCCGATGCGGCCGGCATCGAGGGCACCGGCATCGGCCTGACCATCACCCGCCGGCTGGTGCTCCTGATGGGCGGCGCCATCGGGGTCGACAGCCGGGTCGGCGAGGGCAGTTCGTTCTGGATCGAGATGCCGGTCGCCCCCGGGGGCGGGGCTGGCTCCGATCCGGCCGACCGGTGGTGAAATTGCTTGTTCGCGGCGGTGCGGGCTGCTATCAGAACGCCTCATGAACAAGTTCCTAAGCATCCGCGGCGCGCGGGAGCACAACCTCAAGAACATCGACCTCGATCTGCCGCGGGACCGGCTGATCGTGATCACCGGTTTGTCCGGCTCGGGCAAGTCGTCGCTGGCCTTTGACACCATCTATGCCGAGGGTCAGCGCCGCTATGTCGAGAGCCTGTCGGCCTACGCCCGGCAGTTTTTGGAGCTGATGCAAAAGCCCGACGTCGACAGCATCGAAGGGCTGTCACCGGCTATCTCGATCGAGCAGAAGACGACCTCGCGCAACCCGCGCTCGACCGTGGGCACGGTGACCGAAATCTACGACTACATGCGCCTGCTGTACGCGCGGGTCGGTGTACCGTACTCGCCGGCCACCGGTCTGCCGATCGAGAGTCAGACCGTCAGTCAGATGGTCGACCGCCTCGTGGCCTTGCCCGAAGGCAGCCGGCTCTATCTGCTGGCGCCGCTGGTGCGCGGGCGCAAGGGCGAATACCGCAAGGAGCTGCTGGAACTGCGCAAGCAGGGTTTTCAGCGGGTGAAGGTCGACGGCTTGCTCTATGAGATCGACGAAGTCCCGGCCCTCAACAAGAAGATCAAGCACGACATCGAGGTCGTGGTCGACCGCCTCGTGATTCGCGACGGCCTGGGCACCCGGCTCGCCGACTCGGTGGAAACCGCGCTCCGCCTGGGCGACGGCCTGCTGTTCGCCGAAAGGGCGGATGGCGGCGAGCGCCTGATCTTCTCGGCCAAATTCGCCTGCCCGGTCAGCGGCTTCACGATATCCGAGATCGAGCCGCGGCTGTTTTCCTTCAACAACCCGTACGGCGCCTGTCCGGCCTGCGACGGCCTCGGTCAGAAGCTCTATTTCGACCCGCTGCTGGTGGTGCCCGACGAGCGGCTGTCGCTGCGCAAAGGCGCTATTGCACCCTGGACCGGCACCCAGTCGGCCTACTATTTGCAAACCCTCGAATCGCTCGGCCGGCATTACGGCTTCAGTACCGATGTCCCCTGGGCGGATCTGCCCGATGCGGCCCGCCAACTGGTGCTTTATGGCAGCGGCAAGACCGCGATCACGCTCAAGTTTGAGGATGGCGTCCGCAAGTTCGAGACCACCAAGCCCTTCGAGGGCCTGATCAACAATCTGGAGCGGCGCTGGAAGGACACCGAGAGCGCCTGGATGCGTGAGGAGTTGGGCAAGTATCAGTCGGCCCAGCCCTGCGAAGCCTGCCGGGGCCAGCGCCTGAAGCCCGAAGCGCTGGCGGTGAATATCCGCGGCCTGCACATCTCGGAAGTCACCGAGATGTCGATACGGCAGGCCGCGGCATGGTTTGGCGAACTCAACGGCCATCTCCGGCCCAAGGATCAGGAGATCGCGGCGCGGATTCTCAAGGAGATCAACGAGCGGCTCGGTTTTCTCAACAATGTCGGCCTGGAATACCTCACCCTCAGCCGCAATTCCGGCTCGCTCTCGGGCGGCGAGAGCCAGCGCATCCGCCTCGCCTCGCAGATCGGCTCCGGGCTGACCGGGGTGCTGTACGTGCTCGATGAGCCCTCGATCGGCCTGCATCAGCGCGACAACGACCGGTTGCTGACCACCCTGGTCCGCCTGCGCGACATCGGCAACACCGTGATCGTGGTCGAGCACGACGAGGACGCGATCCGCCACGCCGACTGGCTGGTCGATATGGGACCGGGCGCCGGCGTTCATGGCGGCCACGTCGTTGCCGAGGGCACGCCCGATCAGGTTGAGGCTCATCCCGAGAGCATCACCGCCCGCTATCTTTCCGGCCGCCTGAAAATTCCCGTGCCGGCGGTGCGGCGGCCCGGCCATCCCGGCCAGACGCTGGCGGTGGTCGGTGCCCGGGCCAACAATCTCAAGAATCTCACCGTCACGATTCCGCTCGGCACCTTCACCTGCGTCACCGGGGTCTCGGGGGGCGGCAAATCGACGCTGATCGTCGAAACCCTATACAAGGCGCTGGCGCGCCGGCTCAACGGCGCCCGCGAGCATCCGGCCGAGCACGACAGCATCGAGGGGCTGGCCTTTCTCGACAAGATCGTCGATATCGACCAGTCGCCGATCGGCCGTACGCCCCGGTCCAACCCGGCCACGTACACCGGCGCCTTCACTCCGATTCGCGACTGGTTCGCCGGTCTGCCCGAGGCCAAGGCCCGCGGCTACGGGCCCGGGCGGTTTTCCTTCAATGTCAAGGGCGGGCGCTGCGAAGCCTGCCAGGGCGACGGCCTGATCAAGATCGAGATGCACTTTCTGCCCGATGTCTACGTCACTTGCGACGTCTGCAAGGGCAAGAGGTACAACCGGGAAACCCTCGACATCACCTTCAAGGATCAGACCATCGCCGGCGTCCTCGACATGACCGTCGAAGAGGGGGCCCACTTCTTCAAGGCGGTACCATCGATTCGCGACAAGCTGGAAACCCTGAACCGGGTCGGCCTCGGCTATATCCGGGTCGGCCAGCCCGCGACCACCCTCTCGGGCGGCGAGGCCCAGCGGGTCAAGCTGGCCAAGGAACTTTCCCGTAGAGCCACCGGCAAGACCCTCTATATACTCGACGAGCCGACCACCGGCCTGCATTTCGCCGACGTCCATACCCTGCTGGAGGTTCTCCATGCGCTGGTGGACCAGGGCAACACGGTGCTGGTGATCGAGCACAACCTGGAGGTGATCAAGACCGCCGACTGGATCATCGACCTCGGTCCCGAGGGCGGCGATGGCGGCGGCGAGGTGGTCGCCGAGGGTGTTCCCGAGGATGTAATAAGGGTTTCACGAAGCTATACCGGGCAGTATCTTGCGCCGTATCTTGGCGCCGGAGCGACGCCGCGGCGCGCATAGATGCCTGTCCCCGGGGCAGGGCGCCGCCCAGACTGACCGGTACGACCGACAGACCGAGACGATTGACAAGAGGAACAGCGCGATGTCGAACCTCCGCAGGCAAGCGATGGACGCGATTCTGGCCGCCGCCCGTCACGATATCTCCGACACCCTCAAGGAGCAGGGGATCGAGAACCCCCACGACGAGGATGCCGACGGCGCCGTGTTCGATGTCGCCATCCTTTATGCTTTTCGGGTGTTCATGCGCATCTGCGAGCAGGAGGGACTCTCCGTCACCCCCGAGGAGTTCGTCGATCTCGCCGGCGAACTGGTTGAAGAAATGGCTGAGGATGCTGAACTCGGTTGACTCCGGTTTCAGCGCCGCAGGAAAACCGGGAAAAACTGTCCCGGCACCTGACGGGCGCGAGATACGGGATTGGCCCTAGAAAAGCCGTGATTGGCTGTTTATTGCTGGTCTCCTCACTGGAGGGGAGACGGAACCGATGCCGCGTTTGACCGCTTTGGCCGTCACCGGCTGTCTGCTGGCCTTCGGCGCTGCCGGTGCCGCGGCGGCCCCGGGTAATGGCGCGCGCGACGCCATCCTGGCCGGGTTTGCTGCCGAGGCCCGGGCGGCCGACCCCGGCTTCGCCGGCTTTGCCGCCGCGCGCGGCGAGGCGCTGTTTCGGGCCAGACAGAGCGGCGGCAGAGCCGAAACCCCGTCCTGTACCACCTGTCACACCGAGGATCCGACCCGGCCGGGCCAGACCCGCGCCGGCAAGGAGATCGAGCCGATGGCGGTTTCAAAGACCCCGGACCGCTTCACCGATCCGGAGAAGGTCGCGAAATGGCTGGGGCGCAATTGCAACAGCGTGCTCGGCCGACCCTGCACCGCGACCGAAAAGGGCGACGTCCTGACCTTCTTGAGCGGCCGTTGAGGCGCCGTCCCGTCCGAAAGGCCCCCCCGATGCAAATGCCGAGGATGATCACGGTTGCCCTGGCCCTGGCGGTGGCCCCCTGGCCGGCCGGACCGGCCCGTGCCGCCGGTGCCGCGACGCAGCCGGCCAATGAGGTGGTGCACAAGGAATGCGGCGCCTGCCACATTGCCTATCTGCCGCGTTTCCTGCCGGCGACCGCCTGGACCAAGCTGTTCGACAGCCTCGACAATCATTATGGCGAGGATGCCAGCATGCCTCCCGAGGTCTCGGCGGTGGTCCGGCACTATTATCTCGACCATGCCGCCGGGCTGTACTGGACTTCACCCTCGACCAAGGACATTCCGCGCATCACCGCTCAGGCGTGGTGGAAGCGCGCCATGGGCAAGCTCGACGTCAGCACCCCGCGCATCCGCAGCCGTGCCAACTGCGGCGCCTGCCATACTCATGCCGACTGGTACATGGGCGTCCGGTGAACCGCCGCTCTCAGGCGCCGGCGGCGATGGCGGTCAGCCGGCCGATATCGCGTTCGAAAAGGTTGAGCGCGACTTCCCGCACCGCGCCGCTGCGCTTGAGGTCGGCGATCATGCGACTCGCGGTTTCCATGGTGATGCCGAGCAGGGCGCCGACATCCTCGCGGCCGAACAGCCGCACCCGCGATTCGGTGGCCGGAGCCAGAATCAGGAACAGCCGGGCGACGCGCTGGCGGGCATGGCCGGTGGCCAGCTCGCGGGTGCAGTCGTGGGCGCGGCTCAGCGACTCGTGCCACTTCTTCATCAGCTGCCGGTGCAGCTTGGGCGCCAGCTGGGTGACCACCGCGCAGGGGATGCGGCACAGCTTGGTCTGTTGCAGGGCGATCGCGCTATGCTCGTAATGGCCGGCAACCGTGGCTTCGAGCCCCGCCACCAGGCCCTGTCCCAGCAGATTGACGATGCGCTGGCTGCCGTCGCTGAGATACTGCTCGAGCTTGAGCAATCCCTCGCGCACGGTATAGAGCGCCGCGCCGATATCGCCGGAGCGGTACAGCGACTCGCCGGGCAGGAGTCGGATGTCGTCGATCGGCACGTCGACGGCGTGAAAATCCTCGGCCTCGAGATCCGCGAACAAAACCAAATCGCGAATCGCGCATTCAGTGCAGGACATCGCACCGTTGCCGGCCGTCTGATGCTCCTGAAGCCCCATCACCAATCCTTCGCTGATCGAAAAACTACGGGAAATCCCTTACCACTCAAGACGTTAACAAGGCATGCGGCAAGAACGCCCGTTAAGCCCATTGCGTTATTCGCCCGACGCATAGAACTTTGACAATTGTCTGATGGAGAACCTAAGTCGGTTCAGCCACCCTTCAAGCGACGAAACGTCGCAGCGCGATCGTAGCACCGTTTCAAGGAGCGTTACCATGGGTACCTTGAAGAGTTGGCTGACCTCGACCGATCACAAGCGAATCGGGCTGCTCTACCTGTTCGGGTCGCTGGCGGCGTTCGTCCTGGCCGGATTCGGCGCACTGGTGATCCGCATCCAGCAGTTTGATCCCGGCATGCAGGTGGTTACCGGTCAGACCTATAACACCGTGCTCTACTTTCACGGCGCGGCGATGATCCTGGCCTTCCTGATTCCCGGCCTCACCGGGTTCTTCGGCAATTATTTCATTCCGCTGATGATCGGCGCCCGCGACGTCGCCTTTCCGCGGCTCAATGCCCTGGGTCTGCACTTGTTCCTGGCCGGGATCGTGCTGGCGCTGATCAGCATCGCGGTTCCCGACGCGCCCGATGTGCTCTGGACCGGCTATCCGCCCTATTCGATCAGGACCACGGCCAACACCGCCTTCTATGTCTTTACGGTGCATCTGTTTTCGGTTTCGTCGATTCTGAACGGCATCAATCTGATCGTCACGGTGATGCTGATGCGGGCGCCCAACATCGGCTGGAACCAGCTCAACATGTCGGTGTGGTGCATCCTCGGCGCGCTGCTGTTGAACCTGATCGACATTCCCGTGCTGGCGGCAGCGGTGACCATGCTGCTGACCGACAAATATTTCGGCACCCATTTCTTCGACGCCAGTCAGGGCGGCGACGCCGTGATCTATCAAAATCTGTTCTGGTTCTATTCGCACCCGGCGGTCTATGTGATCTTCCTGCCGGCGATGGGGATTCTGTTCGATGTCATCGCGACCATGGCCAAGAACCGGGTCTTCAATTACAAGGCGGCGGTTTACATGGGCGTGGTCGGAGTCTGCCTGATGTCGGGCGAGGTCTGGGTCCATCACATCTTCACCTCGGGCATGCCGGACTGGATCCGGGTCGTGATGATGATCACCACTCTGCTGATCTCGGTGCCGGTGGGGGTGATGGTGATCTCGCTCTGGGGCACGCTTCATCGCGGCGCCATCACCTATAACCTCGCCATGTCTTACGCCGCGGCCTGCCTGTTTCTGCTGCTGGTCGGCGGCCTGACCGGGATTCCGCTGGCGATGGTCTCTCTCAATCTTCATCTTCACGGCTCGGCCTATGTCCATGCCCACTTCCATTTCGTGATGGCGCTGTTCGCCACCTTCGCCTTTCTTTCCGGCCTCTATTACTGGTTCCCCAAGATCACGGGCCGCCTCGCCGACACCCGGCTGGCCCGGATCGGCTTCTGGGTCAACATACTTGGGGTCAACCTGACCTTCTGGCCGCTGCTGATCATCGGCGAGCAGGGCATGCCGCGCCGCTACTGGGATTACAGCAATCTGCCGGGCTGGTTCGCCCAATACCACCACATCGCGACCGTGGGCGCCTTCGTGACCGCGCTCGCCATGGCCCTGATCCTCGGCAACCTGATCTATTGCGCGCTTCGCGGGCAAAAGGCGCCGGCCAATCCCTGGAAGTCGCAGTCGCTGGAATGGACCCATGCCGCGAACCCGCCGCTGCCGCGCAACTTCGAGTCTGAACCGGCGCTGGCGTCCGACTGGTCACCCTACGAGTATCAGCGCTAGGACAGCCAACCGGTCCGGCCGGCTTCTTCCGGTCTTATCATTCTGACGAGGATAAACTTAAGCCTTACGTATAGTAAGGACGCCTTATGACGCGGACCTCCCAAATATATATGTGTTAAAGTGATGATATAATCGGCGGTGTCGCCAGACCTGGGAGGGATGATATGGGAGCCCGCAGCGTTTCCGGACGGTTCAAAGTCAGCACCCGGATTTATACCGGATTTGTCGTTATTCTGATGTTGTTGGCCGCGGTCGCGGTCATTGGCATCCGGGGGTTCTCTTCCATCGATCAATTTATGGGCACCTACAGTACGATCTCGGCCAACGCCGAGCGGGTGGCCAACATCAACCGCGAGGTGGCCGACATGCGGCGCAATGTCCGGCTCTACGGCGTCACCGGCGACGAGGCCCTGCTCGCCGAGGCCCGGGCGTCGATGAAGCCGCTGTCGGACTTGCTGGAGCAGACCATCGGCCAGATGCTCAACCCCCAGCGCCGGGCGTGGCTGCAGGATATGACCCGGCTGTTCGAGATCTACCGGGCCGATTTTGAAAAGGTGGTGGCGCTGCGCACCGACAGCGACCGCCATATCAAGGGGGTGATGAACCCGCTGGGCAAGAATATCCAGGACCAGCTGCGCGAACTGGCCCGGCAGGCCGCCGACGCCAAGGATATCGAGTTGACTGCCCGGCTGGCGCCGGTCCAGGAGCGCATGCTGTCGGCCCGGCTGTCGGCGTTCCGCTTCCTCGGTGCGCCGAGTCCGGGCGGCATCGACGAGGCCCGCGGCCGGCTTGACGAGGCGGTAAAAATCTCCACCAACATGGCCGACTGGACCCGCGGCGCCGAGCAGCGGCGGCTCGCGTCCGAGATCGACGCCGCCGTGGACAAATACCGCGAGGCCTTCCTGACCGTCAGCAAGGACGTGCTCACGGTCAATGACATGCTGACCGGGGTCATGGCCCGCACCGCCCTGGAGTTCGCGCAGGCCGCGAAAAAGGTCGGCGACAGCCAGCATGCCGCCCTCGGCGCCACCCGCGAGGAAATGGAGGGGATGATTGCCGGCGCCTCGACGCTGCAATCCGGCATCGCGCTCGCCGCGATCGTGTTTGGCCTGCTGTTCGCCTGGCTGATCGCCCGCGGCATCACCCGGCCGGTGGTCGATATGACTCTGACCATGACCAGCCTCGCCGCCGGCGACAACAGCGTCCACATTCCGGCGCTCGACAATCAGGACGAGATCGGCGAGATGGCCAGGGCGGTGGCGGTGTTCAAGCAGAACGCCATCGAGAAGGTGCGGATGGATGAGGCCGAACGCCAGCGTCTGGAGGCCGAGCGCCAGGCGGCCGAAGCCCAGCGGGCGCGGGAACAGGTGATCGGCATCGAGATCGCGACCCTGATCGACGCCGTTTCCCGGGGCGAACTGACCTCGCGCCTGGATCTCGCCGGCAAGGATGGCTTCTATCGGACCATGAGCGAGGGCATCAACCGGCTGACCGACACCGTGCAGACGGCGATCGCCGACATTGCGCGGGTGGTCGGAGCCCTGGCCCAGGGCGACCTCAACCAGCGGATCACCGCCCAGTATCAGGGGGCGTTCGACGGGCTGAAGCGCGACATCAACGCCACCTCGGAAAAGCTGGCCGAAATCGTCGGCGATATCACCCGCTCGACCGAGGCGATTTCCCAGGCCTCGGCAGAGGTGTCCTCGGGCAGTGCCGATCTGGCCGAGCGCACCGAACAGCAGGCATCGAGCCTGGAACAGACCGCGGCCTCGATGGAGGAGTTGGGCGCCACCGTGCGCAGCGCTTCGGAAGGTGCCCAGCGCGCCAACCGGATGGCCAGCGATGCCCGCGGCTCGGCCGAGCAGGGCGGGGTGGTCGCGGGGCAGGCGGTCGAGGCCATGAAGCGGATCGAGGAGGCCAGCCGCAAAATCACGGAAATCATCGGCGTCATCGACGAGATCGCCTTTCAGACCAACCTGCTGGCCCTCAACGCCGCGGTCGAGGCGGCGCGGGCCGGCGATGCCGGCAAGGGTTTCGCCGTGGTGGCGCAAGAGGTACGGGTGCTGGCCCAGCGTTCGGCTCAGGCCTCGAAGGAGATCAAGACCCTGATCCTCGACAGCGACCATCAGGTGCAGAACGGCGTCGATCTGGTCAGGCAGGCCGGGGCCTCGCTGACCGGCATCGTTGCCGGGGTGCAGCAGGTGGCCAAGCTGATCAGCGAGATCGCCGCCGCCAGCGCCGAGCAAGCCTCGGCTCTCGACGAGATCAACTCGGCGGTGGCGTCGATGGACGAGATGACCCAGAAGAACGCGGCACTGGTCGAGGAAACCACCGCCGCCGCCCAGTCGATGACCGGTCAGGCCGGCGACCTCACCGAGTTGGTCTCGTTCTTCAAGCTCGATCAGGGCCGTGCTGCGCCGCCGCGGCCCCAGGCCCACCGTCAGGCCGCCGCCACGGTGCCGCAGCGCGCCGGCCCGCGCCGGCCGTGAAGGCCGCGGCGGCCAGACCGGCCGCGGCCCGGCCCGGCGGGCGACCGGCGGCGGGAGTGCAGGCCGGCGGTGTTTTCAAGCACGCCCATCAGGCCGATCATGAGGAAGAGTGGAAAGTGTTCTGATCCCGGCCATGTCCCCCCGGTCCGGCGCCCGCCGGGGCCGGGGGCGGCACTCCGGCTCATGCGGGGCCTGCGATGACCGGAGATCGGCCAGCGGCTGAACTCGTCAGCCATCGGCGCTTTATTCTCGGCCGGCGGCGGCGGAGCCTCCGGCGGCTGGCCGAAGGGCTGCACCAGCTGTCGGTCTCGGTCTCTACGGTTCAGGACGCGCTGGGCCGGATCGCCCGCTTTTTCGAGCAGCAGCACCGGCAGTTGCAGGAGGCGATCGTCCGCAGCGACGAGATCGAGCGCTTTTGTGCCCGCTGTCAGGAGATCATCGATGGCGGCGACGCCGACCGCATGGCCCGCGACCGGGACTGGCTGCTCGCCGGCTACCGTAAACGCCACGCCCATCGCCGGGCCTGGCTCGACCGGCTCGGGGTGCCGCGGTGATGGTGCAGCCCTGGCCGGGCACGGCACCGCTGTTTCCGGCGCCGGTTTCTGTTATGCTGGGCAGATCCCGGTTTTCTCCTGGAAGGAGCATCCTCATGAGCCTCTGCACCCGGCGCCTTGGCGCGCTGGCCCTCGGCGCCGCCCTCTTTGCCGCCGCTGTTCCCGCCCTCGCCGACGAGGGCGCCCGTCCCGGGGCCGGGGTCGAAGCCGGCCGCGGCCAGGTGGCGGTGGTGGCGATCGTGCGGGCGCGCGACCTGATCACCCCGGCGGAGCGCCGGGCCTATCGTCAGGCAATGCGCGAAGCCCAAACTCCCGAGGCCCGGCAGCGCCTGCGTGAGGCGACGATCGAGCGTCTGCACCAGCGCGCCGCCGAGCATGGCGTGGTGATGATGATTGACGCCCGCATGATGCGCCCGAGCCAGCGCTGGTCGGAGCACGAGCCCCACCCGGTTCGCCCGCTGCCCGCGCGGTAGGGCCACGGCGGATCAGGCGCGGTCATGGACCTTGGCTGGATTGAAACCCTCGGCGTGTTCGGGGGTGCCGCCGGCCTTTTCGTGTACGCCAATCTGGCGGCGCGGCGGCCGGTGGATATCAACCGGCCCCGCCTCTGGTCGCCGGTGCTGGTGATGGGTCTGTCGCTGCTGGTGGCGATCCTGATGCTGGCGCACATGGTGACCCTGGCCACCGGCACGCCCTTTCGGGGCGGCGGCTTCTGAGCCGCCCGGAGTTCAGCGCCATCGAACAACGCTAAGCCGGGTCAAGGCCCTGGCGCGGTCGCGGGCTGCCGTATTCATACTTGCGTAAATACGAAGTTATGATTATCTTGCCCGACAGAGGGGGCGGGGCGCGCCGTGCCGCCGGAAGGAGAGCCCGCGGAACGACCGGGTTCAACGAGAGTTGCGATTCAAAGGGAGATGGGATTCATGACCAGAAATGTTGGCTGCTTCGATCGCGCGCTGCGCATCATCGTCGGCCTGGGTGTGCTGTCGCTGCTGTTCGTGCTCGAGGGGACGCAGCGTTGGCTGGGGTTGATCGGCCTCGTGCCGCTGCTGACCGGTGCGATTTCGTTCTGCCCGCTCTATCCGCTGGTTGGCTTCAACAGCTGCGGCAGCGGCTGCGCCCCCCGGGAGCCGTGATCTTTGATGTCGTGGGACGAGCGGTTCGCCGGTGAGGACTATGTCTACGGCACGCGGCCGAATGGCTTTCTGGCCGCGCAGGCCGAGGCCCTGGCCCCCGGTTCGCGCGTCCTGGTGCCCGGGGACGGCGAGGGGCGAAACGGAGTCTGGCTGGCCCGCAGGGGCATGAGGGTGCACTCGGTGGACTCCTCGGCGGTCGGGCTGGCCAAGGCGCGGCGGCTGGCCGGGGCCCACGGTGTGGTCATTGAAACCGAATGCGCCGATCTGGCGGCCTGGAGGTGGCCGGATAGCGAATTCGATGCCGTGGTCGCGATCTTCCTGCATCTGCGCCCCGAGATCCGAGCGGTATTGCACGTCGCGATGCTGAAGGCGCTGAGACCGGGCGGGCGGATCATCCTGCAAGCCTTCCGCCCCGCGCAACTCGGCTACCAAAGCGGCGGGCCGAGGGAGGCTGATCGCCTCTTCACCGCGGCGATGCTGGCCGCCGACTTTGCCGACGCCGAGGTTCTGGTCTGCGAGGAGGCCCTGGTCAGCCTTGACGAGGGTCCGCTGCATCAGGGGATGGCCGCGACCGTCGGCTTCGTTGCCCGGCGACGCTGATGCCAAAGGACCCTGCGGCTGTCATCGCCTGAAGGTTGCGGTCATGAAAGACACAGGATGATTCACTGTAGGATTCAGCGGTCATCGAAAATCGGGCTGGGGCATGGCGACGTCACTATCTTGCTACAGCCAATCATTCGAGGTATGATGCGCAATGCCCGCGCCAGACAACTCTAGACGGAGTGCGAAAAATGAAAATTGTACTGTTTTTTGTCGGAGCCTTCCTCCTGTCATCTCCGGTTTTTGCTCAGACACAGTCAAATGATCCTCAATATCAATCATCATCAGGGCCGGTGACGATTGGCAGTGCTTTGTTCACTATCGCTGGAGTTGCGGGTGGCATCGTGTTGGCTGATTATGCGCTTGGTGGCACGATGGCTCTGAGATTGATCGGCGGCGTTGCCCCCGGGATGCGGCCGTATGGTGGTCTTCGCGGCTTTCCTCTGGGAACGGGCCTGGTCCGGGGCTTGACTCTTGCCGGTTCCGGTCTTCTCGGCGGCTATCTGGCCAGAACCCTCTCAAAATAATGGCCGGCCGATAAAACAGTCGATGGCCGATCCGCCGGAGAGGCGATCGACCGGGAACTCGACGGGGCTTGGATTTGCAACGGGGCCGGCCGGGGCTCAGACGGCCGCCCGTGTGCCTGTCTTTTTGCTGGCGCCATCGGCTGATTTTATCTCGACAAACAGTCTGGTTACTTCGGGAAATTTATCTTTGATTTCCCGCTCGATCTCCGCCACCGTCCGCTCGACGAAACCGGCGCTTTCGCTGTCGCAGAAATCGAGGCTGATGTTGACGAGAACATCCGCCGGTCCCAGGTGCTGGGTCAACACGGCGGACACCGCCTCGACCCCCGGCTGGCGCAACGCCAGCGTGCGCACCGCGGCCACCAGATCAGGCGATGCCGCTTCGCCGATCAACAGTCCCTTGGCCTCGGCGACCAGGAATACCGACACCCCGATCAGGATCGCGCCGACGCCCAGGCTGGCGAGACCGTCAACCATCGGCAGGTTCAGCAAATCGGCAATCATGATGCCGGCCGCCGCCACCAGGAGTCCGGCCAGCGCCGCGACATCTTCAAGCAGCACGGCAAAGACGGTGGGGTCCTTGCTGGAACGCATGGCCTCGAGATATCCAAGCGTGCCCTTCTGGGTTTGGAATTCGCGCTGAGCGACGAGGAAGCTGTTGGTTTCAATCGCAATGGCAGCGCCAAGAACGACATAATTGATCCAGGCCGATACCACCGGTGTCGGATGCATGACTTTTTCAAAGCCCTCGGCAATGCTGACAATGCCGCCGCCGGCGAAGATCAACAGACCGACGACAAACACCCAGAAATACAGCTCACGCCCATAACCGAAGGGGTACCGTTCATCCGCCGGCCGGGTCGCGCGGGACAGCCCGAGCAACATCAGCCACTGGTTGCAGGTGTCGACGAGAGAGTGAATGGACTCGCAGGCCATGGCGGAACTGCCGGTCCATGTCGCGGCCAAGCCTTTGATCACGGCAATGGCAAGATTACTGGCAAGGGCGGCGTAGATGACTTTTTTTGAGCTGTGGGAGACCATAATCGTGCCCTGGGCTAGCCTTGTTATCACAATAGCCGGATGATGAGTGCTTCATAATACTCTGATATTGACCGCGTCGTCTCCAATGGATGGTCCAGGCAGGAAAGCAAAAAGATGCCAGAATATAGACCCGTGTCGTTACGATTGTTGTATTAGAGCGGTCGATGGAAATAGTAATGATTGCGGTCGCGAACGGCAGTTGCGAATAGACGTGGCGTTCCGCTCCAGGCGCATTCATGCCAGCTAACAGATTTTTTGATGCCGGTCAAGCAGACCGATTATTGAGTCGGGCTTGGGTACCGGGAGCGGATGCGGTTCCTCGATCAGGTCTTCAACCCGCGCACCAATGGCCTTATCGCAATGCCGGTCCGCCGGTCCGCCGGGGGTCAGCCCATTGTCAGCGGGGCCGCCTCCGTATAAGCAGGTCGGGTGTGGATGCGGTAACCACACCAACCTGGATAAGGATCGCGGTTTCATGACGGTTTTCAAATTTGCTGCTGTCGCAGCTTTTGCCTTCGCGGCACTGACCGGTATCGCCAAAGCGGATGATTTTGTTGCGTTGTGTGTCAAGGCCGATCAGGTGCCCGGCGTTGAAAATCCTACCGCTGAGAAGACCTGCACCTGCGCCTCGGGAAAGGTTGCGGGTGCCGATCGCAAACTCGCGATGGATGCCATGAAGGCGATGATTGCGGCGACGGCATCGGGCAAGCCCGAGGATGCGGCGTCGGCCACGGCCAATAATGCCAAGGGCATCGAAATTATGATGACCGCCGAGGCAACCTGTCTGTAATCCCTCTGCCACGACTCCGGCGGCAATGATGGGGACGGCGACTGCTCGTCGGTCGTCGTCCCTGTTTTGTTCCATGGTGTATGCGACGACCAGGGCAGAAATAAGGTCAAGACAGCGGTTCCCGCTTTCTTAAGCCGGTTCTGAAATTCCGGAGCCTCGTCATCAATGTCGGAATGGCTGCAATGTAGAGGGCTGGATAAATGCCGATAATGTACCTCTCCTCGAGGTGAATCATCGCCGTGACGCCGATAAATCCGGCCGCAACGATAACCATCGCAACAAGCAGTGCCGCGTCCCTGTCCCCTCTGGCCGCCGGCATAAGATGAAGCGGCAGTGCAACGAGGGCTCCAAGCAGGAGAAGCAAGCCGAGAATCCGGCTCGCCGTCTCAAGAATGAGGAATGTAACTCCGGCAATTCGCCATTCCCTGACCGGGTGCTTCAGGAACTCGTGGCGGGCATCAAGCCAGTCCACGTCATAACGATACGACAGGAGCAGGCGCATGACCCGGAGAGGATCGAATGTTGAAAATAGGACGCTTGTCGTGAGTTCATAAGCCATGTTTCGGGCAAATGCGATCGGATGGGTCAGCATGACCCTAAAAAACCGGGCTTTTACGATGCGCAAGGCCTCAACGGCCGGCAGGCCGTCTTTCAGAATCAGATGGTCGCCAATGGTGAAGGCGTCGGGCCCCATCATGGCTCTGGTCGGGCCATGCTCAAGGGCGAAAATGGTTCGGGCCGTCACATCCAGGGTCGCGTTATCGGTAAAGGTCGGGGTGCCGCGCGCTTCAATCGCAATCAGGGGTTGGAGCAATGCGTATAGGGTATCAATAGCGAGAAAGGCCTCGCCGCTGCGCAGTTTGTTCCAGCCCTGATAGGCGGAGTTGGTCGCCAGCAATGGCGAGAGAAAAAGCGCCACCGCTATTGCTCCGGCTTTCCAACCGGACCGGCGGACCCATACCGCGACCGGCGCCACAAAGAGCAGGCCGAGCGGCATGGTCGCCGATCGGATCAGCAAGGCCAGCGCCAGCAGAGATCCCGCGGCCAGGACGCGGACAGCCGTTGCCGGCCGCTGCTCGCAGGTCCAGATGACCAGCAGCGCGGTCAGAATGGACAAGAGGTGGCCATAAAGGCTGTCGGTCAATACGAACAAATCATACTGAAGCGCCGGCGACAGAAAATAGCAGCCGGCACCAAAGACTCCGGCATAAAATGAGCGTGTAACCGCGTGAATGGCCTGAAACACCAGTGTCGTTGCGATAAGTCCAACCAGCGTCTGAAAGCATATAAGAATGAGGTCCCACTGAGAATCCGATATCAGCCGGCACACAGCGATAATTGATGGATATCCGATCATGCGAATTAAAGAACTATGAATCGAGTGAAGATCGACAAATGTCATCCAGTCTCCACCGGTTCTAATCAGCGTCGATATTGCAATGTACCCGCCGCTGTCTGGCTGCTGTAACGGGCCAAGCCAGAGTATCAATGCGATCTTTATCGTGATTGCTACGCCGAGTACCATTTTTCCTGTCAAGATTACCTCCAAAGTTCTGCCCGTGTGCCTGCGGCCCGGGGCCCGTCGGCAAAACAATCTCACGCCGCTATTGAGGCACCCCGGCGCGGGATTGCCGCAAACCGCATACTGGCCACGGATGCGCGACAGAGGGGATCCGGGAGGATATCGGAACAGGAAAAGCCCGGCCTGAAATGGCACTCTGGACCACACCACCCTCCCGGCATGACCGCTCCCCCGGCCTCGCCGGGGGGCTGTGCCAGTTTGCCAGTCCAGCGCGGGAGGAACAAGGGGCCTCGGTCATGGGCCGACACTTGCGTTGGCTGCCCCCGAACGGTTGGCCGTCCATGGAACGCGGGCCAAACCGCGGCCGGTCTCCCAACATCGGCCCGGGCAACCAGTGTTGCGGATCGGGTGTGAGCGAGTCTGGTGCCTAATAGAAAACGCGATCCAGAATATGGTAATCGATGCCGCTGGCGAAATAAGCGATATGGTTGGCGATGCGGGCCGAGAGTGTCACCACGATGGCGGCGCCGGATATCAGGCCGGCCCGGTATATCGTTTGCTTCATGCGGAAGGCTTCGTAACGTTTTTTCGCCAGGGCAAGGTTGTGTCGTGCCACGCGCTCCTGAACGGATCGTTCGCGATTCTGTAATGACTGGTGAAGTCCCTGCGTCACGCCGGAAAAGCAGCAATAGATGCCGGTGCCGGGCAGGGCCTGACTGGCGGAAACCGAATTCTGACCCATGATTGTCTCCATTTCTTGGAGTTGTCGGATGGTCGACGGCCTGACACCGCTCCCTGGCCGTGCCCGCCGTTTGCCTCGGCACATTCAGCGCCTCGGTCACGCCATCAAACCAGCCGTGGACCCCGTTGTCTGTGATCAGGATCACTGGCCAGCCAATCAGGGTCTGCCCGGCGCGACCGGGTCAGGCGCCGCTGAGATCGGCGGCGGCCACCGGCAGGGCACGCAGGCGCTTGCCGGTGGCGGCGAAGATGGCGTTGGTCAGGGCCGGGGCGGCGGGTGGCACCCCGGCTTCGCTGACGCCGCCCGGTGGCTCGGCCGAGGCGACGAGATGGACCTCGACCGGGGGCGCCTCGGCCAGAGTCAATATCTTGTAGTCGTGAAAGTTGCTTTGCAGCGCCCGGCCGCGCTCAAAGCCGACCCTGCCGGTGAGCGCGGCGCCGAGGCCGAACAGCAAGCCGCCCGCGACCTGACCCGAGACGATGTCGGGGTTGACCATCTGGCCGCAATCCAGGGCCGCCACCACCCGGTCGAGTCCCACCCGGCCGTCGAAGAACACCGTGACCTCGACCACCGCGGCGATGACCGAGCCGTACGCCTCGTGAAGGGCGATGCCGCGGCCGCGGCGCGCGCGGGCGATCGGGGGCAACGGCGTGGTCCAGCCGGCCTTGGCGGCGGCCAGATCCAGCACCCGAAGCGCGCGCGGCGCCTTTTCGGCCAAGAGGTCGCGGCGAAAACGCCAGGGATCGCGGCCGAGCGCCGCCGCCGCCTCGTCGATCATGCTCTCGACCACGAAGCCGTTGCTGCCGTGGCCGACCGAGCGCCAGAAGCCGACCGGAATCCCGGTCTCCTGGCGGACATAATCAAGCCGGAGGGCGGGCAGGGGATAGGGCTGATCGGCGACGCCCTGGGTCGCGGTCTTGTCGACGCCGTCCCGCAGCGCGCCCGGCGCGACCCGGCCGAGAATCGACGGTGCGGCGACGCGATGGCGCCAGCCGGTGATCCGGCCCAGCACATCGAGGCCGAGGGTGACGCGGCTGATGCTGGCCGGGCGGTAGACATCGTGGCGGATGTCCTCCTCGCGGGTCCAGATCAGCTGCACCGGCCGCCCCACGGCCTTTGAGAGCAGCGCCGCCTCAAGCCCGACATCGGCCTCGAAGCGGCGGCCGAAGCTGCCCCCGACATAGGTGGTGTTGACCCGGACCTTGTCGGGCCTGATGCCGAGCGCCTCGGCGAGCAGGCGCGGATACTGGCCCTGATCCTGCGTCGGCAGCCACAGCTCGCAGCCGCGGGCGGTGACGCTGGCGGTGGCGTTGAGCGGCTCCAGCGCGGCATGGGCCAGGAAGGGCAGGCGATAGACCGCGTCGATGCTGCGGGCGGAGCCGGCGATGGCACGGTCGACATCGCCCCGGTTGACCACGGTGGCGACGGCGCGCGGGTCCTTGGGATCAAGGGCGCGGGCGAGCGCGCTGTCGATCGCGGCACTGTTCTGGCCGGCGTTGGCGCCTTCGGCCCAGGCCACCGCGACCCGGGCCAGCGCGCTCCGCGCCAGCCACCAGTCTTCCGCGACCACCGCCACCGCGTCTTTCAGCGTCACCACCGAAACCACACCGGGCGGGTAGCTGCCGCCGCCCATCTTGAGGGCCGAATCATCGAGCCGGGCCAGGGTGCCGCCATAGACCGGACAATGGCGGATCGCGGCATAGAGCTGGCCCGGCACCAGGACGTCCATTCCGAACAGCGCCCGTCCGGCCACCTTATCGGGGACGTCGAGCCGGGGCACCGGCTGGCCGATCAGGGTCCAGCGGGCCGGGTCGCGCAGCGGCGGCTCGGCGGGCACGGCCTGGCGCGACGCGACCTGGGCCAGCGCGCCATAGCTGGCCTCGCGGGCGGAGGGCGGATGGCGGATCAGGCCGGTTTCCAGCACCAGGGAGTCGGGCGCGACCCGCCAGACCTCGGCCGCTGCCGCCTTCAGCATCAGCCGCGCCGCGGCGCCGGCCCGGCGCATCGGCAGGAACCAGGCGCGGATGCTGGTGGCGCCGCCGCTGCGCATGCCGCCGAGGATCGGGTTGGCGTAGGCGGCATCGAAGGGGGCCATCTCGGCACGGACGATGCGCCAGTCGATGTCGAGTTCCTCGGCGACCAGCTGAGCCAGGGCGGTGAACACTCCCTGGCCCATCTCGGAGGCCGGGCAGACCACCGAAACCGCGGTTGCGGAAATCTTCAGCCAGGCATTGACCGGGATCAGCGTGTTGGCGCCGACCGCCGCCGCGGCCTCGCCGACGCCCCAGCCCGGCAGATGCACCCCCAGCACCAGCGCGCCGCTCCCCGCAAGCACGGCGCGGCGGCTGAGATTGATCACCGGCGGCGCGGCGGGCGGCGTGGTCACGGCGCGGCTCCGGCGGTGGCGGCGCGGCGGATCGCCTTGCGGATGCGATCATAGCTGCCGCACCGGCAGAGGTTGGTCATCGCGGCGTCGATCTCGGCATCGGCGGGCTGGCGGGTCCGGCGCAGCAGCGCCACCGCGGCCACGATCATTCCAGGCACGCAATAGCCGCACTGGGGCACCTGCTCAGAGGTCCAGGCCGCCATCACCCGGGTCGCCACCGGATCGTTGCCCCCGGCCAGCCCCTCGATGGTCTGGATTTCCGCGCCGTCGACCGAGGCGGCGCTGACCGAGCAGGCGCGCAGGGCGACGCCGTTGACCAGCACGGTGCAGGCGCCGCAGGCGCCGACGCCGCAGCCGAACTTGGTGCCCCGGAGATGGAGGTGGTGCCGCAGCACCCAGAGCAGCGGCGTGTCGCCGCCGACCTCGAGGCTGACCGTCCTGCCGTTGACCGTCAAACTCACCATGCCCGGTCTTTCCCTGCTGGCACCGCTCGCAAGCGCCTGTGATCGGCGTGCGCCACCGCACTGCCGGACGCGGGCCACCCCGCCGCGACCCGCTCTCAGCGGCAGGCTCCGCCCGGTTCAGCAAATCCTGCTCTGGTGATGCCGGAGCGGGCACCAAGTTGCAAGCCCCGGGTATGCCGGAGCTGCCAGCGCCTCAGGCGGAGGTGCCGGGGAGCGGTGTTCAGCTCCCCGCGACGGCCTCTTTTTCCTTGGACTTGGCGGCCGGGTCTTTCGACGTGGTCGCCGAGGTCCGGAAGCGTACCGGTTCGCTCTTGCTCGTCGAGGGCAGTTCGATGTTGACCTCGAGGGTCGAGAAGTCGTTGCCGCGGTCGAGCTTGACCTCGACCCGGTTCTGATCGACGTCGACATATTTGGCGATC
>JBAXPR010000011.1:0-52557 GCA_037132135.1 Rhodospirillaceae bacterium
GCTTGAATCACAGACGTGATATTGCGTCAAGAGCTTGATTGGGTTTCAAGCCTAGGGCGGTCCGGTCGCGAATCCCGAGTCGTCCCTGGTACCGATGCGTGCCCTTTCTGTCATTCCTAAACATTCCCGGTTGCGGCGTATTGTCGCTACGCCTCCAGCGCTCTTTTCCTGTCTTCAGGATTCAGGGATCGTTACCGCATCATGGAGGCGTATGGTCGATTGGTTTCGACTCGGGGATTTGGGCAGAATATTTTTCCGCCGCGGTCATCGCGGCGGGGCGGTCGGCGTTTTGCATCGGGTCACCCTGCTAGTTTGGAATAGCATTGTTGCGTCCGCAGGTTACCCTTGCTCCGCTGCCCGAAACGCGGTACCTACCGCCCGAACTGCGAGGGCGGTCCGGCGCGGCTTCACTGTCGCCATCAGCAGACGAAATCGGCAAAAACCACACACTTGGGATATCGTTCCATGGCACGCAATAAGATTGCGCTCGTTGGCGCCGGCCAGATCGGCGGCACGCTGGCCTTGTTGGCCGGCCTCAAGGAACTTGGGGACATCGTCCTCTTCGACATCGCCGAAGGCATGCCCGCGGGCAAGGCGCTCGACCTCGCGCAGACGGCGCCGGTCGAGGGCTTCGATGCCAAGCTTACCGGCGGCAACGACTACTCGATCATCGAGGGTGCCGACGTGGTGATCGTCACCGCCGGCGTGCCGCGCAAGCCGGGCATGAGCCGCGACGACCTGATCGGCATCAACACCGGTGTCATGAACACCGTTGGTCAGGCGATCGCCAAATACGCGCCCAACGCATTCGTGATCGTGATCACCAACCCGCTCGACGTCATGGTGTGGGTGCTGCAGCAGGTTTCCGGCCTGCCGGCCAATAAGGTGGTCGGCATGGCCGGCGTGCTCGACAGCGCCCGTTTCCGCCATTTCCTGGCCGACGAGTTCAAGGTTTCGGTGGAGGATGTCAACGCCTACGTGCTGGGCGGCCACGGCGACACCATGGTGCCGCTGGTCCGTCACTCAACGGTGGCCGGCATCCCGCTGACCGAAGCGGTCAAGCAGGGCTGGACCACCCAGGCGCGACTCGACGCCATCGTTCAGCGCACCCGTGACGGCGGCGCCGAGATCGTCAAGCTGCTCAAGACCGGTTCGGCCTTCTACGCCCCGGCGGCGTCGGCGATCCAGATGGCCGAGAGCTACCTCAAGGACAAGAAGCGGGTATTGCCCGCCGCCGCCTGCCTCAACGGCGAATACGGTCTCAAGGATATCTACGTCGGCGTGCCCGTGGTCATCGGCGCCAATGGCGTCGAGCGGGTCATCGAATACACCCTCAACGATGCCGAAAAGGCGGAGTTCGACAATTCGGTCGGCGCGGTGCGCACGCTGGTCGATGTCGTCAAGAAGCTCCAGAGCGAAAAGAACGGCTGATGCAGGAGGGCGGGCGTGGTTCCGGCGGCGCCCGCCCGATCTGACCCTGACCCGCGAGCGCTCTCTCTGTCGTGACGTGTCTGAAGCCCTGGCTCAAACCTTTCACCACAAAAGACGGTCACCATGAACATTCATGAATACCAGGCCAAAAGCCTGCTGAAGAAGTACGGCGTCGCGGTTCCCCGCGGCGGCGTCGCCTATACCCCCCAGGAGGCCGAGGGCGTGGCCCGCGAACTCGGCGGCCCGGTGTGGGTGGTGAAGTCGCAGATTCATGCCGGTGGCCGCGGCGCCGGCAAGTTCAAGGACAACCCCGCCGGCAAGGGTGGCGTCCGGGTGGTCAAGACCATCGAGCAGGTCGGCCGCGATACCCTCGAAATGCTTGGCCATGTGCTGATCACCAAGCAGACCGGCCCCGAGGGCAAGGAAGTCAAGCGCGTCTACATCGAAGAAGGCTGTGATATCAAGCGCGAGCTTTATCTCAGCATGCTGATCGACCGCGGCACCTCGCGGGTCACGATCATCGCCTCGACCGAAGGCGGCATGGCCATCGAAGACGTGGCCGCTGCCACGCCCGAGAAGATCATCACGCTCGCGATCGACCCGGCGACCGGCGTCCAGCAGTACCATGCCCGCAAGATCGCCTTCGGCCTCGGCCTCGAGGGCAAGCAGGTGCAGGTCGCGACCAAGTTCCTGACCGCGATGTACAAGGCGTTCACGGACCTCGACGCCTCGATGGTTGAAATCAACCCGCTGGTGGTGACCGGCGACGGTCAGGTGATCGCCCTCGACGCCAAGATGGGCTTCGATGACAACGCCCTGTTCCGCCACAAGGACATCGAGGAACTCCGCGACGAGTCCGAAGAGGATCCGGCGGAAATCGAAGCCAACCGGCACAGCCTCAACTACGTCAAGCTCGACGGCTCGATCGGTTGCATGGTCAACGGCGCCGGCCTCGCCATGGGCACGATGGACATCATCAAGCACTACGGCGGCGAACCGGCCAACTTCCTCGACGTCGGCGGCGGCGCCACCCGCGAGCGCGTCACCACCGCCTTCAAGCTGATCCTCTCCGACAAGAACGTCGAAGGCATCCTGGTCAACATCTTCGGCGGCATCATGCGCTGTGACGTGATCGCCGAAGGCGTGGTCGCGGCCGCCCGCGAAGTCAGCCTGCACGTGCCGCTGGTGGTCCGTCTTGAGGGCACCAACGTCGAATTGGGCAAGAAAATCATGGCGGAATCGGGCCTGCCGATCCTGTCGGCGGACAATCTCGCCGACGCCGCGGAAAAGATCGTCAAGGCCGTGAAGGAAGGTGCATAATGGCTGTCCTGGTAAATTCTCAAACCAAGGTGATCTGCCAGGGCTTCACCGGCTCTCAGGGCACCTTCCACTCCGAGCAGGCGATCGCCTACGGCACCAAGATGGTCGGCGGCGTCTCCCCCGGTAAGGGCGGCTCCACTCACCTCGACCTGCCGGTGTTCAACACCGTCGCCGAAGCGGTCGCCACCACCGGCGCCAACGCCAGCGTGATCTATGTCCCGCCGCCGTTCGCCGCCGATGCGATCCTCGAAGCCATCGACGCCGAAATCCCGCTGGTGGTCTGCATCACCGAGGGCATTCCGGTGCTCGACATGGTGACGGTCAAGCGGGCGCTGGTCAATTCCAAGACCCGCCTGATCGGCCCGAACTGCCCGGGCATCATCACCCCCGACGAGTGCAAGATCGGCATCATGCCCGGCCACATCCATCGCCGCGGCAAGATCGGCATCGTGTCCCGTTCGGGCACGCTGACCTATGAAGCGGTGGCCCAGACCACGGCCGCCGGCCTCGGCCAGACCACCTGCATCGGCATCGGCGGCGATCCGGTCAACGGCACCAACTTCGTTGACTGCCTCGACCTGTTCCTTGGCGATGACGAGACCGTCGGCATCATCATGATCGGCGAAATCGGCGGCGACGCCGAGGTCAATGGCGCCGAGTTCCTTAAGGCCAGCAAGGTGAAGAAGCCGACCGTCGGCTTCATCGCCGGCAAGACGGCTCCTCCGGGCCGCCGCATGGGCCATGCCGGTGCGGTGATCTCGGGCGGCCACGACACCGCCGATCACAAGATCGAGGCGCTGAAGGCCTGCGGCATCACCGTCGCCGACACACCGGCAAGCCTCGGCAGCACCATGCTGAAGCTGATGCGGGGCTGATCTTCCCGGCCCTGGTGATCCCGCTCCGAACGTTCGGCCCGACCGGTACGGCGTTCGGAGCGGTGCGCACCGCTTGTGGGGAAGCGTTTTCGTCCGGTGGTATCTGGGGGGATGCCGGCGGGCGGCGGCGAAAGTCCAGGGTTTCCCGATAACACCTTTTTGAGAGGACCCGGAGATCATCACCGGGTCGGGGCCATGACAGGATACTTTGAACAATCCTCGTTCCTTTACGGCGCCAACGCGACCTTCGTCGCCGAGCTGTATACCCGCTACCTGAGCAACCCGGCCTCGGTCGATCAGAGTTGGGCGGGGTTTTTCGCCGATCTGAACGAGGACGGCCGGGCGATCCTCGACGAGTTGAGCGGCGCCAGCTGGGCCCCCAACGACGGCAGTGTCATCGGCCAGGCCCGGGTCGGCGAGGACGCGCTCGCGCTCGCCGTGCCCCAGTCCCCGGCCCTGATGGCCGAGGGCGTCGGCACCCTGCCCGCCTTCTTCCAGGCCCACCAGTCGGTGGATCAGGTGCGCGGCGCCATCATCGACAGCTTGCGCGCCTTCATCCTGATCCGCATCTACCGGGTGCGCGGACACCTCGAGGCCCGCCTCGACCCGCTCGGCCTCGAAAAGCGCGAGCCCCATCCCGAACTGGACCCGGCCACCTACGGCTTCGGACCGGGCGACTGGGACCGGCCGATCTTCATCAACTACGCCTTCGGGCTGGAGAGCGTGACGCTCCGCCAGTTGATGGACATCCTGCGCAGCACCTATTGCGGCACCATCGGTGTCGAATACATGCATATCCAGGACCCCGAACAGAAGGCCTGGATCCAGGAACGCATCGAGAGCATCAAGAACCACACCAACTTCACGGTCAACGGCAAGCGCGCGATTCTCGAACGGCTGACCGCCGCCGAGGGCTTCGAGCGCTTCTTGCAGATGAAGTACACCGGCACCAAGCGCTTCGGCCTCGATGGCGGCGAGTCGCTGATTCCGGCGCTCGAACAGATCATCAAGCGCGGCGGTCAGCTCGGGCTGAAGGACGTGGTGATCGGCATGCCGCACCGCGGCCGGCTCAACGTCCTGACCAACTTTATGAGCAAGCCCTTCCACATCGTGTTCTCGGAATTCCAGGGCGGCTCGGCTACCCCCGAGGACGTCCAGGGCTCGGGCGACGTCAAGTATCATCTCGGCACCTCGACAGAGCGCGATTTCGACGGCAACTCCGTCGCCCTGGCTCTGACCGCCAATCCCTCTCACCTTGAGGCGGTCAACCCGGTGGTGCTGGGCAAGGTCCGCTGCAAGCAGATGCAGCGCGAGGACCACGACCGCACCCAGGTCGCCGGCCTCTTGCTCCATGGCGATGCCGCGTTCGCCGGCCAGGGACTGGTCTCGGAAACCCTGATGCTTTCGGAGCTGAAGGGTTATCGCACCGGCGGCACCCTGCATTTCATCGTCAACAACCAGATCGGCTTCACCACCAACCCGAGCTATTCGCGTTCCGGCCCCTATTGCACCGATGTTGCGAAGGGTATTCAGGCGCCGATCTTCCATGTCAACGGGGACGATCCGGAGTCGGTGGTCCACGTCTCGCGCATCGCCATTGAGTTCCGCCAGAAGTTCAAAAAGGACGTGGTGGTGGACATGTTCTGCTACCGTCGGCACGGCCACAACGAGGGCGACGAGCCGGCGTTCACCCAGCCGATCATGTACAAGGAAATCCGCAAGCACCCGACCACCCGCGAGCTTTACGTCAAGCAACTGGCCCGCGAAGCGGTGATCACCGAGGCCGAAGGCCAGCAGATGGTGGTTGATTTCCAAAAGCGTCTGGAAAGCGAGTATGCCGGTGCTCACAGCTATAAGCCCAACAAGGCCGACTGGCTGGAGGGCCGCTGGTCCGGCTTCGTCGCGACCAAGGGCGAGGAAGACCACCGCTCCCATACCTCGGTCGACAAGCAGACTCTGCGCGAGATCGGCAAGGCGCTGGTCAGCTATCCGGCCGGCTTCGACATCAACCCCAAGATCGCCCGGCAGCTCAAACAAAAGGATGAGATGTTCGAGACCGGCGAGGGCTTCGACTGGGGCACCGCCGAGGCGATGGCCTTCGGCTCGCTGCTGCTCGAAGGGACGCCGATCCGCCTCTCGGGCCAGGATTCCGGGCGCGGCACCTTCTCCCAGCGCCATTCCGTGTTCCACGACCAGACCAACCAAAACCGTTATATCCCACTCAACCACATCCGGCCGAAAGAGCAGGCGGTCTACGAAGTCCACGACAGTCCGCTTTCGGAATTCGCGGTGCTTGGCTTCGAATACGGCTTCAGCCTCACCGCCCCTTATGGGCTGGTGTTGTGGGAAGGCCAGTTCGGCGACTTTGCCAACGGCGCGCAAACAATCATCGACCAGTTCATCAGCTCGGGCGAGTCCAAGTGGCTGCGCATGTCGGGGCTGGTGATGCTGTTGCCCCACGGCTACGAGGGTCAGGGACCCGAGCACTCTTCGGCCCATCCCGAGCGCTATCTCTCCCTCTGCGCAGAGGACAACATCCAGGTCTGCAACATCTCGACTCCGGCCAACTACTTCCATGCCCTGCGCCGGCAGATGCGGCGGCGCATCCGCAAGCCGCTGGTGATCATGGCGCCGAAGTCGCTGCTCCGGCACAAGCTCTGCGTCTCCAAGCTCAGCGAATTCACCGTCGGCACCGGCTTCCAGCGGGTGATCCGGGAGGAAAGCCTGGATTTGGTCCCGGCCGATCAGATCAGGCGGGTGGTGCTGTGCACCGGCAAGATCTACTACGAGCTTCTCCAGGAACGCGAGGCCCGCGGCATCAAGGACGTCGCGCTGGTCCGGGTTGAACAGCTCTATCCGCTGCCGCTGACGCCGCTGACCAACGAGCTGCGCAAGTACCCCAACGCCGATGTCGTCTGGTGTCAGGAGGAGCCCGAAAACTTGGGTTACTGGACCTTCCTCGACCGGCGCATCGAACGGGTGCTCGCGCCCCTGGACGTCAGGGCGAGGCGGCCCATTTATGTCGGGCGTCCGACTTCTGCGTCTCCGGCCACGGGCTTGGCCAAAATCCACAACAAGGAACAGGCGAAACTGGTTGATGAAGCCCTGACGGTAAAATAGCTGCTGTTCGGGCTGCATCCACCGGGCGGTCTCGCCCGTATCCAAAGATCAACACAGGCATGAACCTGCACTCTTGAGGAAATCGTGATGGCGACGGAAATCAAGGTCCCCACGCTGGGCGAGTCGGTAACCGAGGCCACCGTGGCGCGGTGGCTGAAGCCGCTGGGAGCGGCGGTTGCGGTGGATGATGCGTTGGTCGAACTGGAGACCGACAAGGTGACCCTCGAGGTCAACGCGACCGCCGCGGGGACGCTCACCGAGATCATCGCGCCCGAAGGCGCCAACGTCGCGGTCGGTGCCGTGCTCGGTCTGATCGGTGAAGGCGGGGCCGGCGTGGTCGCCGCTCCTGCGGCCGTCGCCCCCGCCGCGCCGGCGGCCCCGGCGGCGGTTGCGGCACAGGAGACCAGCGATGTGCTGTCGCCGGCGGTGCGCAAGCTGATCGACGACAACAAGCTGAACCCGGCGGCGATTCCGGCCAGCGGCAAGGACGGCCGCCTGACCAAGGACGATGTTCAGAGCTATCTGGCCGGCAAGGCGGCGGCTCCGGTTGCCGCCCCGGTGGCCGCCGCTCCGGCGCCCCGCCCGGCCCCGCCCGCGCCCAAGCCGGTGGTGGCCTCGGGCCCGCGTCCGCGTGCCGACCGCGAGGAGCGGGTGCGCATGACCCGGCTGCGCCAGCGCATCGCCGAGCGGCTGAAGGACGCCCAGAACACCGCGGCGATGCTCACAACCTTCAACGAAGTGGATATGTCCAACCTGCTGGCGCTGCGCGCTCAATACAAGGACATCTTCGAGAAGAAGCATGGCGGCATCAAGCTTGGCTTCATGTCGTTTTTCGTCAAGGCGGCGGTGGCGGCGCTGAAGGAGCTGCCGGCGGTCAATGGCGAGATCGACGGCAATGATCTGGTTTACAAGAACTACTACGACATCGGCGTTGCCGTTGGCACGCCGCAGGGTCTGGTGGTTCCGGTGCTGCGCGACGCCGACTGCCTCAGCTTCGCCGGCATCGAGAAGGCGATCGGCGAATTCGGCAAGAAGGCGCGCGACGGCAAGCTCTCGATGGAAGAGATGAGCGGCGGCACCTTCACCATCTCCAACGGTGGCGTCTATGGCTCGCTGATGTCGACGCCGATCATCAACCCGCCCCAGTCGGCGATCCTCGGCATGCACAAGACCCAGGACCGGCCGGTGGCGATCAACGGCAAGGTTGAAATCCGGCCGATGATGTATCTTGCGCTCAGCTATGACCACCGGATCATCGACGGTCGTGAAGCGGTGACCTTCCTGGTCCGGGTCAAAGCCGCGATCGAAGATCCGCAGCGTCTCTTGCTGGAAGTCTGAGAGAACGGAGTCCGGGGCCGATGGCTCCGGCGGGGGATCAAGGGGGCGACGCCCCCTTGATCCATTTCAAGAGGATCGCATCATGTCCGCACAATCCTTCGATGTCGTCGTGATCGGCGCCGGCCCCGGCGGCTATGTCGCCGCCATCCGCGCCGCCCAGCTTGGCCTCAAGACCGCGGTGGTCGAGAAGTGGGACACTCTCGGCGGCACCTGCCTGAATGTCGGCTGCATTCCCTCGAAGGCGCTGCTGGTCAGCTCCGAGAAGTACGACGAAGCCAGACACCACCTTGCGCACCACGGCGTCAAGCTGGAGGGGGTCGGGCTCGACCTCGCGACGCTGATGGCCCACAAGACCAAGGTGGTCAAGGACCTGACCGGCGGCATCGAGTTTCTCTTCAAGAAGAACAAGATCACCTGGCTGAAGGGCCTCGGCCGGCTGACCGGCCCCGGTGCTCTTGAGGTGGTGGCCAGGGACGGCGCAATCCAGACGGTCGCGGCCAGGTCGATCATCATCGCCACCGGGTCGGAGGTGACGCCGCTGCCGGGCGTGGCCATCGACGAGCGGCGCGTGGTCTCCTCGACCGGCGCGCTGGCGCTGCCCGAGGTGCCGAAGAAACTGGTGGTGGTTGGGGCCGGCGTGATCGGCCTCGAACTGGGCTCGGTGTGGAAGCGGCTGGGCGCCGAGGTCATCGTGGTCGAGTTCCTCGACCGCATCCTGCCCGGCATGGATCTGGAACTGGCCAAGTCGGCCCAGAAGCTTTTGGCCAAGCAGGGGCTCGCCTTCCGCCTGTCGACCAAGGTCACGGCGGCGGTGAGCGGCGACACGGGCGTCACCCTGACCCTTGAGCCGGCCAAGGGCGGCGCGGCTGAAGCCGTCGAGGCCGATTACGTGCTGGTGGCCATCGGCCGCCGCCCCTACACCCAGGGGCTGGGGCTGGAAACCGTCGGCATCGAAACCGACGGGCGCGGCCGGATCAAGACCGACAAGCATTTCGAGACCAAGGTCAAGGGCATCTACGCCATCGGTGACGTGATCGAAGGTCCGATGCTGGCCCACAAGGCCGAGGATGAGGGCGTGGTGGTCGCGGAGATCATCGCCGGCCAGTCCGGCCACATCAATTACGATGCAATCCCCGGCATCGTCTATACCAGCCCCGAGATCGCCACCGTCGGCAAGTCCGAAGAGCAGTTGAAGGAAGCCGGGATTGCCTACAAGACCGGAAAATTCCCGTTCTCGGCCAATGGTCGGGCGCGGGCGATGGTGGCCACCGACGGCTTTGTCAAGGTGCTGGCCGATGCCAAGACCGACCGCGTTCTCGGCGTCCACATTCTCGGCCCCGATGCCGGGCATCTGATCGCCGAGATCGGTCTCGCGATGGAGTTCGGCGCTTCGGCGGAGGATATCGCCCGCACCTGCCACGCCCACCCGACCTTGAGCGAAGCGGTCAAGGAAGCCGCGCTCGCGGTCGATGGCCGCCCGATCCACGTCTGAGCAGGGCGGCGACAGGTGGAAACGAAAGAGCGGCGTCAGGCAAAGGACCCGAACCGGCCCCCCGCGTGACACCGCTCTGACACCAAACGAATAATACACCAAACGAATAATAACCAAAGTCACCGAAGCCCGGCGATCCCCTCCGGCGCGTCCCCAGCGCGCCGGAGGGGATTTCGCGTTCCCGGCATCATCAGGCCTGACAGACCACCGCCCGCTCGCTGCGCGCCGCCCGGGACCGCAGCGCCGCCGCTTCCTGATGGTCGCCATCGGCGTCAAGCATGCGCGCCTGAAGGCGCAGCAGGCGGGCAAACTGGCGAACGACCTGATATTCGATGCTGGAGGCGGTTGCCTCCTGGTATGCCGGATAATACATGACATCCACCCCCACGGATCGAGATCCCCGCCGGCATTTTTTTCGGCCGGCCCTTGCCTTTTTAGGTTTGCAAGCCCCATGCCAAGCCGATTCTGAAGCGGCAACGGCGGAGGACCAAGGAGTTAGGGGCGGCGGGGGTACCATCCAAATGCGAGTTGCGATGCAAAATGAGAATCTTCGAGTCAAAAGCTTGCGAAGGCGTATGATTTATTGCGGTTTCGGAAAGGCGCACAGAATCAGTCGGTTAGGAAATCACCGACTCTTGTCCGGAAAGGTGCAGAGGTCATTGACGACGCAGGCGCGGCAGTTTGGCCCCCGGGCCTTGCAGACATAACGCCCGTGCAGAATCAACCAATGGTGGGCATGGGGCTTCCAGCGCGCCGGCACCACGGCCTCCAGCAGATCCTCGACCGCACCGGCATTGTGGCCGGGCGCAAGCCCGGTTCGGTTGGAGACCCGAAAAATGTGGGTGTCGACCGCAATCGTCGGCTGGCCGAAGGCGACGTTCAGCACCACGGCCGCGGTCTTGCGGCCGACCCCGGGCAAGGCTTCGAGTGCCCTGCGGTCGTCGGGAACCTCGCCGTCATGGTCGCGGATCAGGATTTCCGAAAGGGCAATGATATTGCGGGCCTTGGTGTTGAAAAGGCCGATGCTCTTGACATGCTCCCGCAGCCCCTCCTCGCCCAGTGCCAGCATCTCGGCCGGGCTGCGCACCCGGTCAAAGAGGGCGCGGGTGGCCCTGTTGACCCCGACATCGGTGGCCTGGGCCGATAGCACCACCGCAACCAGCAGGGTGAAGGCGTTGGCGTAGTCAAGCTCGGTCTTGGGCTGGGGGGTCTCGGCCGCGAGACGGGCGAAAAAGACCTCGACGTCGGCGGAATTCATTGAGCCCCTTGCGGCCGTTGGCGAATGCGGGAAGCATAGGGGAGTGGCGGCCTCCGACCAAGCGCCTTTTCCTCGGCCCTTGGTCGCGGCCATCCTCCAGCCAGGGAGCCCATCGGATGACCACAGAGCTGACCCTCGACTCTCTCTGCCGCGCCCTTCAGGCCTCGCGCGGCGCGCTCGACGGCGCCCCCGACCCGCGCCTCCGCTGCCGGCTTGAGACCGGGCGCCGGTTGCCGGCGGCGCTGGCCTGGGGGCGTCACGGGACGCCGTTCGGCCCGGTGCTGGCCGCGGCCACCAGCGGCGATCTCTGCTGGCTGGCCTTCATAAAGGACGGCGACGCGGACGCGCTGAGGCGGTTGGCCCGGGCGTGGCCCGGAGCAACCCTGACCGAACAGCCGGCGGCGACCGCCGATGCCGTCGCCCTCGCCTTCCACCCCGGCCACCGGTTGGCGGCGCCCTTGCCGGTGCTGCTGGCCGGCACGCCGTTTCAGCTCGCGGTCTGGCAGGCGCTGCTGCGCATTCCCGCGGGCGCCCTGGTCAGCTATGGCGACCTCGCCGCCGCGGTCGGCCGACCCCGGGCGGTGCGGGCGGCGGGCAGCGCGGTCGGAGCCAATCCGGTCTCGGTGCTGGTGCCTTGCCACCGGGTGATCGCCAAGGCCGGCGATCCCTTCAAATATGGCGGCGGTCCCGAACGCAAACGGGCGCTTCTGACCTGGGAACTGATCGCCGCCGGCTCCGCCTAGAGGCCAAGCACGTCGGCCATGCCGTAAAGCCCCGGTGCCCGGTCCCGGCACCAGAGCGCCGCGCGCACGGCGCCGCGGGCGAAGATCGCGCGGTCGCCGGCCTTGTGGCTGAGTTCGATCCGCTCGTCGTCGGCGGCAAAGATTACGGTGTGGTCGCCGACGACGCTGCCGCCGCGCAGGGTGGCAAAGCCGATGTCGCCGGCCCGGCGGGGACCGGTGATGCCGTCGCGGCTGCGCACCGCCCGTTCGTCGAGGGCGACGCCACGGCCGCGCGCAGCGGCCCGGCCCAGCGCCAGCGCCGTACCCGAGGGCGCGTCGACCTTATGGCGGTGATGCATCTCCAGCACCTCGATATCGAACGACTCGTCGAGTGCCCGCGCCACCCTCTCGACCAGTCCGAGCAGCAGATTGACCCCGAGACTCATGTTGGGCGCGGCAACGATGGCAATGTGGCGCGAGGCCTCCTCGAGCGCCGCTTCCAGCGCCGGCGACAGGCCGGTGGTGCCGATCACCAGCGCGGTACGATGCTCGACCGCCAGCGCGGCATGGCGGGCGGTGGCCTCGGGGGTGGTGAAATCGATCACCACCCGGGAGGCGGCAAACACCGCCGCCGTCGCCTCGGAGACCAGGACCCCAAGCGGCTCCAAGCCGGCCAGCACGCCGGCATCCTGGCCGAATCCGGGGTAGCCGGGGCGATCCGAAGCCGCGGCCAGTTCGGCGCCCGCGCCCTTCGCCGCCGCCACCTGCCAGATCACGTTCCGGCCCATCCGCCCGGCGCAGCCCACGACTCCGATTTTCATGACGTCCTCCCCCTCGACACCCTGACCCGGCCGCGATGCGCGGCAGAAAACCACAGCCCGAGGAGCACTGCCACCCGGACGCACCCTTGACTTCCCTGGCCAAGCCGTTCGATCTACTGCCCGAGAGAGCTTTCTCGGAGTGGACGCGAAACACGCCCGGACATCATCCCAGGGATCGCCCAGGGGATCGCCGGTTTGTTAGCCGGTCCGCTTCGCTGTCGCAATGGCAAATACCGCGCCCGGGGAGTCCCGTTCCACACCATGGGCCAAGACCACGACACAGCCGCCGGCCCGACCGGCAGAGGTCTGGTGCTGAGGCGCCCCGACATCAGGCGGCTGCTCGACTCCGCTCCGGTCCACCGGCTGCGCGCCCGGATGACCGTGATCGGCGGCGCCTGGCTCCGGTGGTCCGCGGCCCTGCCCGGTCGGCTGAGCGCGGCTCTGGCCCGCGCCCGCGCCGCGCTGCCGTCCCCCGCCCTGACTCTGACCCGCGTCGCCGCCGCCGCGCCCGAAGCGACGGTGCCGGGGCCCCTGCTCAATCCGCTGCTGCGCACGGCGACGCCGCTGCTGGCCCTGATGGCGCGCCTTCCGACCCTGCCGCCGCCGGCCAATCCGGACGGCCTGCGCCACCGTATCATCGCGGCGCTGCGCCGCTTCCAGTCTGCGGCCCGGGCCGGCGGGGTCAGCGCCGACCAGATGCGCGCCGCCCACTTCACCCTCTGCGCCGCCTTCGACGACATCATCAGCCATTGCGACTGGGGCCGGGCGGCCGGCTGGAGCGAGCGCAGCCTGATCCGCACCTTTCATAAGACCATCGAGCCCGATCGCGGCCTGATGACCCTGCTCGACCACATGCTGACCGAGCCGGCCCGCCACATCGCCGAGTTGGAGCTGATCTCGGTGTGCATGGCGCTCGGCTTCGAGGGCCGCTACCGGGTGCTGGATGACGGCCCGCCCGCCTTCCGCCATGTCCGCGACCAGCTTTACCGGGCCATCGCCAGCGTCCGCGGCGAGCCGGCGGCGGAGCTGGCGCCGGCATGGCGGGGCCTTCCGGCGCCGCGACGGCCGCTGGCGGCGCTGCTCCCGCCCTGGGTTGCGGCATCTCTGATCGGCGCCCTGCTGGCCGGTTGCTATGTCCTGCTCGCGCTCTCGATCGGCGGCCGCGCCGACCGGGTGTTCCAGACCCTGGCCGCGCTGCTGCCCGACCGGCCGGCGGTGATCGCCCATCTCGAGCCGGCCACGGCCGGCCCCGCCGAACCCGCGGCCGAAACGGCGCCGCTGCTCTCCGCCCGGGCCAAACGCTATCAGACCGGGCTCGGCTCCGAGATCGCCGCCGGCATGGTCGAGGTGGTGACCGAGCGGGACATCGACATGCTGCGGATTTCCGGCGCCAATGCCTTCGTGCGTGCGGGCGACGGCCTCAGCCGCGCCGGCCATCAGCTGGTCGAGCGCCTGGCCGTGCTGCTCGAGCGCGAGCCGGGGCACCTGCTGGTGGTGGGCCACACCGACGACCATCCCAGCCTCAGCATCCGCCTGCCCTCGGCGCTGGCCCTGTCCGAGGCGCGGGCGCGGGCGGTGGCGCGGGTGCTGGTCGCCCACCTCAGCGTTCCCGAGCGGGTCGATCTCGAGGGCCGGGCCGACACGGAGCCTCTCGTGCCCAACACCGGCAGCGCCGGTCGCGATCGCAACCGCCGGGTCGAGATCGTGCTGCCGAGCGGGGAGGCGCGCCGCTGATGGCCCATCCCGGCACCCACCGCCGCCGAACCCGCAGCCTCTCCCAGGAGTTGCGGCAACTGGGCACGATCCTGACCAGCCGCTGGCTGGTCAGCCTTGCCGGCGCGGTTTCGGCCTGTCTCGTGCTCTGGTTCCTTGGACCGCTGCTGTCGCTGGCCGGTTTCGTGCCGTTCGAGACCGAGGAGGCGCGGCTGCTCGGGGTGCTGGTGCTGATGGTGGTCTGGGGCATTCTCAACCAGATGCTGCAGCTCCGCGAGCGTCAGGCCGGTGAAGAGATGATCGCCGCCCTGGTCGGCGCCGGTCCGGCCAGCCTGCCCGAGCCGATCCTGGTGCCCCCGGCCCTGCCGGAACCGGCTTCGCTGGAAACGGCGGCGGCGCCCCCCGCCATCGAGGAGGCCGCCGGCGACATCGACGAGCCCGGCGCCGGTGAGGTCCGCGGTCTGCAGCGGCGGCTCGCCGAGGCTCTCGCGCTCTATGCCCGCCGCTGCGGCCGCCTGACCCTGCGCCGACTGCCCTGGTATCTCGTGATCGGCACCCCCGGCGCCGGCAAGACCACGGCGCTGGCCAATTCGGGCCTCAGCTTTCCGCTCGCCGACATTCTCGGCCACCGGCCGGTCCAGGGCTTCGCCGGCACCAGAAGCTGCGACTGGTGGTTCACCTCCGAGGCGGTGCTGGTCGACACCGCCGGCCGCTATACCAGCCAGGACAGCAACAGTGCCGCCGACAGCGCCGCCTGGCTCGGCCTCCTGGACCTGCTGAAATTCCACCGGCCCGGCCAGCCGCTGAACGGCGTCGTGGTGACGATCAGCCTTGCCGACCTCGCCGCCCAACCCCTGGTCGACCGCCACATCGCCGCCGATGCCCTCAACTGGCGGCTGACCGAAATCGAGGCCCGGCTGGGCACCCGGGTTCCGGTCTATGTCGTGCTGACCAAGGCCGACCGTCTGACCGGATTCAGCGAATTCTTCGCCGACCAGACCGAGGATGCCCGCCGGCAGGTCTGGGGCATCACCTTTCCCGCCGAGGACCCGGACGCGCCGCCGGGCAACAACACCTGGGCCGCCCGCTTCACCACCCGCTTCGAACTCCTGGCCCAGCGCCTGGAGCGGCGGCTGTTCGAGCGCCTGACCCGCGAGCCCGATCCGGTGGTCCGGGCGCTGATCGCCAGCTTCCCCCAGCAACTGGCCTCGCTCCGGCCGGTGCTCACCGAATTCCTGGTTCACGCCCTGCAACCGGCCGATCTGGGACGGCGGACCCTGCTGCGCGGCGTCTACCTCACCAGCGCCAAGCGCGAGGGCGGCACCATTGACCGCATGGCGCCCGAACTGGCCGCCACCTTCGGCGTCGAGCACCGCCTGCCCGAGCCCGACGCGGTGGCCGCCGGCGGCGTCTTTTTGAACCGGCTGTTCCGCGAGGTCATCTTCGCCGAGACCCACCTTGCCGGCACCGAAGGCCCGCCCGACCGGCGCAGCGCCCGGCGCCGCCGGCAACTGCGGCTGGCCGCGCTGGCCGGGTTGGCGCTGTCGCTGGTCGTCGGCGGCTATTGGGGATGGGCCGGACTGGTCAGTCACCGCCTGTTTTCCGGCTTCGAGGACACCCTCGGGCGCGCGGCGGCACTGATGCCCGCCGGGCTGGGCGGCGGCAGTCAGGCCGACCGCGTCGCCGACGGCGATGTCGATCCCGTGCTGCCGGTGCTGTCGCTGCTGCGCGGGATGCCCGGCGGCGTACCGGGCGGCGGCGGTCGCGCCGCCGCCGCGCCGGTCTCGGCCGGCGGTCTCGACCAGGGCGAGCGCCTGCACCGGATGGCCGGGGCCCTCTATCAGCGCGCGCTGCGCCGGCTGTTCTATCCTCGCCTGATCGTGCGGCTGGAGACGGCGCTGGTCAAGCCGGCGGGCCAACCCGGCGCCCTGCCCCCCGACCGCCTCTATGAGGCGCTCCGGGTTTATCTGATGCTGGTCGGCGAGGCTCCGCTCGACCGCTATACCGTCACCCGCTGGTTCAGCACCGACTGGATCGCCTCGCTGCCGGGAGACAAGCACGAAGCCGGGCGGCGCCAGCTGTCCGACCATCTCGCGACCCTGCTCGACACCGGCAATCCGGCCAGCCCGGGCTCGGCCCGGCTGGTTGCCGAAGTCAGGAAGCGGCTCGCCGGCTATCCTCTGGCCGCCCGCGGCTACGCCCAGGTCCGCGAGACGGCGGCGGTGCGTGATCTGCCGGGCTGGCATCTGCTCGATCATGTCGGCCGCAGCGCCGCCCTGGTGCTGGCCAGCAGCGCCGGCCGTGCCCTCAGCGAGCCGGTGGCCGGGCTCTATACCGCCGAAGGGGCTCGCCGGGTCGTGCTGCCGGCCGTCGCCCGGGTGGCCATCGAGGTCGCCCAGGACGGCTGGGTGCTCGGCCTGACCACCGAGCCCGGCGCCATCGCCGCCCGCGCCAGACAGCTGCGGCAGGGCATCGCCACGCTCTATCTCGAGGATTTCGCCCGCCACTGGCAGGACTATCTCAAAGACCTCGGCGTGGCCACCGGCGGCGGCGTCCAGCAGATGATCACCACCCTCGAAGCCGCAGCCGGCCCGGCCTCGCCGCTGCCGGCGGTGATCGCGGCGGTGGTCGCCGAGTGCCGGATCGTGCCCGCCGGCAAACCGCCGGCCGACGACGAGTTCGGCCCGGCGCTCGGTGCCGCGACGGAGGTCGCGAACCGCTTCAAAAGCCTGCAGCAATTGCTGGTTCCCGGCACCGGCCGCAGCCAGATCGCCTTCACCGGCGCCCTCAATGGCCTCGGTGACCTGCACGACGCCCTGGAGCACTGGGAGATCATCTCCCGCCAGCCCGGTCTGACCAACGCCGCGGCCAAGGAGGCCCAGCATCAGGTCAAGCGCACTGCCGACAGGATCAAGGCCCAGGCCGCGGCCCTGCCCGCTCCGGTCTCGGCCTGGATCGCAACGCTGGCCGAGGCCGGTCACCAGTCGGTGCAGGGCGGCGGCAAGGGAGCGGCGACACCATGAGACGGCAAGCCATCGCCGCCTTCGGGCCGGGCTATTTCGGCAAGCTGCCGGCGCGCGGTGATTATCTCGCCCGTGGCCTGCCGCCGAGTTTTCTTGACCCCTGGGAAGAGTGGGTTCACAGCGTCTGGCAGGCCGGGCACCAGCGCCTGGGCGAGGTCTGGCCACCACTGATCGCCGAGGGGCCGGCCTGGCGGTTCGTGCTCGACGAGGATGTCTGCGGCCCCGACGCGGTGGCCGGCCTGCTGATCCCCAGTTGCGACAAGCTGGGCCGGGTGTTCCCGCTGACCCTGGCGGCGGCGATCCCGGGTCGCAGCGATCCCGCGGCGCTGCCGATCACCGCCAGCGGCTGGTATGGCCGGGCCGAATCCCTGTTGCGCAAGGCGCTGACCCCCGAGCTGAATCTGGAGGCCCTCGACCGCCGCCTGCGCGATCTCGGGACCCCCGGCCGGGCGCCGCCCCTGACCCATCCGCCGGGCAGCCCGGGCTGGCATGTCGCGCTCGACCCGGTGCAGGCGCCGGCGATCTCCTATCCGGCCCTGATCCACGACCTCGCCGCCACCCTGCCCGACCGCTTCAGCCTGTGGTGGACCCTCGGCACCCGCCGGGTCGGGCCGTCGCTGGTGGTGACCGGCGGCCTGCCCGATACCGCCGCGGTCACCGCCTTCTGGGATGGCGCCTGGGACTATTGGGGCTGGACCGACGCCGACGCCCTTTATCCCGAGGAAGACTGATCGACCGGCCGCGAGCGGGTGATCGCCGCTACTCCAGCGTCGCCAGCCGCGAGGCTTCATCTTCGCCGACCAGGGCGTCGATCAACTCGTCGAGGGCTTCGCCCATCATCACCTTGTCGATCTTGTAGAGGGTCAGATTGATCCGGTGGTCGGTCACCCGGCCCTGGGGGAAGTTGTAGGTGCGGATGCGCTCCGAGCGGTCGCCCGAGCCGACCTGGGACTTACGGTTGGCGGCCCGTTCGGCATCCTTCGCCGCCCGCTCCTGATCGTAGAGCCGCGAACGCAGCACCCGCATCGCCTTGGCCTTGTTCTTGTGCTGGGATTTTTCGTCCTGCTGGCAGACCACCAGACCGGTCGGCAGATGGGTGATGCGCACGGCGCTGTCGGTGGTGTTGACCGACTGGCCGCCCGGACCGCTGGAGCGGTAGACATCGATACGCAGGTCACGCTCGTCGATCTGGATATCGACCTCCTCGGCCTCGGGCAGCACCGCCACCGTTGCCGCCGAGGTATGGATGCGACCGCTGGCCTCGGTCTGGGGTACGCGCTGGACCCGGTGGGCGCCCGACTCGAACTTGAGCCGCGCGAAGACGTTGCGGCCGATGATTGAGGCGATGGCCTCCTTGTAGCCGCCGATGCCGGTCTCCGAGACATCCATGGTCTCGAAGCGCCAGCCCTTGAGGCCGGCATAGCGGCGATACATCTCGAAAAGTTCGGCCGCGAACAGCGCCGCCTCGTCGCCGCCGGTGCCGGCACGGACTTCGAGGATGGCGTTCTTCTCGTCGGCTTCGTCCCGCGGCAGCAGTGAGATCAGGGTCTTGCGCTCAAGATCCGGAATGGAGCGGCCATAGGCCCGGACCTCATCCTCGGCGAGCGCACGCATCTCGGCGTCGGTTTCGGGATCGGCGATCATCGCCTCGAGATCCGCCACCTCGGCCCGCGCCTTGCGCACCGCCAGAATTGCCTCGGCCACCGGGGTCAGATCGGAATATTCCTTGGACAGCCGGGCAAAGCTCGGGGGATCGCCCATGCCGCGGGCCAGGGTGTCGCGCAACTCGTCGTGACGGGCCAGGACCCTGTCGAATTTCTCGTCCAGATTCATCACGGTCCCCTGTCCTCGTTTGGCGGCTCGGTCTCCGGCCCGCCGGCCTCATCCTCCAGCTGGAACACCAGCCGTAACAGTCTCTCGCCCTCGGCCCGCTCGGCTCCGGCGGCCAGCCGGCGCAGCGCCTCGCTCGGCCGGTGCAGCAGACGGTTGACCAGCCGGCGCGTCGCCTCGGCGGCATCGCAGGCGCCACCGGCCAGCACCTCGCGCCGCGCCGCCTCGAAATGCCCGCGCAGCGCCATCACCGCCGGCACCGCCGCCCGTTCGGCCCGCTGGCGCAGAAAATCGGCCACGGCGCCGCCGACGATCTCCCAGGCCGCCGCCGCCGCCGCCTCGCGGCTGACCCGCCCCTGCATCGCCACCCGTTCGAGATCGGTGAGATCATAGACGAAGGCGGCGTCAATCTCGCCCGCCCCGGGCTCAACGTCGCTGGGCAGGGCGGTGTCGATCACAAACACCGGCTGACGCCGCCGCCGCCTGACCGCGGCCTCGACCAGCCCGGCGGTCAGGATATAGCGCCCCAGCCCGACCGCTGTTACCACGATATCAGCCCCGGCGAGGGCGTTCTCCAGCCCGGCAAAGGGGGCGTGGTGGCAGCCGAGCCGCCGAGCCGCCGCCTCGGCGCGGGACGCCACCGGCGTCATCACCGTCAGCGCCCCGAGCCCCGCCGCGCGCAACCCCTCGACCATCAGCAACCCCATATCGCCGAGGCCGATCAGCAGCCCCTGGCGCCGGCTGAGATCCCCGTGCAGGTCGCGGGCGATCTCGACCGCGGCGGCCGCGATCGAGGTCGGCCGCTCCGAGATCGTGGTCTCGGCGCGAACCCGCTTGGCGACCGCGAAGGCCGCCTGCATCAGGGCGTCGAGCGCCGGGCCGGTCGCCCCGGCCGCAACCGAACCGCGGTAGGCGGCCTTGACCTGACCCGGAACCTGGGGCTCGCCCACGACCTGACTTTCCAGCGAGGCCGTCACCGCGAAGACGTGACGCACCGCCTCGGCTCCGGTCAGGGTAAAGAGCGCCCCGGCGCCGGCCCCGGCGGGCAGCCCGGCCCGTTCGGCGAGCAGCGACCGCGCCGCCGCCGCCCCGCCGGAGCGGTCGGCCGCGGCGCCGATGATCTCGGTGCGGTCGCAGGTGGCGAGCCAGACCGCCTGGGACAGCCCGGTGGCCTGGAGACGCTCCAGCAGCGCCGGCACCTCGGCGGGCTCGGTGAACAGCCGGTCCCGCACGGCGGCGGTCCAGAGACGGTGGTGAGAGCCGGTGACGAAGTAGGGCAAGGGCGGTCGGCGGTCGGAGTCGGGACGGTCGGGAATACGGATACGGACAGACTCCCCGACGCTACCCCTTCTTTTTGCGGGCGTCGGCAACCGCCTGCCGCATCGATTTCAGCTCCATCACGCCGGGAAACAGCTGGTCGCCGATCACGAAGGCCGGCGTGCCCCGGATGTTGAGGGCCTCGGCCAGGGCGCCGTTGGCCGCCAGTGCCGCTTCGACCTCGGGCGCCGCCATGTCGGATTTCAGGCGCGCGGTATCGAGGCCGACCGATTGCGCGATGCGCATCACACTCTCTTCGCTGAACTGGCCGCGGGCGGTCAGCAGCGCCTCGTGCAAGGCCGCATACTTGCCCTGGGCCCGCGCCGCCAGCACCGCCTTGGCGGCCAGCATCGAACCCGCCCCGAGCACCGGAAACTCCTTCAGCACCAGCCGGACCTTGTCGTCGGCCTTCAGCAGCGCCTTGAGATTGTCCTCCACCGACTTGCAGTAGGGGCAGGCATAGTCGAAAAACTCGACCACCGTGACGTCGCCCCGGAGATTGCCGGCCACCGGTGCCTGGGGATCGTTGAGCAGCGCCGAGCGATGCTCAACCAGAGCATGGCGCAGGCTGTCGTTTTCCGCCTGCTGCTGCCGGGAGCGCAACTCGGTCATCGCCTCGACCAGCACCTCGGGATTCTTGACCAGATAATCGTGGACCAGCCGCTCGATCTCGGCCTTCTGGGAACCGCTGAAGGTCGTGCCCTCGGCGGCGGCCGGAGGAGAACCGGAAGAGAGGAAAACCACAAGCGCAAGCGCGACGACGGCAAGGCGGGCGCGGATCATCAGCATTACTCCGAACAAGACAGCGCCCATTCTGGTCGTACGGCCGGACGGGAGCAAGCCCGTCGTTCCGCCGCCCCACGATTTCACAGCCGCCGCACCCTCAGCTCCCGACCGCCCTGCGCCGGCTCGGGCGGAGCAAAGCTCGGCTCCCGGCGTTGGCCACCCGCGCCGGGACCGGCCTCCCGGGTGCGGCCGCGGGCCGGGCGGTGATGGGCCGGCTTGCGCCCGCTCCGCCAATACAGCCCGGCAAAACCGACGAAAATCGCCGCGATCACCCCAACGACCAGCGTCCGGACCCAACCGGCGGCCTCGATCAGCAGCGGCCCGGCGGCATCGCCGTTGTCCTTGACCGCCGCCGGCGCCTGACCGGGCAGGAGGCCGGTGGCCATTGCCGAAACCGCGCCGCTGGGTGCGGCCCGGGGCGCCGGCGCACCGCCGGCCGAACTGATCACGGCCTCGCCGCCGGGACCGCCAAGGGCCTCGATGCGCGCCGAGGGCACGGCGCGGGGTTTGGCCGGCAGGGCGTCGCGGGGGGCCGGCGCCTGAGGCTGGGCCCGGGACTGGGGAGCGCCCAGCGTGCCGCCACCGGACGGCTCGGGCCGTCCGGCCAGCAGCTTAGCCGTGGTCGCGGCGTCGAGTTCTCCCGTGACCGTGAGCCCGGAAATGCGCTGAAACGCCGAGAGCGCCGCCCGGGTCTTCTGGGACATCTCGCCGTTGGGCCGCCCGACATCAAAACCCTTCTCCGCGAGCGCCTGCTGCGCCCACTGGAGATCGGCCGAACCCCGGGCCGCCGCCGGCCCCGCCGCCGCCAGCCCCAGACACACCGCCAGCACCAGTCCCTTTACCCTCGCCACGTCCCGTCTCCCGAGCGGTTACGCTGAACCGCGCCAACCATAGCCCCGGGATTCGGGCATTGACAACAGCGCCGCGGCGGGGGTCAGCCCTGAACATCCTCCTCGAGCCGGCCGTAGCGGCCGCGGACATAGAGCAGCGGCCGGCCTTCGGGCCGCCAGTCGAGTTCGACCACCCGCCCGACGACGATGCCATGGTCGCCGCCGTCGTGGACCGTTTCGCGCAAACAGACCAGATGGGCGAGAGCGCCCGCCAGCACCGGCGTGCCGGCGGCGGTGAGATCGGCCGCCACCTCCCGCCATTGACCCTGGGTCGCCGGGGAGGCGAAGCGGGACGAAGCGTCGCGCTGGTCCTCGGCCAGGATGTTGAGCACGAACTCCCGGCAGGCCGTCACCTCCTGGTAATGCCGCGAAGCGCGCGCGAGGCAGAACAGCACCAGCGGCGGCTCGAGAGAAACCGAGGCGACCGAATTCACCGTGATGCCGAACGGGCCGTCCCCGCCCTCGGGCCGGACCGTGACCACGGCAATGCCGGTGGCAAAGCAGCCCAGGGCATTGCGGAAGGATCGGGGATCGATGCTCATCTTCCCGACCTCCCCCATTGCACTCCGGAACGCAAGCGGAACGTCGTCGTTATTTGTGTCATCTGCCCCGGATCTGTCGTAAAAGGGGGAAGCCGAATTGATAAGCCGGCTGCCCCGCCCACTGCACCCGTTGTATCGCCATGCTCCTGATCGCCGGCTGCGCCATCGTCGTGTTCTGCGTGTTTGGTGGTTACGTCCTCAACAATGGCCATGTTGGCGTGCTGTGGCAACCGTTTGAGTTCATGATCATTCTCGGCGCGGCTCTCGGCGGCTACATCATCGCCAACACCAAGGTCATTCTTGGCCAGACCGGCAAGGAAATCGGCCACCTGATGAAGGGGCCAAAATACGCCAAGGAGCATTATCTGGAGCTGCTGACGCTGCTGTTCCAGGTGTTCAAGATCGCAAAAACCAAAGGTCTGCTGGCCCTCGAACAACACATCGAGAAACCCGAGGAAAGCCCCCTCTTCCAGCAGTTTCCCAAATTCTACGGCGACCACCACTCGGTGGCCTTCCTCTGCGACTATTTGCGCCTGATGTCGCTCGGCGCCGATGACCCGCACCAGCTCGGCGACCTGCTGGACGAGGAACTGGAAGCCCACCATTGGGAATGCGGCCGGGTCGCCGACGCCATCCAAAGCGTCGCCGACGGCGTGCCCGCTCTTGGCATCGTCGCGGCGGTGCTGGGCGTCATCCACACCATGGGCTCGATCACCGAGCCGCCCGAAGTGCTTGGCCATCTGATCGGCGGCGCGCTGGTCGGCACGTTTGCCGGCGTGTTCATCGCCTACGGCTTCGTCGGCCCGATCGCCGCCGGCCTCAAAAACATCTACGCCACTGAAGCGATGTACTTCAAATGCATGAAGGTCGGGTTGGTCGCCCACCTCGGCGGCTATGCGCCCGCGATCTCGGTCGAGTACGCCCGCAAGATCCTGCCGACCGAGCTTCGCCCCGGCTTTACCGAGGTTGAAGAGGCCACGGCGGCGCTGCCGCCAGCCTGATAGGGAGACCGGCCGGTGGCGAGTGCGAAGGGCAGCGGCGATAAAGCCCCGATCATCATCAAGAAGAAGAAGGGCGGGCACGGCGGCCATCACGGCGGCGCCTGGAAGGTGGCCTACGCCGACTTCGTCACCGCGATGATGGCCTTCTTCCTGCTGCTGTGGCTGCTCAACGTCGTCACCAGCGACCAGAAGCGCGGCATTTCCGACTATTTCGCCCCCTCCAGCGTTTCCCGCGAGAGCAGCGGTTCGGGCGGCGTGCTCGGCGGCCAGTCGCTGACCGTCAAGGGCGCGCTGATGTCGCCCTCATCGCCGCTCGAGGCCGACACCCCCGGGGTCGGCCCGCCCGGCTTCGCCTCCGAAGAGGGCGAGAACGCCGAAAACGCCGGCGACGACAGCGGCAAGCACGACGACAAGAGTAATAAGAGCAAGTCGGCGGCCGACACCGACATCAATAAAAAGCCCGGCGAATCGGACAAGCAATATGCCGAGCGCCTCAATCAGGCCGCGGAGAAACTCGGCCTGCCCGGCAAGGCCGTCGCCGAGCGGCTCGAGGATTTCCTGCGCCGGCTCTACGAATCCTCGCCCAGCTACCTGCACCAGCGCAACGACGAGAACCGCTCCGAGTACCAGAAGCGGATGGATCAGGTCGCCCACGACTTCAACATGCCCGGTCAAAAGCCCGGCGAGTCGCTCTCCGACTTCGCCAAGCGGGTGCTCGACGCCGCCGAAAAACTCCAGAAGGTTCAGGAGGAGGCCAAGCAGTTCCAGCAAACCGCCTCCGACATCCGCCAGGCCATCCAGTCAATTCCCGAACTCCAGGAAATGGCCAAGAATCTGGTGATCGACACCACCCCCGACGGCCTGCGCATCCAGATCATCGATCAGGATCAGACGACGATGTTCGCCCCGGGCAGCAATCAGATGTCGCCCCAGGCGCGCGAACTGATGGCGCTCCTGGCCAAGGCGATCGGCCGCTTGCCCAACAAGCTGTCGGTCAGCGGCCACACCGACAGTTCGCCCTTCTCAAGAGGCGGGCGCGACAACTGGGACCTGTCCTCGGAACGGGCCAATGCCAGCCGCCGCGCCCTGATCGCCGCCGGGATCGACGAGTCCCGAATCATCAACGTCGTCGGCCGTGCCGACCGCGAACTGCTGATCCCCGACGATCCCAAGTCGCCGAAGAACCGTCGTATCGGCATCGTGCTGCTCCGGGAGGCCGCCGCGGCGGCGCCGGCGGCGGCCCGCAGCCCGGCCCCGGCTCCTCAGTGAGCCGACTGCGGGTGAAAACAAACTTTGCGGGATCACCAGACGCTTGCGCGCCGTTCATAAACGGACTCTAATGGACGCGCCTGCGAAACCCTTCGCAGGGGGTTGTTCGAGAGGGTGCGTCAGTGACTGGACCAGACTCCCGCCCCGCCGGTCTTATGTCCCGGTACGATCAAGGCGGATTTTACGATGAATTGCTGGGAGGCAAAGGCAATACCGCCCCCCATGCCGCCTTGATCCGCGAACGGCTCTCGGCACTGGCCTTCGAAGACATCAACCGACGGTCCGAGGATGCGGCGCGCGAGCTTTACAATCTCGGCATCACCTTCCTGATCTATTCGGAACAGGAGGCGGTCGACCGCATCCTGCCCTTCGACGTGATTCCGCGGGTGCTGTCGGCGGCCGAATGGGCCCATCTTGAGGCCGGAGTCGTCCAGCGCGTCACCGCGCTCAACATGTTCCTGCGCGACATCTATCATGAGCGCAAGATCATCAAGGACGGCATCATTCCGGCGGATCTGGTGCTCGGCAATTCCAACTACCGGCCCCAGATGGTCGGATTGAAGGTGCCGTTCGACACCTACATCCACATCCTCGGCGTCGATCTGGTCCGGGACGGCGACGGTGTTTTCCGGGTGCTCGAGGATAACGGCCGGGTGCCCTCCGGGGTCTCCTACGTCGTGGAAAACCGCCACATGATGCAGCGGGTCTTCCCCGACCTGATGCAAAATCTTGGCATCCGCCCGGTGGACAATTACGGTGCCAAACTGCTCCAGGCGGTCTCGGAGATCGCGCCGGCCGGAATCAACGAGCCGCGGGTGGTGCTGCTCTCGCCGGGTTCATACAACTCGGCCTATTTCGAGCACATCTTCCTCGCCCGCGAAATGGGCGTGCCGCTGGTCGAGGGCAGCGATCTCGTGGTCATCGACGACCGGGTCTACATGAAGACCACCAACGGCCTCGCGGTGGTCGACTCGATCTACCGCCGCATCGGCGACGACTTCCTTGATCCCCGCGCCTTCAATCCCGACAGTCTGCTTGGCGTCCCCGGCATCCTCGAGGCGTACCGCAAGGGCAACGTCGCCCTGGCCAACGCCATCGGCACCGGAGTCGCCGACGACAAGGCGGTCTATTGCTATGTGCCGCGGATGATCAAGTACTACCTCGGCGAAGAGGCGCTGCTGCCCAACGTCCAGACCAACATCTGCCGCGAGCCCGAGGGTCTGAAGTACACCCTCGACCATCTGGCCGAACTGGTGGTCAAGCCGGTGGGCGAAGCCGGCGGCTATGGCATCACCCTCGGGCCGCTGGCCACCAAGGCCGAACTCGAGGACTGCCGGGCCAAGCTGCTCGACGATCCCTCCAACTACATCAGCCAACCGATGGTGCCGCTGTCGGTCTGCCCGACTCTCGCCGAGTCGGCGGTCGAACCGCGTCACGTCGATCTGAGGCCCTTCGTGGTTACCGGCCGCAGCACCTGGGTGCTGCCGGGCGGCCTGACCCGCGTTGCCATGCGCCGGGGCACGTTTATCGTCAATTCGTCGCAGGGCGGCGGGTCCAAGGATACCTGGGTTCTGGAGGGTGATGCGCCGTGAACAATCTGCTTGCCCGCTACGCCGAAAACATCTTCTGGATGGCCCGCTATATGGAGCGTGCCGAGAATCTGGCCCGCATCCTCGATGTTCATGAGACCTTCAGCCGCGACGTTCATGGTTTCAAGAACTGGCACACCATCGTCCGGCTCAACAGCGACGACAAGACCTTCTTCAGCCGCTACGATGCCGCCAGCGCCGACAATGTTGTGAAATTCTACGTCCTCGACGCCCAGAATCCGACCTCGATCATTTTTGCGGTGCGTGCGGCCCGCGAAAACGCCCGTGTGCTCCGGCCCTGGATCAGCACCGAGATGTGGGCGCAGATCAACGTGTTCTATAACGAGATGCTGGCGCTGACCCCGGCCGACATCTCCTTGCCCAACCTGTCGCGCATCTGCAGCACCATCAAGGAGGAATGCCAGAACCACTCCGGTATCACCGAGGGTACCTTCTACCGCGACGAGGGCTGGTACTTCTATCTGCTCGGAAAATTCATCGAACGCGCCGACCAGACCACCCGGCTGCTCGACATCGGCTTCACCACGCTCTCTGGCTCGATTCAAAGCAGCACCGCCTCCCAGGATTTCGTGCAGTCGCATGCACTGCTGCGCTCCCTCGCCGGTTACCACGCCTTCCGCCGGGTTTATCCGCGCGGCATGACGCCGGCCGCCATCGCCGGCTTCGTGCTCTACAACGAAAGCTTTCCGCGCTCGGTGGTGCTGTGCGTGCGGGAGATCAACGTGGTCTTGACGCGCCTGAAGTCGCGGTACAAACTCCGGGGCGGCAACGCGGCGATGGAACGGATCGATGAGATCATGGCCGCCCTGAATTCCCGGACGATCAATCAGGTGATCGAAGATGGTCTGCACGACTATCTTGATCTCCTGCAGGTCCGGTTGTCGGCGGTGACCTCGGAACTCTCGCGCTCCTTCTTCGGGTACCAGCCGCCGGAGGTGTCACAAAAACAGGAGGCGTGATGTCGGTCATCCCGCCGCGTCAACGACCGCTACAGCAGTTCTTCCGCTCCGGCCCGATGCCTTGCCCCTATCTGCCGGGGCGGGTGGAGCGAAAGCTGTTTACCCGGTTGGTCGCCCCCTTCGCCTCTGAGGTCAACTCGACACTGTCGCGGGCGGGCTTCCGGCGCAGCCACGACATCGTCTACCGCCCGGTCTGCCCGACCTGCTCGGCCTGCGTGCCGGTGCGGATTCCGGTGGTTGAGTTTGCGCCCGAGCGCTCGCAGCGCCGGGTCCTGGCCCGCAACCTCGACCTCGGCATGACCGAGGTGGCCGCGGTGGCCACCGGCGAACAGTTCCGCCTGTTCACCGCCTATCAGCGGGCCCGCCACGGCGACAGCGACATGGCGCGCATGACCATGGCCGACTTCGTTTCGATGATCGACGAGGGCCGGTCCGAAACGAGCGTCTTCGAAGTCCGCGATCTTGAAGACCGGTTGATCGGCTGCATCCTCACCGACCGCCTCGCCGACGGCTATTCCGCAGTCTACAGCTTCTACGATGCGACGCAGGAGCGGCGCAGCCTCGGCACCTACCTGATTCTCAAGCTGATTGAGCACTGTATCCTTGACGAACACCCCTATGTCTATCTCGGCTACTGGATCGAGGGCAGTCGCAAGATGGCCTACAAGGCCCGCTTCCGGCCGCTGGAAGCGCTCGGCCGCGACGGCTGGCAGCGGGTTCCGCTCTGACTGAACGGCTTGGCCGCCCCTTACTGGAACAACTCGCCCCGCACCGCCACGAACTCGGAAAAGCTGCGCGGAGTCCGGCCGGTGATCTCTTCGACCGCAGGGCTGACCCCCGCCAGCATGCCGCTGCGCATATGGCGGTACCACTCGGTGATCGCGTCCGCCACCGCCACCGGCAAGCCGAAGCCGAACATGGCGTCGCGCGCGGCCTCGACACTGACCTCGACGCAGCGGACCTGCCGGCCGGCCACCTGCGAAAACAGCCCGGCGACCTCGTGGCTGGACAGCGCCTCGGGGCCGGTCAGGGTGTAGGCCCGGCCCCCGTGTCCGGGTTCGGTCAGCACCCGCGCCGCCACCGCGGCGATATCCTCGGCGTCGATGTAGCTGACCCGGCCATCGCCGACCGGATCGTGAAACAGTCCGAGCATCCGGATTGAGCCGAGGTGGTTGTTGATGAAGTTCTGCATGAAGGAGTTTGGCCGCAGGTGGGTCCAGGCCAGCCCGGAACTCTCCACCACCCGCTCGGCGGCGCGATGCCAGCGCCCGACCTGGAGCGCGTCCGGTGCCGCCGCCCCAAACCCCGACAGCTTGACGAACTGCCGGGTCCCGGCCCGCACCGCGGCTTCGACCACCTGCTCGGTCAGGGCCGCCATCTCGGGGACCAGCGGCGGCGCCATGTAGACCCGGTCAACGCCATGAAAGGCCCGCGCCAGCGACTGCGGATTGGCGTAGTCGATCTCGACGACGTCGGCGACCTCCAGGCTGAGTAACCTGTGGCGACGCCGGGCCGCGGCCCGGACGATCATGCCCGCCTGCCTCAACTCCCGAACCAGCGCCCGTCCGGTATTGCCGGTCGCCCCGGCGACCAGAACCGTCCTCCTCATAGAGAGCCTCCCCTCCCGGGTGGACGCGGATCATCATCAACTCCGATCCGGCCCAGTTGCCCCGCCGGCGCACCGATTCTCCCCTCCGATCCATGCTCTTCTGATCGTGCCCGCCGCTCACCGCCTCTCGGGCGCCAGGCATTCGGCCATCGAGCGCTCGATCAGCGTACAGGAGAAGCCATTGCTGAACCGGAACCGGAAGGGCGAGTCGCGCCGCACCCCGATGCCGTTGGAAAACTCCAGCCAGCCGGCCCCGTCGAGATGGGCGGTCACGCCGTTGGAGAAGACGATGCCGGTCTTCTTGACCACCCTGACGCCGTTGCTGAAGCGAATTTCCTCGTGCTCACCCGGAACCGCCGCCAAGCCATTGGTACAATTCACGCCGCCGAGGTCGCTCTCAACACACTTGATCGGCTGCGGCTGACCACCGATCACCATCGCATACACCGCGACCTCAAGCACATTCATCGCCGGCCCTCCCCGTTCTTAACCATACACCTGTGAAACCCGCCGAATCAACCACCCCAGGTGTCGCCACCGCCCGCGGCAACCCTCAACGCCCCTTGGCGACTACCCCCGGGACAGCCCTGTCGGGCGGACATCTCTCAATTATTACAAATCAGTCGCCGCCAAGACCCCGCCTGCCGGACTCGTAAGGCTTACAACGAAAGAACGCCGCCGGCGCGGCGCCGGCCTAGTGGGACATCAGGACCGGCACGTGCATCTGCCTCAGCACGGTGTGGGTGGCGCTGCCCAGAACCTTGTCGCGCAGGCGGGAATGACCGTAGGCGCCCATGACGATGCCGTCGCATTCGACCTCCCGCGCCACCGCGAGAATGGCCTCACCGGCTTCGGCGTCGGACCAGGACTCCGGGTGGCATTCGGTCTCGACGCCGTGGCGGGCCAAATAGACCGAGAGGTGAGTGAGGTCCGATTCGTCGCTGCTGTCGACCCCGACCGACAGCACGGTCACCCGGTCAGCCGCCTGCAGGAACGGCAGGGAGTCGCGCACCGCCCGCCCGGCCTCGCGACAATTCTTCCAGGCCAGCAGCAGATGCTGCCCCGGCGCCGCCCCCTCGGCCTCGCGGGGCACGATCAGTACCGGACAGGCGACATGCAGCGGCAACCGGTCGGCCAGATACGCCGACGCCGCATCCTCAAACGGCACCGGACCGGATTGCCCAAGCACCGCCAGATCCGCGAAGCCGGCCTGACGGGTCAACATCTCCATCGGGTCGCCCTCGGCCACGGTCCAGGAGTAGGAGCAATCGGAACAAACCCGGCGCACGTCGTCCTCGATCACCGCGGTCCGCTCGTCGGGGACGCCGAGATGAAGCACTTCGAGAAATGAGTCGAAACGGCGGGCCAGGTCCACCGCAACCTGAAGCCTCGCCCGCCGGGGGGCATCGTGCCCCAAGTGCAGGAGAATGGTCGCAATAGCCATGACGGCAAGTTCCTCCCCGAGGACAGAACAAACGGCTGCGCGAGGCCGGTGCGGCCACGGCGAAAAGGGTAACGGGCGCCGGGCGCCCTTGGCAACACCCGCGCGCGCCCACCGGGCACACGACAGCCCCGAGGGCGCGCGAGAAGCTCCTGGACAAAGCCGAGGGACAAGCAGGATGATGGGATGGTACGCCATCCCGTCCGGGCGGGACATCTCGCCGCCTGCCTCGTGCCCACAAGCGCCATGCTCCTTGCCGACATCGACAGACTGACGCTTCTGCTCCTGATCCTGGTGGGCTCGCTCCTGCTCGGCATTCTGGCGACCGTGATCTTCCGCTCCACCGTGCCGCGGCTGCTGGGGCGGATGTTCCGCACCGAGGAGGCGGAAGGCCGTTACCTCGACCTGCTGAAAGACGGCTATATCGTGCGCGACCGCGTCCGCGCGCTGCAAAACGAATTCAACCAGCTCGACCTCTATCACTCGCGGATGGATAGCGACATCCGCAAGCTCCAGCGGCAGATTGCCGCGACCCTCAACAAGGTCCCCGATTTCATCCATGAGGTCGGGGAGCCGCGGCCCGGAAACTCCCGCTACTATGCCCGGCTGACCGTCGACGGCAGCTCGCAATACCTGAAATCGGCCTCCGAGTCGTACAATCCGATCTGGCACCACGTCAACCTTGCGGAAATCTGGGCCTCGAGCCGGGACGAGGCGCGCCAGTTGCTCGAGCTGGCCTACTCGGAAAAGCTCGGCTATCAAAAGACCATGGTCGACTCCCCGGCCCCAAACCAGGAGAGGCCGAACCGGTGACCACCCTGCTGATCCTCGTGATCGTGGTGCTGCTGGCCGCCTGGCTGGTCAATCTGGTGGCGCAGTTCCAGCGCGAAATCCGCGCCACCCGGCGCCGGGGCCTCGCCGCCATCGAGAAGGAGCGCCGGCTCAACCAGATGATCGAGGCCATGCTGGCCGAGGAAACCAGTCTCGGCCAGCGCATCGAGGACCAGAAGCGCAAGAACGCCGAGACCGAAAAGACTCTCGAGCGAACCCGCAATGAAGCCACGGCCCGCCTTGCCGCCGGCCGCAACCGGTTGCTGGTGCTGCAGATCCGGCGCACCGCCGGCGACAAGGAATGGATCGTCACCCTGGTCAATCCCACGCTGCAAAAGCATGACCACGAACATCCGCTGGCCCGCGAATGGGCAACCGGCCGCGACTATCTGGTGTTTGCCCGAACCGAACACGAGGCCCGAGACCGGGCGGTGCGCCGCTTCTCGACCAGACCCGGCACCACCATCAAGTCGGTGGTGCCGGCGGCACACGATCTCTTCGTCGGCTAACGCATTTTCCGATCGAAGCTGATCGGAAAAATGGTCTATCTCTTTGTTGTTGAGCCGGATTCACGGTAAGGGGCGGTCGCCCCCCTGCGCCCGGCCCGGCCAGCCCATCCGCCTGCCACCGCTGAAGGCCCCCGTCCATGACCAGCCGCATCGTTCTGCTTCTTCTTCTGCTGCTGGCGGTTCCGGCCCGGGCGGACCAATCGGCCCCGGTTAGTTTCGGCCGCTCCGAGATCACCATCGCCACTCTCGGCGGCCCCCGGTTCCACTTCTCGATCGAAGTCGCGGAGACCGCCGAACAGCTCCACCAGGGGCTGATGTTCCGCGACGCCATGGCTGAAGAGGCCGGCATGCTGTTTCTGCTCGGCACCGAAGAGGTGGCCTCGTTCTGGATGCGCAACACCTTTCTGCCCCTCGACATGCTGTTCATCACCCGGGACGGCCACATCGCCAACATTCACCGCAACGCCGCCCCCGGCTCGACCGCGATCATCACCTCGACCGCGCCGGTGGTCGCGGTGCTGGAACTCAATGCCGGCGTCACCGGACGGCTCGGCATCCATGCCGGCGACCGGGTGATCCACCCCGCCTTCCACTAACGGAGCGGCTGCTCCGACGCATTCGCAGCGAACACTCCGGAGTTGCCCTTGCTCCCGGCAGGCGGTTGATGTACCAAGGTGCCGACCGGGGCGTAGCGCAGTCTGGTCAGCGCGCCAGTTTTGGGTACTGGATGTCGGAGGTTCGAATCCTCTCGCCCCGACCAACTTGCGCGGACAGCGACGCGCGCTCGATTGCTGTGACCACACCGCCGACCTTTTCTCCGGAGACGCCGACCGATGACCGCCCGCATCTATCAGCCGAGCCGAGCCGCCACCCAGTCCGGACTGGGCAAGACCCGCGAATGGATTTTGGAGCATGAGCCCGCGACCCGGCGCGCCCCCGAGTCCCTGATGGGCTGGACCAGCGCCGCCGATGCGCTCAACCAGATCCGGCTCCGCTTCCCGAGCCGCGACGACGCCGTGGCTTATGCCGAGCGCCATGGCCTCGCCTACGACATTCAGGACACCAATCCCCGCACCGTCCGCCCGCGCAGCTACACCGACCGCTTCCGGCCGCTGCGCAATCACTGACCGTTGACGCTGGTCTGCCCGCCGGTCACGGGAAAGGTGGCCGCGGGCGGTGCTGGTGTGTGTTGCTCATAGTGTGCTTACGGCCCCATAGCTCAGCTGGATAGAGCAGCCGCCTTCAGTATCAGGAGGAGTGCGCCGCGGGAAACTGCGGACGTAGAACCTGTCAAAGTCGGGGAAACCTTACCGCCTCACGGCGATGGCAATCCCGAGCCAAGCCCCGGTCGGGGAAGGTGTAGAGACTAGACGGCAGGCCCTAACGGCGCGATGCGCCTATGGTGAAGGGATAGTCCAGGCCGTCACGCCGGATCGGCGGCAGCGAAAGCTGCAGATGGCCCGCTAAGCGGCAGGTCGCAGGTTCGAGCCCTGCTGGGGTCGCCATCCATCGGCGCGCCGGAGGCGCAGAGGACAAACTCCCGGGGTCTTGGCCCCGGGAGTTTTTCTGGTGCGACCGGATTCGCCTTAGGAGGCGTCGGCCGCCTTGGCGGCGCGCTTGCGCTCGTTGGGGTCGAGCAGGCGCTTCCTCAGCCGGATGCTTTTCGGCGTTACCTCGACCAGTTCGTCGTCGGAGATGTAGGCCAGGGCCTTTTCCAGAGTCATGATGATTGGCGGCGTCAGGCGCACCGCCTCATCCTTGCTGGTGGTGCGGATGTTGGTCAACTGCTTGCCCTTCAGCACATTGACCTCAAGGTCGTTGCCGCGGGTGTGCTCGCCGATGATCATGCCCTGATAGACCGGAACCCCGGGGTCGATCAGCATCGGGCCGCGCTCTTCGAGGTTCCACATCGCGTAGGCCACCGCGGTACCGTCGCCGTTGGAGATCAGCGCGCCGGTGCGCCGGCCGGCGATCGGCCCCTTGTAGGGCGCGTAGCCGTGGTAGAGCCGGTTCATCACCCCGGTGCCGCGGGTGTCGGTCAGGAACTCGTTGTGATAGCCGATCAGGCCGCGCGAGGGCGCCAGGAAGCAGACCCGGACCTTGCCGCCGCCCGACGGCCGCATCTCGGTGAGTTCGGCCTTGCGCTCGGACATCTTGTTGACCACCGCGCCGGCGAATTCCTCGTCGACGTCAACCACGACCTCCTCGATCGGCTCCAGGCGCTGGCCGGTCTCGGGATCGGACTGAAACAGCACGCGCGGCCGGCTGATGGCCAGCTCGAAACCCTCGCGGCGCATGGTCTCGATCAGGATACCCAGTTGCAGTTCGCCGCGCCCGGCGACCTCGAAGGCGTCCGCGTCGGCGGTGACGGTGACCTTGATCGCGACATTGCCCTCGGCCTCGCGCAAGAGACGATCGCGGATCACCCGGCTGGTGACCTTCTCGCCCTCGCGCCCGGCGAGCGGGCTGTTGTTGACCAGGAAGGTCATGGCCAGGGTTGGCGGATCGATCGGCTGGGAGGCCACCGGCTCGGTGACGCTGAGGTCGCAAATGGTGTCGGCGACGGTGGTACAGGTCAAACCGGCGACCGCGACGATGTCGCCCGCCAGCGCCTCTTCGAGTCCAACCCGTTCCAAGCCACGGAAGGCCAGAATCTTGGTGATGCGGCCGGTCTCCAGCACCCGGCCGTCCCGGGCCAGCGCCTTGACCGGCATGTTGGGCTTCGCCGTGCCCGACTGGATGCGGCCGGTGAGCAGGCGTCCGAGATAGGGGTTGGCCTCCAGCGTCGTCACCAGCATCCGGAACGGCGCGTCATACTCGATCTGATGGGGTGGCGGCACGTGGCGACGGATCAGGTCAAACAGCGGGTCCATGTTTTCCCGCGGCGCCTCCAGGCTCTCCGCGGCCCAGCCATTGCGGCCCGAGGCGAAAAGGGTGGGGAAATCCAGCTGATCGTCGCTGGCGTCAAGGGCCGAAAAGAGATCGAACACCTCGTCGTGGACCTCGTGGGGCCGGGCGTCGGGGCGATCAACCTTGTTGATGATCACGATCGGCCTGAGGCCCAGCCGCAGCGCCTTGCCGACCACGAACTTGGTCTGGGGCAGCGGCCCCTCGGCGGCATCGACCAGCACCACGACGCCGTCAACCATCGAGAGGATGCGCTCGACCTCACCGCCGAAATCGGCATGGCCGGGGGTGTCGACGATGTTGATGCGCAGATCATGCCACACCAGCGAGGTGCACTTGGCCAGGATCGTGATGCCGCGCTCACGCTCCAGATCGTTGCTGTCCATGGCGCGCTCGGCCACCTGCTGGTTCTCGCGGAAGGTCCCGCTTTGTTTCAGCAACACGTCAACCAGCGTGGTCTTCCCGTGGTCGACGTGGGCGATGATGGCGATATTCCGCAAATCCATGACGTAACAGCTTTCCTCGGAGGACTTCAGCAGTCTTTGGCGCGCTGCAATATCATGGCAAGCCCGACAGGAGCAAGCACGGTGCCACTTTGATGGTATATTGCCTGCCCGGCCCTCGGCGGCGCAGCCGCGGTCTGCGGCGGCTCGGAGGGAGGCGCCCCCTGCCAACGGACCAATATTCCGGACGCAGAAACGGGGGCCGCTGCCCCCGTTTCCCCACTCTCACTGGCAAAAAACGCCCTACCGCCCCTCCTCCAGCGCCGCCTTGCGCGCCTCGATGGCTTTTTCGGCCAGCCGGCCGGTGAGTTCGGCGAGGCGGTCGAAGCTGTAAGTGTAGGTGCCGACGCCCTGGGTGGTGGAGCGCAGCTCCACGATCAGGTCGTGGGTTTCGGCCTGGGGGATCGAGCAGCGGACCTCGTCCCAGCCGGTATAGCCGGACTTGGCATCAAAGCCGAGGATCTGGCCGCGGCGGCCGCTGACGATGCGCTGGATCTTGCTCGTGAACTCGTTGGGCACCGAGATCGCCACCGCGAGGATCGGCTCCAGCAGCACCGGGTCGCAGTTGGGCAGGCCATCGGTCATGGCGATGCGCGCCGCGGTCTTGAAGGCCATTTCCGAGCTGTCCACCGGGTGGAACTGGCCCGAGGAGAGATTGACCGTGAGATCGACCATCGGAAAGCCCAGCGGTCCCCGTGGCAGGTAGTCGCGCACGCCCTGCTCGACCGCCGGAATGTACTGGCGCGGCACCGTGCCGCCGACCACGGTCTCGGTGAAGGTGAAACCCTCGCCGCGCGGCAGCGGCTTGATCTCGACATTGATGTCGGCGAACTGGCCGTGGCCGCCCGACTGGCGTTTGTGGCGGGCGTGGTGGGCGGTGGCCTTGCGGATGGTTTCCTTGTAGGGCACCTGGGGCGGCCGGGTCTTGACCGGGATGTTGGAGCGGCCGCGCAGGCGGTCGACCGCGATCTGCAGGTGAATGTCGCCCTGCCCCCACAGCACGAGTTCACCGGTGTCGGTGTTGAGATCCAGCGAGAGCGAGGGATCTTCGTCCGACAGTTTCTGGATCGCCGCCGGCAGCTTGACCTCATCGTTGCGGTTCTCGGCCGAGATCGCGAGGCCGTATACCGGTACCGGTACCTCGGGCCAGAGTTCGGAGCGCCGGGACGCCCCCTTGTCCGAGAGGATGTCGCCGGTGGACGCCTTGTCGAGCCGCCCCAGCGCCACCACCTCGCCGGTCACCGCCTCGGCCAGCTTCTGCTGGTCGGTGCCCTGCATGCGATAGAGGCCGCTGAGACGCTCGCCGCCGAGGGTCTGGCCGTCGCTGATCGTGCCGTGCCAGACCCGGGCGAAATTGAGCTTGCCGGCGTGGGCGGCAAGATAGGTCTTGAAGATCTGGGCGACGCCGCTCCCCTCGGGCTCGATGCCGAGCCGGGCGGCGGCAACCTTGGCCTCCGGCCCCTCGTGGCGCAGCAGCTTCAGCAACCGGCGCACGCCGTTGTCGCCCTCGGCCGAACCGACCAGCACCGGCACGATCAGGTCCGAGGCGAGGTCCTTGGAGAGCAGGCGATAGATTTCCTCCTTGTCGGGCGCGACATCTTCCAGCAGCTGTTCGAGAAGACTGTCGTCGAAGTCGGCAAGGGCTTCGAGCAACTCCTGACGCGCCGCCTGCTCGCGCTCCTTGACCGTATCGGGCACCGGCACCAGGCTGGACGGCGCATGGGGATTGAACTTCCAGGCCCGCTCACTGACCAGATCCACATGGCCGGTGACTGTTTCGCCATCGCGGATCGGCACCTGGCGCAACACCAGCGGCCGCGACGACACCGCCTGAAACGCCTGCATCACCTCGCTGATCCGGGCCTCCTGGCCGCCGGAGAGAGTGTCGATCTTGTTGACGAAGAGAATATGGGGAATGCCGTTGTCGTCGAGGAACTTGAAAAGCGGCGCCAGCGGCAGCGCCTTTTCCGGAATCGGTTCGACCACCACCACGGCGACGTCGGCGACCATCAGCGCGGCGCGGCTCTCATAGGCCAGTTCGACCGAGCCCGGACAATCGAGAAACGCCCAGCGCTCACCCAGATATTCGGCGGTGGCGAGCCCGACCTCGACGCTCATCTGCCGGGCCTTGGCTTCGGGGGCACTGTCGCCAACCGTGTTGCCATCGCGGACCGAGCCCTTGCGGGTGACGGCGCCGGCGGCAAACAGCAGACTCTCGAGCAAAGTGGTCTTGCCACTGAGATAAGGACCAACAAGAGCAGCGCAGCGTGGTGCAGACTTGGTATGAGGCATCGCAGGTCCTTCCCGGTTCGCGAGAAACCGGTCGGACTGGCCCGCCATCGATCGCAAGGCCATCCGGCCGTGTTTTCCTATTCGATACCGCAGGTTGACCCAGCTCCGGGCGTCTGTCGATGAAAATTTTATGGCGGCGGCAGGGCGCGTGAACGCGCCGCATCCCCCCCCCGGTTGAGCCACGACAGAACCCCCCGCGCCGCCGCGACCCCGGTGGCAAAACAGCCCTGGAGCAGGTAGCCGCCGGTCGGAGCCTCCCAGTCGAGCATCTCGCCGGCGACGAAGAGTCCGGGCCGGGCGCGCAGCATCAGGCCGGTGTCGAGGGACTCCAGGGTGACGCCGCCAGCGCTGGAAATCGCCCGCCCGATCGGGGCCGGCGCGGTCAGACGCACCGGCAGAGCCTTGATCCGCCCGGCGTCGGCGGCGGCGCCCCCGGCCTGCCGCAACAGACCGACCGCGACCGGGGCAAGACCGCCCGCTTTGCGCAAAAAGGTCGAAAGCGATTGGGAGCCCCTTGGCGCCGCCAGCCGCCGGGCCAACTCGGCCGGCGCGAGGCCGGGGCGGAGGTCAAGGGTCAGGGTCGCGCTGCCGCGGGCGGCGATGGTGTCGCGGAGGGCCGCCGAAAGGGCATAGACCGGCCCACCCTCGAGTCCCGCTGCCGTGATCATCACCTCGCCCTGAATTGTCCGCCCGCCGAACGACACCGTCACCGGCTTGACCGGGGTGCCCACGAACCTCGCTGCGAACGGCTCCGACCACGGCACCACGAAGCCGCAATTGGCCGGACGCAGCGGCGCCACCGCCAGCCCCGCCCGGACCAGCATCTCGACCCAGGCGCCGTCCGCGCCCAGCCGCGGCCAGGAGGCGCCACCAAGGGCGAGCAGGGTCGCCGCCGGCGCCACGGTTTCGCAGTCACCCTCGGCAGTGGTGAAGGTCAACCGCCCGGACTCGTCCCAGCCGGTCCAGCGCCGGCGCAGCACGAAGCGCACCCCCAGGCCGTCGAGCCGGCGCAGCCAGGCCCGCAGCAGCGGCGAAGACTTGAGCCCGACGGGAAAGACCCGGCCCGAGGAGCCGACGAAGGTCGCCTGCCCCAGCCCCTCGCACCACTCCCGCAGCGCCGCGGGCGGAAAAGCGCGGATCAGCGGCGCCATCCAGACCGCCGCCGCGCCATATCGGCCGATGAAACTCTCGATATCTTCGCTGTGGGTGAGGTTGAGGCCCCCGCGGCCGGCGATCAGCAGCTTGCGGGCGGGTGAACGCAGATGATCGTAGACCGTCACCGCCCGCCCGGCCCCCGCCAACACCTCGGCCGCGATCAACCCGGCGGGACCGGCACCGACGATCGCGATGGTGGCGGCGGCGGGCATGGCCGGGATCAGCCAAGGCGCCGCGGCGGCGCCGTCCCTGCCCCTACCTCAGCGCCTCACACGCCCGCTTGATGCGTTTGCAGGCTTCGGTCAGCACTTCGGTCGAGGTGGCGTAAGAGATGCGGAAGAAGGGCGAGAGGCCGAAGGCCGAGCCCTGGACCGCCGCCACACCCTCGGCCTCGAGGATGTAGGTGACGAAATCGTCGTCGGTCCGGATCACCTTGCCCTCGGGCGTGGTCTTGCCGATGGCCCCGGCGCAGGAGGGATAGACGTAGAACGCCCCCTCCGGCTTGTGGCACTGGATGCCCGGGGCCTGATTGAGCAGATCGACCACGAGATCGCGGCGCTGGCGGAACACCGCGCCGCGCTCCTTGATGAAGCCCTGGGGGCCGTTGAGGGCCTCGACCGCCGCGGCCTGACTGATCGAGGTCGGGTTGCTGGTCGACTGGGACTGAACCATGGCCATCGCCTTGATCAGATCCTTCGGGCCGCCGGCATAGCCGATCCGCCAGCCGGTCATGGCATAGGCCTTCGAGACGCCGTTGACGGTCAGGGTGCGGTTGAAGAGTCCGGGCTCGACCTGGGCCGGCGTGGTGAATTCGAAGCCGTCATAAACCAGATGCTCATAGATATCGTCGGTCATCACCCAGACGTGGGGATGGCGCATCAGGACATCGGTCAGGCCCTTGAGTTCGGCGCGGGTGTAGGCGGCGCCGCTCGGATTGCTGGGCGAGTTGAGGATCAGCCACTTGGTCCTGGCCGTGATCGCCCGCTCCAGGTCGGCGGGTTGGAGCTTGAAGCCGGCGGCGGCCGGGCCTTCCACCGGCACCGGCGTGCCCTCGGCCAGTTCGACCATGTCGGGATAGGACACCCAGTAGGGCGCGGGAATGATCACCTCGTCGCCGGGATTGAGCGTCGCCACCAGGGCGTTGTAGAGAACCTGCTTGCCGCCGACGCCGACGTTGATCTGGTCGAGGCTGTAGTCGAGGCCGTTTTCGCGCTTGAATTTGGCGGCAATCGCCTTCTTGAGCGCGGGTGTGCCGTCCACCGGCGTATACTTGGTATCGCCGGCCCGGATGGCGGCAATCGCGGCTTCCTTGATGGTATCGGGGGTATCGAAGTCGGGTTCGCCGGCGCCGAGGCTGAACACCTCCCGCCCGGCGGCCTTGAGGTCCCGGGCCTTCTGGGTGACGGCGATGGTCGGAGACGGCTTGATGCGCCCGAGGCGCGACGCAAGGATCGACATGACGAATAACCCCCGTATGGGTGCAGTACCCGGCGACCATACCGTCCCCCCAGGGCCGGAACAAGGGCCGGAGGCTACGGTCAGGGCAATCCTGGATCAGGCCGCCGCCCGGCTGCGCGCGGCCGGGATCGACTCGGCCGCCCTCGACGCCCGGATTCTGGTCGGGGCGGCGCTCGGGCTCAGCCGTGAGCAGTTGCTTACCCGCGCCCGCGAGCGGGTCGGCGCCGATGCGCGTGCGGCCCTGGAGCCGCTGCTGGCCCGCCGGATCGGGCGTGAACCGGTGTCGCGTATCCTCGGACGGCGGGAATTCTGGAGTCTGGAGTTCGCCCTCTGCCCCGACACCCTCGATCCCCGTCCCGATTCCGAAACCGTGGTCGAGGCCGCCCTCGCCCTCGTGCCCCGCGATCGGCCGCTGGCCATCCTCGATCTCGGCACCGGTTCGGGCTGCCTGCTGCTGGCCCTGCTCAGCGAACTGCCCGCCGCCCACGGCCTCGGCATCGACCGGAGCGCGGGCGCGCTCGCCACCGCCGCCGCCAATGCCGGGCGACTCGGCCTCGCCGGCCGCGCCCGCTTTGAGTGCGCCGACTGGCGGCACGGTCTTGCCGGCCACTATGATCTGATCGTGGCCAATCCGCCCTATATCCCCGAGGCCGATATCGCCGCGCTGGAGCCGGAGGTGGCGCGGTTCGAGCCCTTTGCCGCCCTCTCCGGCGGTCCCGACGGCCTCGACGCCTATCGCCTGCTGGCGCCGATCCTGCCTAATCTGCTCACAGAGCATGGAGTGGCGGTGTTCGAAGTCGGAGCCGGACAGGCGGCGGCGGTGGCCGGGCTGCTGGACTCGGCCGGTCTGCTGGTCATGGGGCGCCGTAACGATCTGGCCGGAATCGAGCGCTGTGTCATCGCCGGCAATTGCCGCTGATAAAGTGAGCACCAGGAAAAAAAGGGTTGGCACCGGCCCCTCCCGGTGGTTAGGGTGTTGCCACCGATGACGACGGGCGCCCTTGTTTTCGTCTCGCCCGGTGCGGTCATCCGGACCGGCGATTGCCCGCGGATCTTCGATCGAGCCCACCCAGCGGCCGCTGCGCCCGTCGTGATTGCAGCCTTGCGGCAGGCTCTGGCCTGCCGGAACCGGTTGGGCCTTGGTGCGACCCTTGATCGCACCCTTCACTCTCGAACAGGGGCTTTGTTGAAGCCGAATGAGACAGGGACCGAACAACAACAATAACAACCGCCGTTCGCGCAGCCGTGGCGGCAGCGGTGGCGGCAGTAGCGCCGGTGGCGGCAGCAGCCCCGGCGGCGGTGGCAGCAGCAGCGCCGGCGGGGGCAACAACCCCAACCGCCGGCCGAATGTGCCGCTGCGCCATCAGACCTATGACAGCAATGGTCCGGATGTGCGCATCCGGGGCAACGCCTTCCAGGTCTACGAGAAGTATCTTGCGCTGTCCCGGGACGCCAATTCCAGCGGCGACCGGATCGCGGCCGAGAGCTATCTCCAGCACGCCGAGCACTATGTGCGGATCATCAACCAGATCAACGAGGCCGCAGGCGACGGTCAGCGCAATCGTCCGAGCGGCCCCAACGGTCGCAGCGACGGCCCGCAACCCCATCTTGGCGGCGGCGGCGGTCCCGAGGGCGACGAAGGCCCCGACGACGGCGATGGCGAGGCTTCGGTCGAAAACCGGATGATTCTCAACACCTGAGCGTACGACCGGCCGATACCGCCCCCCCCGTCATGCCGCGGCCGGTTCGGGGCTCGATGGGGGAGCGGCGGTTTCTAGAGGATTGTCAGGGCGTCGCCGAGGGCGATCGGGCCACCCGCGACGACGCGGGCGTAGAGACCGCACTGGCGGTGGCCGTAGCCGCGCTCCAGCGCCATCAGCAGATTGAGCGACTGGGAGCCGGAGCCGGGCTCGACATTGATCGCCGGGCAGCGGGTGATGATCTCGCTGACCTCGAGCCGCGCCCCGCCGATCGCCAGCGTCTGGCCAACCCAGCCGCACTCTTCCCAGGGCGGCACGCCCCCGATCACCAGATTGGGACGGAAGCGCAACGGATTGACCGCCTCCTTCACCACCCGCTCCAGGTCGGCGACGCTGGCGGCGTTGACGATCGAGACCAGCCGCTCGGGCTTGTCGCTGAAGGTGACGCCCGCGGCCTCGACCAGCCGCGGCGTACCGGGAACCGCGCCCTTGAGATAGGCGGCGAGGAACTGATCGATCAGGCCGCGGCCCAGCGGCGTGCCGATCAGGCCGCGCGCCACCTGGCGGCCACCCCTGCGGATGATCAGCGCGGTGGTGGCGGGATCGTACTCGGTTTCCAGCGCTGCCAGCTTGTCGGTGCGCGAAAGCACGACGAAGTTGCTCTTGGGCTGCCATTCCGGCTCGAAGGGATTGAAGGCCGAGGCACCGTGCATGATAGCAAAGCGACGGTCGTCGGGCAGCCCCCCGCCCGCCGTCAGCATCGCCGACCCGAGGGGCGAGGCGCTGAGGCTTTTGACGGGATAGCTATAAATGTGTCCAAGGGTGATCGACATGCCGGGACTGTGTGCATCGCAGCGCCGCGCTGTCAATCGGGGAAGCGCGGCACCGCTGTCACCAATGGTCGGGCGTGGCCGCGAGGCCGCGATATTCCCGCAGCCGGCGTAGGGTCGCCTGGGTCGTGCCCTCCGGCAGGTGCCCGAGCGCGAAGAAGCCGGCCTCCGCCACTTCCAACCCGTCGGGACAGAGTGCCCCCGCCCAGTGCTCGACGACATAGACCGCGATATGGTCACTGCCGCCATGGCCGAAGCGGCCGTAAAGCCCGAGCAGGCGCGGCGGCCCCAGAACCGCGAGCCCGGTTTCCTCGCCGAGTTCCCGCGCCGCCGCCATCGCTGCGGTCTCGCCCTTGCCGACCCGGCCGCCCGGCAGATGCCAGCCGGAAAGATAGCTGTGCCGAACCAGCAGCACCCGGCCCTCGCCATCCGTCACCACAGCCCGCACGCCCACGGTCAGGGGCCGGGCGATTCTCTGCCAGAAGGCCAGCGCGCGATAGGTCAGTCCGGGCAGCGGAGACGCCGCGATCAGCGCGATCAGACGGCGTTTCCAGCGTGGCGGGGCGGACGGAGGCGGGATCACAGACGGATGAACGGATTGAGGAACCGGGTGAGACCGCCGGTCAGACGCAGCGGCGCATCGGTCACCGACAGGCAGATGCAATCCTCTCCGCCGTCGACCACCGGACTGTGATCGATCGAGGCATCGTCGAGCGCGACGTCACCGCGCCGGAACGAGCCGCGGGGATCGTGAAAGCCGCCGGCCAGCACCAGATTCAACTCGGTGCCGGTATGGCTGTGACGCGGCAAGGCAAGGCCGGCGACGACCCGGATCAGGCGGGTGCGCACCGGCGGACGGCCGACTTTGAGATCGACCTCGGCAAAACCGGCAAATCGCGAATGCCAGTGCAGCGCGGCCAGCGGCGCCCCGACATAGGAGCGCAGCGGTTCGGGCAGATGGAGATCAACCGGCGGGGGCGACGCGGTGCAGGGGCGCGGCCCTGAAGCCGGCGCCGGCTCATCGAGGCGCGCCATCACCGCCTCCAGACAATCATCGGAAACCGGGCGAAGCTCCTCCTCCTCGAGAAACACCCCGCCCACCGCCTCAAGGTCGGCCACCTGCTGCCGACACCCGGGACAAAAAGCGAGATGAGTCGCGATCACCAGGGCCGCCGGTTCCCCCAGGCTGCCATCGGCGTAATCCAGCAGGATTTCCCTGCAGGGATGGTGTGTCGGGTTTGTCATGCCTCGTCTCTCAATAATCGCCTCAAGCGGTCCACAGCGAGCCGCAGCCGGGACTTCACCGTTCCCAGCGGAATACCCTGCTCAGCTGAAATAGTGCTGTGAGGCTTGTCTTCATAGTAGGCCAGACGCAAAAGTTCCGCCTGCTCATTCGGTAGCGACCCGATCGCGGCATTCAGTCGCGCATTCTCCTGCCCGGCCTCAAGGGTGGTGTCGGCCGCCGCCACCGGTTCGGGCACCAGCGCCGGGTCGGTGAGATCGATTTCGGGGCGACGCTCGCGGCGAATGGCGTCGATTCGCTTATTGCGCGCGATGGTGAAGACCCAGGTGCTGGCGTTGGCCTGGGCCGGATCGAAGGTTTCGGCCCGGTGCCAGACCAGTAGCATCACGTCCTGAACCAGTTCCTCGGCCTGACCGGGGTCGGCGCCAAGCCGCATCAGATACGACTTCAGCCGCGGGGCAAAATGGCCGAACAGCGCGGCAAAAGCCGTCCGGCTGCGCTGACGCGCGACCGCCAGCACGAGATCATTCAGGCCGGATACCGCAGCGGTCCGATTCATCATCGGAATTTCGGTCATGGTCCGCAGCGTAACACCCCCCCCGCTTTTCCCGGAGGCCAACCGGCGCCCGGACCTGACCGCCGACCGCGGTTCCGGAATTATGAGCCAGCGCCGGGAGCCGGGCAATCGTCAAGGCTGCGGCGGCGCCGGAAATATCTCGCCGACCCGAACTCGGCCCCGCCGCCAGCCGATTTCGGCCAACTTCGCCGCACCCCGGCACGGGACTGGAAATCGTCGCCCGATCTGAGGTAGCCTCATTCCGATCCGAAACGATTTCGCGTCTCAGCCTCATGATCCCGTTCACCCCCTTCCGACTGTCCACCATCCTGCTGGCGGCTCTGCTGGTGGGGTCCACCGGAACGATGGCCGTCGCCGCCGATGCCAGCAAGGCCAAGGCCAAGACCAAGGTCCTTGGCTCCTTCCAGGACTGGAAAGCCTTCTCCTATGAAGAGAACGGCCAGAAGGTCTGCTACGTCTCGTCCCAGCCCAAAAAGATCTCTCCCAAGGGCAAGGCGCGCGGCGATGCCTACATCCTGATCACGCACCGCCCGGCCGAAAAGAGCTTTGGCGTCGTCAGCATCACCGCTGGCTACACCTACAAGAAGGACAGCGAGGTGCAGGTCAAGATCGACCATAACACCTTCAAACTGTTCACCGACGGTGACACCGCCTGGGCCCGGGACGAATCCTCGGACAAGGCGCTGAGCAGCGCGATCAAGGGCGGCAAGTCTCTGGTCGTCAAGGGGACGTCGGCTCGCGGCACCAAGACCGTGGACAATTACAGCCTCACCGGTGCCGGCCCGGCGATCACCGCCATCAACGAAGCCTGCCCGGGCAAGAAGTAAGGCCCCTCATGACCGATATTCCCGTCGCCGCCACCCCGGGCGGCGACGGTCGCAGGAGTCTGGTCGGCCTCGACCGGGACGCGCTCAAGGCCGAACTCTCCGGATTCGGCCTCGAGCCGTTTCGTGCCCGCCAGCTCTGGCACTGGATCTATCATCGCGGCGCCACTGATTTTTCAGTGATGACGACTCTGGCCAAGCCGGTGCGGCAACGGTTGGCCGAAGCCTATGTCATCCGCCGCCCCATGATCGCCCGTGATCTGCAGTCGGTCGACGGCACCCGCAAGTGGCTGCTGCGCATGGCCGATGGCCAGGAGATCGAGTCCGTCCACATCCCCGAGGACGACCGCGGCACCCTCTGCGTCTCATCCCAGGTTGGCTGCACCCTGACCTGCCGCTTCTGCCACACCGGCACCCAGCGGCTGGTGCGCAACCTCAGCGCGGCCGAAATCCTCGATCAGTTGCTGACCGCCCGCGATGCCCTCGGCGAATGGCCGGCGCCGCCCGACGGCCGGCTGATTTCCAACCTCGTGCTGATGGGCATGGGCGAGCCGCTGTTCAACTACGACGCCGTCGCCACCGCGGTGAAAATCATCATGGACGGCGACGGCCTCGCGATTTCCAAGCGCCGAATCACCCTGTCGACCTCGGGCGTGGTGCCGATGATGCAGCGCTGCGGCGCCGAACTCGGGGTCAACCTCGCGGTCAGCCTCCACGCCGTGACCGACGAATTGCGCGACCGTCTGGTGCCCATCAACCGCAAGTATCCGCTCGCCGAACTGATCGCCGCCTGCCGGAGCTATCCCGGACTCAACAATGCCCGGCGAATCACCTTCGAATATGTGATGCTGAAGGGGGTCAACGACAGTCCGGCCGATGCCCGCGCTCTGGTCAGGCTGCTGCGGGGGATTCCGGCCAAGATCAACCTGATCCCTTTCAATCCCTGGCCCGACGCGCCCTTTGACTGCTCGTCGCCGGCGACGGTGCAGACCTTCGGCGATATCGTCAACGCCGCCGGATACGCCAGCCCGGTGCGCCAGCCGCGGGGTCAGGATATCATGGCCGCCTGCGGCCAACTCAAGAGCAGCAGCCAGCGCTCGCGCGCCGTGGTCGCCGAAATTCTGGCCGAAAAGGACGCCGCGCTGACCGGACAACCCGGCAAATGAGGGCCGGCCCGGATACCTGCGCGAGACTTTGGGCCGAAATCAGGCCGTTACCGCTGATTTCGATTCTGCTCGGTGCAACCGAGGGCGACGGGTGGCGGAGCGCCCGAACCGACCTCCGGGTGAGACCCCGAAATAGTTTACCTCCGAAGGGTGTGGCCGCAACACCGCAACGAGGTTGAAACTGGGTCAACTCAATAAAATCTCATTGGCGCAAGGTCAATGTCATGCACACTGATCATTCAAGACAGGTGTCCGGGCCCGGCTCATGAAAGAATTCCGCTGCATCGTGTTTTCCGATCAGGAGGCCATCTCCGCCGTTATCGAACGGCGGCAGAAGCAACGCGAGCAGCTGCCGGTCGGAACTATTCAGGGGCTAACCTTTAATTCCGACAACAGTAATACCTTTACCCTGCAGACGATGGACGATTACGGCAAGAAAACGCCGGTCGAAATCACCATTCCCGAGATGGCGGCAGCGCTGGTCAATTACTGCCTGGGCCGCCGGATTCCGATGCCGGCCGCCGCCAAGAAAGGCATTGAGATCATCGGCGCCGACATTACCCTGGTGATGACCATCGCCGAATTCGACCTGACCAAGCCGCGGACAGGCAAGTCGAAGCGCTCCGTGCCGCCCGCGGCCAAGGCGCTCCAAAAAGCCTGAACCGGCTCAGTCCAGCTGGACCACCACCGCCTTCAAATAGGCCGACTCGGGAAGCAGCGGATGCAACGGGTGGTCGGGGCCGGCCCCCGCCTGCCGGATGATGCGCCCGAAACGCTGGGCATCCGAAAGCCCGGCCGCCACCAGATCCGTGAAGGTTCCGGGGTCGATGTTGTGGCTGCACGAGGCCACGAGCAGCAGGCCGCCCCGCGCCGTGACCCGCGCCGCCAGCCGGGTCAGCTTGCGATAAGCGCGGCTGGCCGCCGCCACATCCTTCTTGGCCCGGGCGAAGGGCGGCGGGTCGGCGATCACGACGTCATAGCGCTCCCCGGCCAGCCCCAGACGCTCCAACTCCTCGAAGACCTCGGCCTTACGAAAGGCGCAGCGGCCGGCAACACCGCTGGCCTCGGCGGCACGGACCGCCAGGGCCAGCGCGCTCTCGGAGCGATCAACCCCCTCGACCCTTTCGGCACCGGCCACGGCGGTCTCAACCGCGAAGCCGCCGTGATAGGTATAAAGATCAAGCACCCGCGCCCCGGCCGAAAGACCGGCAATGAAGGCACGGTTGTCCCGCTGATCGAAAAACCAGCCGGTCTTCTGGCCGCGCAGCGGATCGGCGAACAGCACGGCACCGTTTTCCTCGACCCGTACCGGCCCCTCGAGGCTGCCGCGCAACAGCCGCGTCTCTTCGGGCAGCCCTTCGAGCGCGCGCATCGGGCTGTCGTTGCGCAGCACCACCACCGCCGGCTTCAGCACGGTATCGAGAGCCGCGGACACTTCGGGCAGCAGCCGATCCATGCCGGCCGAGTTGGCCTGGACCACCACCACCTCGCCGAAGCGGTCGACCACCAGTGCCGGCAAGCCATCGGCCTCGGCGTGGACCAGCCGGTAGAACGGCCGGTCATAGAGCCGGCTGCGCAACGCCAGCGCCCGGCGCAGATGCCGGGCGAAAAAGCCGGCATCGATGGGGGCGCCGCCCTCGAGGGTCAGGCGCCGGGCCGCAATCAGGGTGTGGGGATTGAAAGTCGCGGCACCAAGACAGGCGCCATCGGGCGCAATCAGCCGCACCAGCCCGCCCGGCGGCAGGGCACGCTCCGCCGCGCCCATGCGGATTTCGTTGGAATAGACCCAGGGATGGCCGAGGCGCAGCCGCTTGTCGCGGCCGGGCATCAGGTGAACATCCGGGCGGGCCGCGGCCGGCACGGGTGCTGGTTCAGTTTCTGTCATCGCGGCGCACCATAGCGGGAAATCCCCCGGGGCCGCAAAAGGTCTTTGACATCTCGGCCGCCAGGAGGGAAACACGTCGATCGACCTCTCTGGCAGCGGTGCGGTACCCCTTTGTCCACCTCCCGGTCCATCCTGGTAATCAAGCTCGGCGCCCTCGGCGATCTCGTGCAGAGCCTGGATGCTTTTTTTTCCATCCGCCGCCATCATCCGGACCGGCGCCTGATCCTGCTCACCACCCCGCCCTTCGCCGCGTTCGGCGCCGCGATGCCCTGGTTTGACGCGGTCTGGCTCGACCGCCGGCCCAGAGTCTGGCAGCTTGGCGCCTGGGCGTCGCTGATCGGCCGCCTCCGCGCCGAGCCGCTTGAGCGGGTCTACGACCTTCAAAGCAACCAGCGCACCGGCCTTTATTTCCGCCTGCTCGCCGGCCGCCGGCCCGAATGGTCGGGCGAGGTCAGGGGCTGCTCCCACCCCCGCCCCCCCTTCCTTTCGATGACCGGCCACAACCACGACCGGTTGCTGGCCCATGTCCGCTCCGCCGGCGTCCTCGAGGCCGGTCCGGCCCCCCTTGACTGGCTCGATGCCGAGATCTCCCGCTTCACCCTGCCGGCGCGGTTCGTGCTGCTGATCCCCGGCTGTTCACCGACCCGGCCGGGCAAGCGCTGGCCCGCCGCCTGTTACGGCGAGTTGGCGCTGCGGCTGGAGCGGCGCGGCATTGCCAGCGTGGCCATCGGCACCGGCGCCGACCGGCCGCAGATCGAGGCGATCCGCGCCGTCGCTCCCGGGGTGATCGACCTTTCGGGCCAGACCAGCCTGCCCGAGGTCGGCGCCATTGCCCGGGCGGCGCTCGGCGCCGTCGGCAACGACACCGGGCCGATCTTCATTGCCGGCATCGTCGGCGCACCAACGCTCTCGCTGATGTCGTCCCGGGAAACCATCGCCGAGCGCATGGCGCCGCTCGGCCCGGATGTCGGCTGGCTGGAGCGCGAGACCCTGGCCGCGCTCGGCGTCGACGAGGTCGAGGCGGCCCTGCGCCTGCGGCCCGAGAGTGGCCGGGAGGCGGCGGCATGACACTGATCGGCCGCTACGTCTTCCGCAACCTGCTGATCGCCACCGTGGTCTCGACCACCGCGGTGACCATGACGATCTGGATCACGCAGTCGCTCAAGCTGCTCGACATGGTGATCAACGCCGGCGCCCCGTTCATGGTCTTCTTGTGGATGATGACGCTGACGGTGCCGACCTTTCTCGGCGTGATCATGCCGATCGCGCTGGCCGGAGCAATCCTGTTTTCTTACAACAAGATGGTGATGGACAGCGAACTGGTGGTGATGCGCGCGGTCGGCATGGGGCCGTGGCGGCTCGCCTCGCCGGCACTGGTCCTGGCCGGCATCGTCACCGCCACGGTCTACTTTCTCAACATCTACGCCAGCCCCTACGCCAACCGTGAACTGGTGCGGCTGCAATACGCGGTGCGCCACGAGTTCGCCACCGTGCTGATCCGCGAGGGTTCCTTCAACGAGGTCTCCGACCACCTGACGGTCTATCTGCGCAAGCGGCTCGACAATGGCGAGATGCAGGGGATGCTGGTCCACGACACCCGGCAGCCGGGCAAGGACATCTCGGTGATGGCCCAGCGCGGCGTGACCACCGATTCTCCTGGCGGCGTCAAAGTGATCATGCTCGATGGTCTGCGCCAGGAGGTCGACACCAAGACCGGGCGCTTGTCGGAGCTGTATTTCGACCGTTACCTCGTCGATTTCCAGGTCGTCGACGATAAGCCGGTGGATCGCACCGTGGATCCCCGGGAGCGCTTCCTCGGCGAACTGATCGATCCGCCCGCCGACATCAGGGCCAACCCGCACATGATGAGTCAGTTTGCCGCCGAATTGCACATGCGGCTGTCGTCGCCTTTGCTGACGCTGGCGTTTTGTATCATCGCGCTGGCGGCGCTGCTCGGCGGGGACTATAACCGTCGCGGTCAGGGCCGACGGATTGCTGCGGCGGCACTGCTGGTGATCGTGCTGCAAAGTGCCTCTCTCGGCCTGACCGGGATTGCCGGCAAGCTGCCGGCGGTGATTCCGCTGATGTACCTGCTCTATCTGGCGCCGATCGCGCCGGGAGCGTGGTTGTTGTCGCGACGATGACGATGGCTGTCGCTCTTTTGTCCCGCTGAACGAGGATCTCCATGACCGCCCAAGTCCAGGGTCTCGCCCCTGTCAGCCATTCGCGCCTTGCCGGCGCCATCCGCATTCTCGCCGCCGACGCCATCGAGAAGGCGAAGTCCGGGCACCCCGGCATGCCGCTGGGCATGGCCGACGTCGCGACCGTCCTCTTCACCCGCTTTCTCAAGTATGATGCCGCGGCGCCCCGGTGGGCGGATCGCGACCGCTTCGTGCTTTCGGCCGGCCATGGCTCGATGCTGCTTTATGCGCTCGGCTACCTCACCGGCTTTCCCGACCTCGACCTCGACCAGATCCGGAATTTCCGCCAGTTCGGCAGCAACACGCCGGGCCACCCCGAGGTCGGGCGGCCGCTGATCGCCGACACCACCACCGGGCCGCTGGGCCAGGGACTCGCCACCGCGGTCGGCATGGCCATCGCCGAGCGGGCGCTCGCCGCCCGCTATGGCGACGAAATTTCCAACCACTTCACCTACGTCATCGCCGGCGACGGCTGCCTGATGGAAGGGATCAGCCATGAGGCAATTTCTCTGGCCGGCCACCTGCGCCTGAGCAAGCTGATCGTGTTCTGGGACGACAACGGCATCACCATCGACGGCGCCGCCTCCCTTGCGGTTTCCGACAACCAGCGCCAGCGCTTCGAAGCCTGTGGCTGGAGCACCGCGGCCGTGGACGGCCACGACCCCGAGGCGGTAGCCGCCGCCATCGCCGCGGCGCAAACGAGTGACCGCCCGACCCTGATCGCCTGCCGAACCACCATTGGCAAGGGCGCGCCGACCAAGGCCGGCAGCGAGAAAACCCACGGCGCGCCGCTCGGCGCCGCCGAAATCGCGGGCTTGCGCGCGGCACTGGACTGGCCGGCCGAAGCCTTTGCGGTGCCCGAGGCGGTGCTCGCGGTCTGGCGGGCCGCCGGCCGCCGCGGCCTCGCCGCCCGTCTGGCCTGGGAGGGCCGCTATGCCGCCCTGGCCCCGGATCGCCGCGACGCCCTCGAGGGCGCGACCGCCGGCCGTCTGCCCGCCGGCCTCGCCGCCGCGGTGTCGGCGTTCAAACGCGCGGTCAGCGAAGGCAAGCCCAAGAACGCCACCCGCAAATCATCCCAGGACGTCCTCGACGCCCTGGTGCCGCTGATTCCCGAACTGGTGGGCGGCTCGGCCGACCTCACCCATTCCAACCTGACGATCGCCAAGGGCATGAAGCCGATCGTGGCCGGGGATTTCTCGGGCAACTACCTCCATTATGGCATCCGCGAATTCGCCATGGCCGCGATCATGAACGGCCTTGCCCTCCATGGTGGCTTCATTCCCTACGGCGGCACCTTCATGGTGTTTTCCGACTACATGCGCAACGCCATCCGCCTCGCGGCGCTGATGGATCTCCGGGCGATCTATGTCCTGACCCATGATTCGATCGGCGTCGGCGAGGACGGCCCGACCCACCAGCCGGTCGAACATCTGGCGGCGCTGCGCGCCATGCCCAATCTGCTGGTGTTCCGCCCGGCCGATGGAGTCGAGACCGTGGAGAGCTGGGCGCTCGCCCTGGCTCATTCGTCCGGCCCCAGCGCTCTCGCGCTTTCGCGCCAAAATCTGCCGACCCTGCGTACCAGCCACACCGAGGACAACCTCACCGCCCGCGGTGGCTATGTCCTGGCCGAAGCCGCCGCCGGCCCGCGCAAGGTCACCCTGCTGGCCACCGGCTCCGAGGTTTCGCTGGCGCTGACCGCCCGCGCGGCCCTGGAGGCCGAAGGCGTCGGCACCGCTGTGATCTCGATGCCGTGCTGGGCATTGTTCGACCGCCAGCCCGAGGCCTATCGCGACGAGGTTCTGGGCAGCCACACCGTGCGGATTGGGGTCGAGGCGGCAAGCCCGTTCGGCTGGGAACGCTATGTCGGCCTCAAGGGCATCGTGATCGGCATGCCCGGGTTCGGCCTTTCGGCCCCGGCCGATCAGGTCTATGCCCACTTCGGCATCACCGCCGAGGCGGTCGCCGCGGCAGCGCGGAAAAGGCTGGCCGAGATCGCGGCGCGGAAATCCTGTCATGACGGCAAGCCGTCATGATGTCGGTTGCTTTAGTTGTTCGACTCATGCCTATCCGGTTAAGACATACACCCACTACATGTGGGATGTATCCAGT
>JBAXPR010000012.1:0-50270 GCA_037132135.1 Rhodospirillaceae bacterium
TGCAGCCGCGGGTGCTCGACGTCTCCGACGTGCTGGCCGAACTCTCCCACCTGCTGCGGCGGCTGATCGGCGAGAACATCGATCTGCGGGTGGTTCACGGCCGCGATCTCGGGCTGGTCAAGGTCGATCAGGGCCAGCTGGAACAGGTGATCATCAACCTCGCGGTCAACGCCCGCGACGCCATGACCGGCGGCGGCCGCCTGACCATCCACACCCGCAACCTCACCACCATCGAGCCGTTGCGGCGCGGTCCCGAAGAGATGCCGGCGGGCGACTATGTCGTGGTCGAGATCGCCGACACCGGTCACGGCATTCCGCCGGAAAACCTCAGCCGCATCTTCGAGCCGTTCTTTTCGACCAAGCCGGTCGGCTCGGGTACCGGGCTCGGCCTCTCGACGGTCTACGGCATCGTGCGTCAAACCGGCGGCTTCGTCTTCGTCGACAGCCCGCCCGGCGAGGGCGCCCGCTTCACCATCCATCTGCCCCGCCATGCCATCGCCGAGGAACCGGCCCAGCCGGCCCGGCTGCTCGCCGAGGCCCAGGAGCGGCCGGCCGGCGACCTCACCGGTTCCAGCACCATCCTGCTGGTCGAGGACGAGGATGCGGTGCGGGTGTTCAGCGCCCGCGCCCTGCGCAACAAGGGCTATCAGGTGCTGGAGGCGCCCAGCGGCGAGTCGGCGCTGGCCCAGCTCACCGAGGACGGTCGCCGCATCGATCTCCTGATCACCGACGTCGTGATGCCCGAGATGGACGGCCCGACTCTGATGCGCCACGTTCGCGCCATGCGTCCCGAGATCAAGGTGATCCTGATCTCGGGCTACACCGAGGACCGGTTCCGCGATCATCTCGACGGCGCGCAGCAGGTTCATTTCCTGCCCAAACCCTTCAGCCTCAAACAGTTGGCCGCCAAGGTCAAGGATGTGCTGCGCGGCTGAGCCCCGGGCGGGGTCGCACTCCGGCCTCGGACCGGGGCCGGATTCCGGCAAATGTATTTGGAACGTTCCGTGAATTTTCCTTGTAATTCGGAACAAACCATGCACAATGTTGCCATTGCGTTGGTGCCGGCCGTGTGACAGAAACAGGGGGAACGTGATGTCTTCCGCAGCGCTGCGAGTGGTGGAAAAGGATCCGATGGACAAGCAGAAGGCGCTCGACGCCGCGCTCACCCAGATCGAACGGGCGTTCGGCAAGGGTTCGATCATGAGGCTGGGCGCGCGCGAGGCGCTGGTCGAGACCGAGGTGGTGTCGACCGGGTCGATCGCCCTCGACATCGCCCTCGGCATCGGCGGTCTGCCGCGCGGCCGGATCATCGAGATCTACGGGCCGGAAAGCTCGGGCAAGACCACGCTGGCGCTCCACGCCATCGCCCAGGCCCAGAAGAACGGCGGTACCTGCGCCTTCATCGACGCCGAGCACGCTCTCGATCCCTCCTATGCCCGCAAGCTCGGGGTCAATGTCGACGAGGTGCTGATCTCCCAGCCCGACGCCGGCGAACAGGCCCTGGAAATCGCCGACACCCTGGTGCGGTCCGGCGCCATCGACGTGCTGGTGGTGGACAGCGTCGCCGCGCTGGTGCCGCGGGCCGAACTCGAAGGCGAGATGGGCGACAGCCATGTCGGCCTCCACGCCCGCCTGATGAGTCAGGCCCTGCGCAAGCTCACCGGTTCGATCTCGCGCTCGAAGACGATGGTGATCTTCATCAACCAGATCCGGCTCAAGATCGGCGTGATGTTCGGCAATCCCGAGACCACCACCGGCGGCAACGCCCTCAAATTCTACGCCTCGGTCCGGCTCGACATCCGCCGCATCGGCTCGATCAAGGACCGCGACAACGTCGTCGGCAACCAGACCCGGGTCAAGGTGGTCAAGAACAAGCTGGCGCCGCCGTTCCGGGTGGTCGAATTCGACATCATGTATGGCGAGGGCATCTCCAAGGTCGGCGAGTTGCTGGATCTCGGGGTTCAGGCCGGGGTGGTCGAGAAGTCGGGGGCGTGGTTCTCCCACGATGGCACCCGCATCGGCCAGGGCCGCGAGAATGCCAAGAACTATCTGCGCGCCAACCCCGAGACCGCCGAGGTGATCGAGAAGAAGATCCGCGCCAATGCCGGGCTGGTGGCAAAGGCGATGATGGGGGCGCCGGAGAGCGACGCCGACGCGGCAACCCCGGAGTGATCACGGCCGGCGGATCCCCGGCATCCCCGTGACTTTGCCCGGGAATAACCGTACCCTCCGGATCGGGCATCCGGAGGGCGCGGCATGGCGGCGGAAGATCACGACGTACACTTGGCGCCGTTTGCCTGCCGGGCCGCGCACAGCCGCGGCCGGCTGGTGGCCGAGGCGGAAAGTCCGTCGCGCACGCCGTTCCAGCGCGACCGCGATCGCATCCTGCACTCGGGGGCTTTCCGCAAGCTCAAATACAAGACCCAGGTCTTTGTCTATCACGAGGGCGATTACTATCGGACCCGGCTGACCCACAGCCTGGAGGTGGCCCAGATCGCGCGCTCGATCTGCCGGGCGCTGGGGCTCAACGACGATCTGGCCGAGGCGGTGGCGCTGGCCCACGATCTTGGCCATGCCCCGTTCGGTCATGCCGGCGAGGACGCGCTCAATCAGGGCATGACCCCCTATGGCGGCTTCAGCCATAACGAACAGACGCTGCGGGTGCTGACCCAGCTGGAGCGTCGCTACGCCGAGTTCGACGGTCTCAACCTCAGCTGGGAGACTCTCGAAGGGGTGGTGAAGCACAATGGCCCGCTGGTGCCGCCGCCGCTGGGCCAGACTCTGCCGCCGACCATTCTCGACTTCCAGCACCGGTTCGATCTCGAGTACCACAGCTGGCCCTCGGCCGAAGCCCAGGTGGCGGCGCTGGCCGACGACATCGCCTACGACAACCACGATCTCGACGATGGTCTACGCGCCGGCCTTTTTACCATCGACGAGGTGGCGGCGCTGCCGCTGGTCGGGCCGATCGTCGGCGGCCTGCGGCAGCGCTATCCCGAGCTTGAGCGACCGCGCCTGATCCACGAGACCATCCGCCGCCTGATCGATGCCATGGTCTCGGACCTGCTGGCGGAAACCCGGCGGCGCCTGGAGCTGCTGCGCCCGGCTTCGCCGGCGCAGATCCGCCTCGCGCGCCAGGCCACCGTTGCCTTCAGCGAGGCGATGGTCGCCCAGGAGCGCGAGTTGCGCGGTTTCCTGATGGGGCGGATGTACCGTCACTACAAGGTCAACCGCGAGACCAGCAAGGCGCGCCGGGTGATCCGCGACCTGTTTTCGCTGTTCATGGCCGAGCCGCCCTGTCTGCCCACCGAATGGCAGGGCTATCTCGCGGCGGCCGAGGCCGGGGGCGACCCCGGCGGCATCCGGCGGGCCCGCATCATCGGCGACTACATCGCCGGCATGACCGATCGCTACGCCCTGCTGGAGCACCGCCGGCTGTTCGACATGGATGCGAAGGTCTGATCAGCCAAGGGCGGTACGGGTCAGTGCACCCCCGGCCGCCTGGCCGGACCACCGTGGCCCGGCTTGAGCCGGCAGGAGAGTTCGACCGCGCTGTCGAGCACGGCGTCGGGCAGACCGAAATCGTGATAGCCGTCGCGGATCACGGCCAGATAATCCTCGGGCGGCGGCGCGTAGCCCTCGCGGTTCATGCGGTAGATCAGGCACTCGACGGTGTCGCCCCCGGCCAGCTGGCCGCCCGCCAGCTGAACATGCCGGAAATCCTTGCGGTAGACCGCGGGACAGCCCTCGTAATGATCGAGCGCCACCAGATCCTGCGGCGTTAGCCGCCAGACCACGCCGGGGGTGACCGAGCCGGCATGGGGTTCGACATCGGCGCCATGGCGGAACACCAGCCGGTGGTCGGCCAGCGATGCCGTTCCGACCGGTTCGGCGGACGGGCAGCGCTCGGCCATACGTTCGCGATTGAGGTTTGAGGCGTAGGCGAACAGCAACGTCATCAAGCCGCATCCTCTTCCCGAAAGGCCGCCCGCCACCGGCGGCTGGCGCCGCCATCGCTATCACGCGGGCAGGGGTGTGCAAAGCCATAATCCTGCCCGCGCACCCGGCGGCAGGCCCGCGCCCGTGTCGGGTCTGGTTGCCAAGATGGGCGCGGGCCGGCGGTGATTCAATGGCCCGCGGAAGCTCTCGCCTCGGCAGCGCGACCGGAGTATAATCGCCGAGGAGATGAGTGTCCGGTTTCGGGGGTGGACCGATGTGGCTGGTGCCGGTGCTTCTCGCGGGGCTGCTCGGGGCCGATCCGGCGCTGGCCGCCGGCGCCGAACCGGAAGCCAAGGCGGTGGCCGCGGCGTCCAATTGCAAGCCGGGCAAGCTCGAGGTGGTGCGGCAGGTTCCGGGTGGCAACGGTGAGATCGTCTACAAGGTGACCTGTACCGACTACAAGGAAATGTTCGTGCTGGTGCGATGCCGGCAGCGTCTGTGTACCCTGTTGAGATAGGGCGGTTTCGGAGGCATCGATGGTCAGGCTGATGACGATGGCGGCGGTGGCGCTGCTGGTGGCGGGGTGTGCGACCGAGCCGGTCGCGAAGATCCTGGTGCCGATCGAACTGGGGGCGGCGATGGCGACCTTGCCCCAGACCAAGAAGACGCCGACCGACCATCTGATGAGTTGGGCCACCGGCCGCGACTGCTCGATCATTCATTACGAGCAGGGCGGCGCCTTCTGCGAGGATTCGCCGAAGGAGATCGACCGCCGCAGCCTCTATTGCTTCAAGACGCTGGGCGGAGTCGAGTGCCATCAGCGCCCCGATCCCTATTATGGCGGCGAACGGATTCTGGCCAGCCCGCCGCCGCGGCCGCTCGACCCGAATTGAGACCCGGGCGGGGCGGTGCCGGCGCCCGGCCGGGAAAAAGGGGCTGGTGTTCGGGCGGCCGACAGGGTATCACCGTCGCCTTCCCGTTGCTGACCGGCCCGCCACCATGACCCGCCCGCCCGCATCCCTGCGACGACGACCCGAGGGCCCGCATTCCGCGGGCGCGTTCGTCGTGGGATCGCCCAGCGATGGCCGGGTACCGCAGCGCCCTTAGGGCAGTGCTGCCGGGGCCGGTCCGGGTGCGATCCCCGCTCCGTCATCGAGTGAAGCCGGGATTCCCGAACCCATGCAGATCATCGCCGAGCCGCCGGACCACGCCGGAGCCATCGAAGCGCTTCTCGACCAGGCTTTCGGCGGCGGCCGCGCCGCCAAGACCGTTTATCGCCTCCGCGACGGTGTGGCGCCGATCGCGGACCTCTGCTTCGCTGCGGTCGAGGATGGCGAGGTGCAGGGCACGATCCGCTATTGGCCGGTGACCATCGGCGGTGCGCTGCCGGCACTGCTGCTGGGGCCGATCGCGGTTGCCGGACCGCGGCGCTGCGAGGGGCTGGGGGCGGTGCTGATCGATCACAGTCTGGCCCGGGCGGCGGCGCTCGGCCACCGCATCGTGCTGCTGGTCGGCGACGCCCCTTATTATGGCCGCTTCGGCTTTCGCCGCGCCCTCACTCTCGGCCTCAGCCTGCCCGGTCCGGTCGACCTCGAGCGCTTCCTTGGCCTCGATCTCGTGCCCGGCGCCCTCGACGGCGTCGTCGGTGCGGTCGGGCGCTGGCCGGGCGGTCAATAGAGCGGCGGTTCGCCCTCCACCTGTTTGGGCTCGCCGACCAGATAGAAGACGCAGCCTTCATTCATGTCGCCGAGCCGGGTCATGTTGGCGATGTACCAGTTGCCGTCGGGCGCCCGCAGTTTCAGCACCAGCTTGTCGGTATCGGCATAGACGTTGTAGCCGTTCTGCTCCGACTCGCCGCCCCGCATGACGTTCTTCAGTGAGAGCTGGCTCAGGCGCAGATGCTTGTTGTCGATCTCAATGTCGACATCTTCCTCCCAGGCGCAGTTTTTCTCCTTGTCGGGCTTCTTGGGCTTGGGTTTCGGCGGTTTCTTGGCCTCGGCCGGCGGTTTTTCGCCGGCCGGCGCGGCTTCGGGCGGCTTGGCGGCGCCGTGCTTGGCTTCATTGGCCGCCACCGTCCCGCCGCCGGCCAGCACCAGCAGCAGTGCCAGGACCAGAGCGCGGACCGGGGTCGGAATGCAGCGGGTGGCGGCAGCGGCCATGAACCATCACATGTTGCGGCGGTACTGGCCTCCCACTTCGAACAATGCCTGGGTGATCTGGCCAAGGGATAGGTATTTTACCGCATCCATCAGCACCCCGAACAGATTTTCTTCGCGGGTCGCGGCCTGCCTCAACCGGGCCAGGGCGGCCGGGGCGTCGAGGGCGTTGCGCCGGTGGAAGTCGGCCAGCCGCCGCAGCTGGCTCTGCTTCTCCAGGTCCGAGGAGCGCTGCAGTTCGGGCACCACCGCCGCGCCCGGATTGGGGTTGAGGAAGGCGTTGACGCCGATGATCGGATAGCTGCCATCGTGCTTCAGCATCTCGTAATGGAGCGATTCATCCTGAATCCGGCCCCGCTGATAGCCGGTTTCCATCGCGCCCAGCACGCCGCCGCGCTCGGCGATGCGGTCGAATTCGGCCAGCACCGCCTCTTCGACCAGATCCATCAACTCATCGATGATGAAGGCGCCCTGGTTGGGGTTTTCGTTTCGGGACAGTCCCCATTCGCGGTTGATGATCATCTGGATGGCCAGGGCCCGGCGCACCGATTCGGCGGTCGGCGTGGTGAAAGCCTCGTCGTGGGCGTTGGTGTGGAGGCTGTTGCAATTGTCGTAGATCGCGATCAGCGCCTGGAGCGTGGTCCGGATGTCGTTGAAATCCATCTCCTGGGCGTGCAGGGAGCGGCCCGAGGTCTGGATATGATACTTCAGCTTCTGAGAGCGCTCGTTGGCACCGTAGCGGAACCGCAGCGCGATCGCCCAGATGCGCCGCGCCACCCGGCCCATCACGGTGTATTCGGGTTCCATGCCGTTGGAAAAGAAGAACGACAGATTGTGGGCGAAGTCGTCGATCTCCATGCCGCGGGCCAGATAGGCCTCGACATAGGTGAAGCCGTTGGCCAGGGTAAAGGCAAGCTGGGAGATCGGGTTGGCCCCGGCCTCAGCGATGTGATAGCCCGAAATTGACACCGAATAGAAGTTGCGCACCCGGTGGTGGACGAACCAGGACTGGATATCGGCCATCATTCTCAGCGCGAATTCGGTCGAAAAGATGCAGGTGTTCTGTCCCTGATCTTCTTTGAGAATGTCGGCCTGCACCGTGCCCCGCACGGTTTCCAGCACCCATTCGCCGATTTTCTCGGCTTCGTCCTCGGTGGGCGGGCGGCTGTTGTCGGCCTCGAATTTCTCCAGCTGGCGGTCGATGGCGGCGTTGAAGAACATCGCCAGGATGATCGGGGCCGGACCGTTGATGGTCATCGAGACCGAGGTGATCGGGTGACAGAGGTCGAAGCCGTCGTAGAGCACCTTCAAATCGTCGAGGGTGGCGATCGAAACGCCGGAATTGCCGATCTTGCCATAGATGTCGGGCCGCTCGTCGGGGTCGAAGCCGTAGAGGGTCACCGAATCGAAGGCGGTGGAGAGGCGCTTCGACTTGGTGTCCTTTGAGAGGAATTTGAAACGGGCATTGGTGCGCGCCGCGTCGCCCTCACCGGCAAACATCCGGGTCGGGTCCTCGTTCTCACGCTTGAAGGCGAAGACGCCGGCGGTATAGGGGAAGGAGCCGGGCAGGTTCTCCAGGAGCAGCCAGCGCAGAATCTCGCCCTCGTCCTCGAAGCGCGGCAGCACCACCTTGGGAATCCGGCTGCCGGCCAGCGAGGTGCTGGTGAGGGCGGTACGGATTTCCTTGTCGCGGATTTTCACCACATATTCGTCGCCGCTGTAGCTCTCGCGCACTTTGGGCCACTGGGTCAGCAGTCTGGCGCAGCGGGGGTCGAGTTCGGCGTCGCGCCTGGCCCGAAGCGCGTCCACTTCGGCGGCGGGCAGCCCCTCGGCCTTCAGTAGGGCGGCGCTCAGGGTCAGCGCGTGGCGTTCGCGGGCGATCCTGACCTGTTTGCTGACCTCCCGGTGGTAGCTGCGCACGCTTTCGGCGATCTCGGCGAGGTAGCGCTGGCGCTGAGGCGGCACGATGCCGTGGCCGGGATCGGAGGCGCGGACGCCGTCCGCCGGCGCGGTCGACAGCGGGAAGGCGCGCAGGCGCTTTTCGGCAAAGCGCCGGAGGAGCTGGTGATAAACCGCGGTGACCCCCGCATCGTTGAAGCGGGCGGCGATGGCGCCGAACACCGGCATCTCTTCCAGCGGCGTCGTGAAGGCCTGACGGTTGCGCTGGACCTGCTTGCGGACATCGCGGAGGGCATCGGCGGCGCCCTTGCGGTCGAACTTGTTGATCACCACCACGTCGGCGAAGTCGAGCATGTCGATCTTCTCCAACTGGCTGGCGGCGCCGAATTCCGGGGTCATGACATAGAGCGGCACGTCGACATAGGGCACGATGCCGGCATCGCCCTGGCCGATGCCCGGGGTCTCGACGATGATCAGGTCGAAGCCGGCGGCTTTGCAGGCGGCGACGATATCGGCGATCGCCGGCGGCACCTCGTTGCCGGCCTGCCGGGTGGCCAGCGAGCGCATATAAACATTGGCCACACCGATCGCATTCATGCGGATGCGGTCGCCGAGGAGGGCGCCGCCGGTGCGCCGGCGGGTGGGGTCAACCGCGATCACCGCGATCCGGGGCTCGGCGCTATAGAGGCGGAAGCGGCGGATCAACTCGTCAGTCAGCGATGATTTGCCGGCGCCGCCGGTGCCGGTGACGCCGAGCACCGGGGCGGTGCTGGCGGCCGCGGCGGCCTGGAGCGCGGCGCGCTGGGCTGCGGGCAGCCGTCCGGCCTCGATCACCGAGATCAGCCGGGCCAGGGCGTGGCCGCCGTCCCGGGCGAGGTCGGCGATGCCGGGGAGGGCGGCGGTGGCTTCGGGGCCGGCGAGGTCGCCCTCGGCCCGCCGCATCATGTCGGCAATGATGCCCTGCAGTCCGAGCCGCAGCCCATCCTCGGGGGAATAGATACGGCTGACGCCATACGCGTGGAGGGAGGCGATTTCCTCGGGCACGATCACGCCGCCGCCGCCGCCGAACACCCGCATGTCGCCCCGGCCGCGCTGGCGCAGCAGGTCGATCATGTAGGTGAAGTATTCGAGGTGACCGCCCTGATAGGAGCTGACCGCAACCGCGTGGGCATCCTCCTGGATTGCGGCCGACACCACCTCTTCCACCGAGCGGTTGTGGCCGAGATGAATGACCTCCGCACCCGCCGCCTGAAGCATGCGCCGGAAGATGTTGATGGCGGCGTCGTGGCCGTCAAAGAGGCTGGTCGCGGTGACGAACCGCAGGACAGGCGCGGGCCTGTCGGCATCAAGGGCCGGCTTCACGGTCTCGGCGGAATCCTCTGGCACCAGATCACTCCCTATCGGCGAATTAACGGCGGAGGCCGAGAGGATACGACCGAAACCGTCCCCCGGCCAAGGGCTGCGAAAACGGACAACCCAGCCGTGCGGCAGCGCGGGGGGCCTTTTCTAATTGTTTTTTGCCCTACATTTGATCGCCGATATTCCCTATGATCGACGAGCGGCGACGGCTCGGCCTGGAGATCAGAGATGGCTATAGAATGGCGGCCGGCGATGGCCATCGATAATGCCGCGCTGGATGACGATCATCGTTACCTGATCGGCCTGATCAATTCTGTGGAGGCCCTGTGCCAGCAGTCGTTCGATCAGGGGGCGCTGCTCAAGATTCTCGGCTCGCTGAAATACTACACCGTCTATCATTTCGTCCGCGAAGAAGCGGCGCAGCGGGCGGCCGGCTTTCCCCATGCCGAGGCCCATGCCCTCGAGCACAAGCAATTGATCGCGACCGTCGATCAGGCGGTGGCCCTGGTCTCTCAGGAGATCACCCCGGACAAGCATGAGCGCATCCGCGCCGAGATCACGGCCCTGCTCAATGGCTGGCTGATTCAGCACATCATCAAGCATGACATCCCGATGCGGCCTTATGTTCGCAATATCCGCGCCTTCATGGGCCGCGCGGCGCCGCTATCGACGGTCTAGCCGGGCTCGCGTTGCCGATTTGCTACGGTTTTGGGCAAAAAATCCGACTCGGCGCGACTCGGGGGCTTGACCGGCGGCGGGCAAATCTGTCAAATGCTTGCATGCTTATCCTGATCCACATTCGAAGACTCATCGGGCAGACGGCGCGCAGCGCGGTCGGGCCGTTCCTGTGGATGGGGATCATCATTTATTTCGCCTACTTCGCGATCTATGGCGAACGCGGCCTGATGGCGATGCATCAGGTCCAGTCCGAGGTCGATCTGGCCAAGGTGCAACTGGTCCAGGTCCATCAGGAGCGGGCGCGGCTGGAAAACCGCTCGGCGCTGCTCCGCCCCGACAATCTCGACGCCGACATGCTCGACGAGCGGGCGCGCCTGATGCTCAACTACAGCCACCCCGATGACGTGATCATCATGATGCCGCGCGGCGCCGAAAGGCCCGCGGGCCAGGGCCGCTGACTCTCCCGATTCGCGCCGGTTTTTTAGCGACGGAGCCGGCGGGCCGCCGCTGTCGGCCGGTCTGCGCCCGCACGGTCAATCATGAGGGCTTCGAACCATTTTTTTGTGACGGCGCCGATTGGCGAAGGGTAAAGCAATTCCTGTCCACCCTCCAGGCGCCACCGGAAACAAATTCTCCAATCCTCGGCGGTACTGCGCAAGAATCGGTGGGCCTGCCGATTGCTGTGGTGCAGCATAGAGCGATGCCGCCACTCGCCGGCGTTTCGGGCTTGAAGCAGCAGGCCCGACTCCGCTTGAAAGCGCTCATAACGAGAGTTACACCTAGTGCCGTTGGCCCGGGCGTTTTGCCGCCGCCCCAAGGGGGCGCGCAGCCGGCGCGGCCAGGACACAGCAGACATGAATTGAGTCGCCAGGGAGGGGTATTTGGCCACGACCAAGAAACTCGCGGCTTCACCGGCCGGAGCCGCTGTCGCAGGAGACGTCTCACCCGCGGAATTGTTGGGATATTACCGAGACATGCTGCTGATCCGCCGCTTCGAGGAGAAGTCGGGCCAGATGTACGGCATGGGGCTGATCGGCGGCTTTTGCCATCTCTATATCGGCCAGGAGGCCGTGGTGGTGGGCATCCAGTCGGTGCTGATTCCCGGCGACTCGGTGATTACCAGCTATCGCGATCATGGCCACATGCTCGCCTGCGGCATGGATGCCAAGGGCGTGATGGCCGAACTGACCGGCCGCCGCGGCGGCTATTCCCGCGGCAAGGGCGGCTCGATGCATATGTTCAGCCGTGAAAAGGCCTTTTATGGCGGTCACGGCATCGTCGGCGCCCAGGTGCCGATCGGCACCGGCTTGGCCTTCTCGCACAAGTACAAGAGCGACGGCCATATTTCGGCGACCTATTTCGGCGACGGCGCCATCAATCAGGGCCAGGTCTACGAATCGTTCAACATGGCGGCACTCTGGAAGCTGCCCTGCCTGTACGTGGTGGAAAACAACAAGTACGCGATGGGTACGGCTCAGGCCCGCGCCGCGGCCGGCGAACTCTATGAGCGCGGCAAGGCGTACGGCATTCCGGGCGTACAGGTCAACGGCATGGACGTCCTGGCCGTACGTGCCGCCGCCCTCGAATGGTGCGACTACATCCGTTCGGGCAAGGGGCCGGCAATCCTCGAGATGCAGACCTACCGCTATCGCGGTCACTCGATGTCGGACCCGGCCAAGTACCGCACCAAGGAAGAGGTGGCCAAGGTTCGCTCGGAGGCGGACCCCATCGACAATTTCCGTAAGCTGCTGCTGGATCAAGGCCACGCCACCGAAGACTCTCTCAAGGACATCGACCGCGAGGTCAAGGTGATTGTCACCGAGGCCGCCGAATTCGCCCAGCAGAGCCCCGAGCCCGATCCGTCGGAGCTTTGGACCGACGTGCTGATCGAAGCCTGAGGCTTTCGCGTACCTGGGATGAGGCCGAGGGGCCGGAGGATTTTCCATGCCGATCGATATTCTGATGCCTGCGCTGTCGCCGACCATGACCGAGGGCAAGCTGGCCCGCTGGTTGAAAAAAGAGGGCGACGCGGTCAAGGCCGGTGAAGCGCTGTTCGAAATCGAAACCGACAAGGCGACCATGGAGGTCGAGGCTGCCGATGAAGGCCGTCTTGGCGCGATTCTGGTTGCCGCCGGCACCGAAGGGGTGGCGGTCAATGCCAAGGTCGCGGTGCTGCTGGCCGAGGGGGAAACCCTGGCTTCGGCCGCCGCGGCGCCCGCGGCCCCGGCTGCGCTGGTGGCCGCGCCGCCGCCGGTCGCCGTTGCCGCCGCGCCGGCTCCGGTGGCGCCGGTGATCGATGATGAGGCCCGGTTTTTTGCCCGGGTCAGCCGGCGAACCGTGCGCGAGGCGCTGCGCGATGCCATGGCCGAGGAAATGCGCCGCGACCCCGGCATCTTCGTCATGGGTGAGGAGGTTGCCGAATATCAGGGCGCTTATAAGGTTACTCAGGGGCTGCTGCAGGAATTCGGCTCGACCCGGGTAATCGACACCCCGATCACCGAGCATGGCTTTGCCGGTCTTGCCGTCGGCGCCGCGTTCGGCGGCCTGAAGCCGATCGTCGAGTTCATGACCTTTAACTTCTCGATGCAGGCGATCGACCACGTCATCAACTCGGCCGCCAAGACTCTGTACATGTCGGGTGGTCAGATGGGCTGTCCGATCGTCTTCCGCGGTCCCAACGGCGCGGCGTCGCGGGTCGGAGCCCAGCATTCCCAGTGCTACGCCTCGTGGTACGCCCATTGTCCGGGTTTGAAGGTACTGGCGCCGTGGTCGGCGGCGGATGCCAAGGGCCTGCTCAAGGCCGCGATCCGCGATCCCAACCCGGTGATTTTCCTCGAAAACGAGATCATGTACGGCCAGTCCTTCGACGTGCCCGACGATCCCGAGTTCGTGCTGCCGATCGGCAAGGCCAAGATCGAGCGCGCCGGCCGCGACGTCACCATCACCGCCTTTTCCCGGGTGGTCGGCCACGCTCTGGCCGCCGCCGAGGCGCTGGCCGCCGAGGGCATCGAGGCCGAGGTGATCAACCTGCGCTCGCTGCGCCCGCTCGACACCGCGACCATCCTGGCCTCGCTGCGCAAGACCAACCGGCTGGTGACGGTGGAAGAGGGTTGGGCCTATGCCGGCATCGGCGCCGAGATCGCGGCGCTGGTGATGGAGCAGGCTTTCGACGATCTCGACGCGCCGGTGGTGCGGGTGTGCGGCGCCGACGTGCCGCTGCCCTATGCCGCCAACCTCGAGCTGCTGGCGCTGCCCCAGCCCGAGGCCATCGCCGCGGCGGTCAAGTCCGTCTGCTATCGCCGCTGACCGCGCCATCAGGGAAACGGGAACGCATCCATGCCGATCGACATTCTGATGCCGGCGCTGTCGCCGACCATGACCGAGGGCAACCTCGCCAAGTGGCTGAAAAAGGAAGGCGACGCCATCAGGGCCGGCGACGTCCTCTGTGAAATCGAGACCGACAAGGCGACCATGGAGGTCGAAGCGGTCGATGAGGGCATTCTTGAGGCCATCCTCGTCCCCGGCGGCACTCAGGCCGTGAAGGTCAACGCGCCGATCGCACGCCTGCGCGCCGAGGGGGACACCGGCAAGGGCGCGGCGCCCGCCGCCGCGCCGCGCGCGGTCGCAGCGCCGGCCACTGCAGCCGGCCCGGCCGCGGTGGCGCCAGCGCCGGCCGCGCCCCGCTCCGGTTCGCGCATCATCGCCAGCCCCTTGGCGAGGCGTCTGGCGGCGGCGGCCGGGCTCGACCTGACCGGGGTCGCCGGCTCGGGGCCGCGCGGCCGGATCATCAAGCATGATGTCACCGAGGCGCTGGCCCGCGGGCCGGTGGCCAGGGCGGCGGCGGCAGCGCCGGCGGCGGCGGCTCCGGTGGCGGCGGCGGCTCCGGCGGCGGCCCCGCCGGTCAGGTCGCCGGCCGGCGGCGACGACACCCGGGCGTGGTCGGACAAGGTCGGGCTGAAATACCGGCTTCAGGCCAACAGCGGCATGCGCAAGGTGATTGCCCGTCGTTTGACAGAGGCTAAGCAGACGATCCCGCATTTCTATCTCAGCATCGAGGTCGCTCTTGATGCAGTGCTGAAGATTCGCGCAGATTTGAATGCCCGCTCAGATGCTTACAAGCTGTCGGTCAACGACTTCGTGATCCGCGCGGTTGCTCTGGCGCTACGCAAGGTTCCGGCGGCAAATGCTGCCTGGACCGATGAAAACATCCTGCTCTACGATCAGGTCGACCTGTCGGTGGCGGTGGCCACGCCGGCCGGGCTGATCACCCCGATCATCAAGGCCGCCGACGCCAAGGGGCTGGCCGTGATCTCGGCCGAGATGAAGGATCTGGCGGCCCGTGCCCGCGACGGCAAGCTGAAGCCCGAGGAGTTCCAGGGCGGCACCTTCACGATCTCCAACCTCGGCATGTTCGGTATCCGCGAGTTCTCGGCGATCATCAACCCGCCCCAGGCCTGCATCCTGGCGGTCGGAGCCGGTGAGCAGCGGCCGGTGGTCCGCGACGGTGCCCTGGCCATCGCCACCGCCATGACCTGCACGCTCTCGATCGACCACCGCGTCGTCGATGGCGCGGTCGGCGCCGCCTTCCTGGCCGCCTTCAAGAAACTGCTGGAAGACCCGCTGACGATGTTGCTGTGAGGATGACGCCCAGGAGCCCCAGGGCTCCTGACTCCAGCATTCGAAGAGAGGACTGAACGGCCATGGCCGATACACAATTCGAACTGATCGTCGTCGGCGGCGGGCCGGGCGGGTATGTCGCGGCGATCCGGGCGGCGCAGCTGGGTATGAAGACCGCGCTGATCGAGCGCGAGCATCTTGGCGGCATCTGCCTGAACTGGGGTTGCATTCCGACCAAGGCCTTGCTGCGGTCGGCGGAGATTTTCCGTCATCTCCAGCATCTCGACGCCTATGGCCTTGCCGCCGACAACCCGCGGGTGGATCTGGCCAAAGTGGTCAAGCGCTCGCGCGGGGTGGCCAGCCAGCTCTCGGGCGGCGTCAAGCATCTCCTGAAAAAGAACAAGGTCACGGTGGTCGACGGCCACGCGCGGCTCGAGGGCGCGGGCCGGCTGCGGGTCGGCGACACCCTCTACACCGCCAGACACATCATTCTGGCCACCGGGGCGCGGGCGCGCTCCCTGCCCGGGCTGATGCCCGACGGCAAGCTGATCTGGACCTACAAGGAGGCGATGGTGCCGGCGGGGCTGCCGAAATCGCTGCTTGTGGTCGGCTCGGGCGCGATCGGCATCGAATTTGCCAGCTTCTACAATGCTCTCGGCGTCACTGTCACCATCGCCGAGGTGCTCGACCGCGTTCTTCCGGTCGAGGATGAGGAAATTTCGGCGCTGGCGCGGAAATCCTTCGAAAAACAGGGCATGCGCATCCTGACCGGGGCCAAGGTCGGGCCGCTGAAGGCCGGAGCCGACAGCGTCACCACCACCCTGGAGGCCGGCGGCAAGAGCGAGGCCCTGACCGTCGACCGGGTGATCCTGGCCCTCGGCATCGTCGGCAACGTCGAGGACATCGGACTGGAGACGACCCGGGTCAAGGTTGAGAAGACCCATATCCTGACCGACGAATGGTGCCGGACCGACGAGCCCGGGCTCTATGCCATCGGCGACGTCGCGGGCGCGCCCTGGCTCGCCCACAAGGCCAGCCACGAGGGCGTGATCTGCGTCGAGAAGATCGCCGGTGTGCCGGGCGTACACCCGCTCGATCTGCGCTCGATCCCCGGGTGTACGTACTCGCAGCCCCAGATCGCCAGCGTCGGCCTCAGCGAGGCCAAGGCCAAGGCCAAGGGCTATCAGGTCCGGGTCGGCCGTTTCCCCTTCATCGGCAACGGCAAGGCGATCGCGCTCGGCGAGCCCGAGGGGCTGGTCAAGACCGTGTTCGACGCCGCCACCGGCGAACTCCTCGGCGCGCACATGATCGGCGCCGAGGTTACCGAGATGATCCAGGGCTATACCGTGGCCCGCACCCTCGAGACCACCGAGGCCGAACTGATGCACACCGTGTTCCCGCATCCGACGCTCTCGGAGATGATGCACGAATCGGTGCTCGCGGCCTATGGGCGGGCGATCCACATCTGACGATCGTCCGGCAGTGACCGGCCGCCCCGTTGACCCCCAGGTGATCCGGGATCGCCTGGAGAACGCCCGCGACGAGGTGGCGAAGGCGGTGCATGACCGCTCGAACGCCGGCTTGATGCCGGCCCTCGAATCCCTGGTTCAGGCCCAGATTCTCTCGGCCTATGTCGAGGATGGCGGCCTGATCGACCGGCTGCGCCAGATGCGCGCCGCCCTGGAGGCGGTGTACGCCTGCATTCCGCCCTCGGACCGGGCCGCCCTCGAGCGTCCCGATGGCGGGGCGTACGCCCGCATTCCCCTGAGCGCCACGGCCTATCGTGCCCTTCGGGCGGCGCTGAAGGGCTGAGACTGAGGCTGAAGCCGCCCGCCCCGCGGCAGGTGCGGCACCGCGTGGCCTGCGACAAATTGAGCCTGTCAACATCTTGTTCAGTAACAGCAGACTACCGTGAGAACTCTGGAAAGGTTCGGTGCGCGCTTTCATGGATGACGGCGGCGTCGGGAGTTCTGTCCGGGACAAGATTGTTTAATAATCCTGCACGGTTACAGAGGAAGACCTTACCTCATGACCATCCTCAGGCCGATCGATGCGCGCGTCGCGACCGCCCTGGTGGTAATGGCCATGGCCGTGCTCTTCGGCTGGCAGATGTTCGCGGTGCGTCAAACCGTGCTGGTCGAGGCCGGGGAGCAGGCGATGGCGCTGGCCCGGACCGCCGAGCTGCAGGTGATCGGCGGATTGCGCAGCACCGGTATGCTGGTGGCGGACCTGGAAGCCCTGCTGACCGGTCATGATGTCGGCGAGACCGCGCTGCGGCCGGTGTTGCGTGCCCGGCTCGCGGCCTATCCCGACCTGATCTCGCTGGCGCTGGTCGACCCCGCCGGGCGTGAGGCCCAGGCGGTGGCGGGGCTGCACGGCGCTGCGGGCGGCGGTGAGGTCATCGTCACCGCCCGGCCGCTGACCGGCGCCGACGGCAACCGGCTGGGTACGGCGGTGATCGGGGTCGCGGCGGCGCCGCTGGTCGAGATTCTGTCGGCGTTGCCGTTGGGCGAGGGCGGGCGGGCGTGGCTGACCCAGGAGAATGGCCGCATCCTCGCCGCAGCGCCACGGCAGGCCGGCGCCGGCTCGCTGCCGTTGCTGCCCGGCCGCCGCGCGGCGCAGCTGGTCTGGTTGGCCGATGCCGCCGAGGGCGGCGCTGAGCGGCTGGTTGCGGTGCGGCCGGTGGCCGGCGATCCGCTGATGATCGCGGTCGGGATGTCGGTCGACACCATTCTGGCCTCGTGGCGGCAAAATCTGGTGCTTTATGGTCTTGCGGTGCTGGCCTTGGGGGTGGTGGCGCTGGTGTACGCCTGGCTCCTGCAGTATCAGAGCCGCAACACTGCCTTGGCCCGGGCCGAGAAGGAGCGGCTCGCCGCTGCCGCCGCCGCGCGCCAGCACGGCATTCTCGATGCCACCGTCGATGGGCTGATCACTCTCGACGACGGCAGCGGTGTCCAGGGTTTCAACCGCTCGGCCGAGCGCATCTTCGGCTATCAGGAGGCCGAGGTGCTGGGCTGGCCGGCGGCCGACCTGATCCCCGGCCTGACCGGCGGCGGCATCGCGAGCCGGTGCGGCGAGGTGCGGGAACTGGAGGCGCTCCACCGCAGCGGCCGCCCGATTCCCATTGAACTGGTGGTGACCGAGATTCCGGCCGACGCCAGCGGCGACCAGCGCCTTTATATCGGCACGGTGCGCGACCTCAGCGAACGGCGGGCCGCCGAGGCGGCGCTGCGGGAAAGCCAGGAGCGCAACGCCGCGATCCTCGCCGCCGCCGCCGAGGGCATCATTGCCGTCGATGCGCACGGCCGCATGGAGACCGTCAACGCCGCCGCCGGCCGTATCTTCGGCTACCCGGTGGCGGCGATGGTCGGGCGCAACGTCAGCATGCTGCTGCCGGCGCCGGTCCAGGCGGCCCATGGTCAGGCGATCTCGGCCTGTGTCGGCAGCCGCGACCACAGCAGCCTCGGCCAGCGGCGGGAGGTCACCGCGGTGCGCCGGGACGGCGGCGAATTCCCCCTCGAAATCGCGATCAGTCTGCTGGAGCGCCCCGAGGGGCCGCTGTTTATCGCCGCGGTCGCCGACATCACCGAGCGCAAGGAGGCCGACGCCGCCCTGCGCAGCGCCAAGCTCGACGCCGAGGCGGCCAATCAGGCCAAAACCCAGTTTCTTGCCCATATGAGCCACGAGCTGCGCACGCCGCTGAACGCGATCATCGGTTTTTCCGACATGATGCGCCACGAGATGATGGGGCCGCTGTCGCCGGTTTATCTGGATTACGCCCGCAACATCAACGAAAGCGGCCGCCAGCTGATCGGCATCATCGACGATCTTCTCGACGTCTCGCGCCTGCAACTGGGCAAGTTCTCGCTGTGCGATGGCGTCGTCGATCTCCACAGCGCCGTTGCCGGCGCCCTGGCCATGATGCGGCCGCGCGCCGAGGATAGCGGCATCCTGCTTTCGGAGGGCGTTTCAGAGGCGCTGCCCAAACTGCGCGGCGACGCGCGGGCGATCCGGCAGGTGTTGATCAATCTGGTCAGCAACGCCGTCAAGTTCACGCCGCGCGGCGGCTCGGTCAGGGTCAGCGCCGAGAGCGCCCCTGACGGCCGGCTGCTGCTGGCGGTGACCGACACCGGCCTTGGCATCCCGCCTGACCTGATCGGCCGGGTTCTGGATCCCTTCCATCACGCCGACGCCTTCAGGGCCAACAAGAGCCGCGGCATCGGCCTGGGCCTGCCAATCTGCCGTTGGCTGATGGAGCTGCATGGCGGCTCGCTGATCGTCGAGAGCACGCCGCCTCTCGGTACCACCGTGACCGCCGGCTTTCCCAAGGAGCGGGTTCTGGTGCCGGCGGCGCTCAACTGACCGCAGTGCAGCATTTTAGATAAATTTTGGCAAGCGCCATTTTCCCTTTGGAAGCGGACGGCGGGGTGCTGCACAATAAAATCGCTCTAAGTTCGGCGGTGCGGCCCGTTTGGCCGGGGAGCCGGATCGGGACTGTTGAAAAAGGCGATTGGGTATGGCTGTAATAGTTGACAGGGGGGATGCCGCAGTCGTGACGCGGTTGATCGCGCGTACAGACGACGCGCTAAGGTTGAAGGTGTTCCATGTCATCGGCGAGTTCGGCGCCCGGATCGTCGGGGCCTTTTATGAGCAGCTGCGCTCGGTGCCCGAGATTGCCGATTTCTTTGACCATGACGTCGTCGAGGACCGGCTGAGCTGGGTGATGCGGCTGTGGCTGACCGAGCTGTTTTTCTATCCGCGCGAGAGCGACGACGTCGAGCAACTTGTCATCCGGCAGATCGAGGTCGGCAAGCGCCATTCCCTGATCAATGTGCCGCTGACCGGAATGCAGCTGGCGGTGGCCGAAATGAAGCGGGGGCTGTTCGAGCGGCTGATCAATACCGGCATGGAGCCGGCGCGGCTGACCGAGGCTATTCTCTATGTCAACGAGATGGTGGACTGGGCGGTCGGCATCATCAACCGCACCTGTATCCGCGACATGCTGGCCGACGTTCGGGACCAGCAGATACTGAAGCTGCAAATCTTCAATGTCGACATGGCACTGCAGACCGAAAGCCTGCGCTCGTCGCTCTACGACTGGCACCGCCAGGTCCTGCGTCTGCTCTACGACGACGGCGTCGGCATCGATTGCTTTCCCGCCTTGCGCCGGACCAATCTCGGCCTCTGGATATTGCATAAGGGCGACCTGATGTTGCCCGATACCGTGGAGATCGGGCAGCTCAAGCATATCGTCGAGCGGATCGACGGCTATGTCCGTCAGGCGGTGCGCAGCCGGGAGGAGGTGCCGCCGCGCGAACTGCGGGCGGCGCTGACCGTGATCGACCAATACGTCAACTCCGCGGCCGCTATTCTCAGCACGATCAGCGATCGCATGCTGACCCTGGAGGGTGGGCGCGATCCCTTGACCAAACTGTTCAATCGCCGGTTCTTGCGGACGATTCTTCAGCGCGAGGTCAAGCTGTCAAACAGCTCGGGCGACCGCTTTGCCGCGATCATGGTTGATAGTCCTCTTTTCAGGTCCAAACCCCCGCCTTCAGGCGGGAAAGGCTTCAGCCCTCGCTCTTGACACCGCCCTGTCTCAGCGCTACAGGCGGGGCTCGCCTATCGCCTGTAGCGCTGAGACAGGGGCAGCTGGGCGTCAATCTTCTCTCCTCATACCAACAGATAAAAAGGCTATTGCTCTTTAGAGTAACTTCCCGGCTTCCAGCCTAGACACAAACCTACCAGCTTCAGCTGGTAGTGGTTTAGATCGATTATTTCAAGTCGATTAATGATCGCTATGGTCATGCCGCTGGTGACTCGGTGCTTCGTCAGTTCTCGGAACTTCTGGTGGCCACTGTCCGCGCCGGCGACTTCGTCTTTCGTTACGGCGGCGAGGAGTTTCTGATCATCGTCGCCAGTGTCGACTCGGCAACGGTTCAGGTCGTGGCCGAGAAAATCCGCGCCGTGATCAACAGACATCGATTCCAACTGCTCGAAGAGGCCGGCCACGTCATCACCGCCAGCCTGGGGGTGGCGGTGCATGACGGCCATCCCGATTATGGCCGGGTGGTCGATCAGGCCGACCACGCCCTCTTGAAGGCGAAGCGGACCGGCCGCAATCGCTGGGTGATGTTCGACGGCAGCGAGGAGGAGGAGAGCCGGTTCGTCAGCGATCGTCGGGTAGCCACCGGTGCGGACTGCGCGTGAAGGTGCTGCGCTCGGCGGCGGCGAAGCGCTGGCCGGTCCAGGTCCGTTCCTCGAAGGTCACGGCGGGCGGCGCCACGGTGATCAGGTTGTAGCCGTTGGGCTCGTTGCGCAGCCGGGTTGAAGTCGCGGTGGCGGCGTGGGCGACCAGGATCGGGCGTTCCAGGTGGCTGTGATGCTCGGCGATGTCGCCGGCGAAGCCGCGGTGGAAGTGGCCGGCGAGCAGCAGATCGATGCCGCAGGCCTCCAGCGCCGGCAGCGCCAGTCGCGCCCGCCCGAGCAACACCTTGCCCGCCGGCTTGTCGGGCGGCGGCAGGAAGGGGTGGTGGGTGACCAGCACCTTGAACACCCCGGCCGGGACGTTGTGGAACGCCGCTTCGATGTGGGCGATCTGGCGGAGATTGATCCGGCCGTGGGCGAAGTTGAGAATCAGTGGCCGGGCGGTGTTGATGCCGAGCACCGCGATCTCGTCGTCGCTGATGAAGGGGTTGAGGTCGGGGGTGATGTAGCGGCGGTAGTTGCGGAACGGCACGGTGAAGCGGGCCAGCAGGTTATAGGCCGGGATGTCGTGATTGCCCGGCACGACCAGCCAGGGCGCGGGCAGCCGCTCCAAAAAGGCGCGGGCGGCGCGGAAATGCCGGCGCCGGGCGCGCTGCACCAGATCGCCGCTGATCACCACCAGCGACGGATTGACCTCGGTCAGATCCGTGACCAGCGCTTCCAGCACCTCGTCGTCGATGCGGCCGAAATGGAGGTCGGAGAGGTGGGCGATGGTTCTCATGGCACCAGCACCGACAGCGCCTTCGGCCGGATGCGGTAGACCAGGGGCGGAGTCAGCCGCGTGACCTCGCCGTCGATTGCCACCTTGAGCCGGCGGCGGGCATGACTGGTCACGGTGAGGTCGGTCATGGTCAGGGAGTCGAGTTCGGCGTTGCTTTGCCAGCCGCCAAGGGCCAACCCGGCCATCAGCCGCACCAGTCCGAGCCGGGTCTGATGCTGGGCGACGTAGACCGCGAGTTGGCCGCCGTCAAGGGTCGGGCGGTTGAGAAAGGTCGCGGCCGGGTCGCGATAAACGTTGTTGACCACCGCGAGCGCCGGGGTTCGGATCAGGCGCGGCCCGTGGCCGAGGTCGACCTCGACCTCGATCAGATTGTAATAGCGCAGCGCCTTCAGCACCGCCGAGGCCATCGCCGGCCATTTGCGCCAGCCGGGAACGCCGCGCTGGCGTTCGCGCGCCCGCACCAGGGTCGGGTAGAGCCCGATCACCGAGTTGTTGAGGAAGACCCGGCCGTTGACCTCGCCGATGTCGATCGGCCGTCGCACTCCCGCCGCCAGCACCGCCACCGCGGCCCGCCAGTCGGCCGGCATGCCGAGGTCGCGGGCCAGCAGATTCATGGTTCCGAGCGGCAGCAGCCCCAGCGCCTTGCCGGTGCCGAGCAGCAAGCCGGCGGCGGTGGCCACCGTGCCATCGCCGCCGCCGATGATCACGGCCTCGGCATCGGAGGCGACGGCGGTGCGAATTGCCGCCTCGACCGCCGGGCCGGGCGCGGCACACACCGAAGCCTCGGCGCCGGCGGCGGCAAAGCGCTGCCGCAGCTCCGCCACCGTGCCCGCCACCGGTCGCCCCAGCAGGGTTCCGGCGGTTTCATTCAATACCACCGCGAGTTTCATGCGCCGCACCAGCCGCCCTGTCCGTCCCGGTTCACCCCGTGCCGGCTTCCGCCGGGCGCCCCCGCGTCAGGGTCCATAGATCAGGCCTCATAGATAGGAGCACTTGATCGCCCGCCGCAAGGCCGCTCCGCGCGGAAACGGCGGCCAGGCCGCGACGGTCGCTTCGGATCGCCGCCGTAACCGGCCGCGCCCGGAATTATTTTCCTCAACCGGCATCGCGCGACATTGCAAACGCCTCGATAGGGACTAATGTTGGCCAACCGGAGCGCGGAATTGGAGTGATCCGTTGATCAGGACCGTTCTGGCATTTGTCATCTTTCTGACTTCCGGTGTCCTCGGACCGCTCCCGGCCGCAGCGGACGGCGGACCGCTTCGCGTCGGCATCGACGGCGAATATGGTCTGAAAAGCAGCACCTCGGCGCAGGCGATCGAGCGTGGCGTCCGCATCGCGGTGGCCGAGATCAACGCCGCCGGCGGGGTTCTCGGCGGTCGCACAATCGAGGTCGTCACCCGCGACAACCGCTCTCTGCCCGCGCGCGGCATCGACAACCTTCAGGAATTCATCGCCGATCCGGCGGTGATCGCGGTTTTTGCCGGCCGGTTCAGTCCGGTGGTGTTCGATGAGGCGCCGATTGCCGAAGCGCAGCACATGCCGCTGCTGGCGGTGTGGTCCTCGGCCGAGGGCATCACCCGCACGCCGCCGGACGGCAGCTATGTCTTCCGGCTGTCGTTGCGCGACCTCAATGCCATGCCGGCGATGATTCGCCACGCCGTCCGCCTTGGCTGGGGCCGGGTCGGGCTGCTGCTGCCCAACACCGCCTGGGGCCGAAGCAATCTGAAGGTCGCCGAGGACCGGATCGGTGAGATTCGGGGCGCGTCGCAGGTCGGGGTGTCCTGGTACAACTGGGGCAACCGGACGATGGTCGATCGCTACGAGGAATTGGTCAAGGCCGGCGCCCAGGCGATCATTTTCGTGGCCAACGACATCGAGGGGGAAATCCTCGTCCGCGAAATGGCGGCACTGCCCCCGGAGCGGCGCCTGCCGCTGATCTGCCACTGGGGCATCACCGGCGGCGAGTTCGTTCGCGTCACTGCCGGTGCGCTCTCCAAGTTTGACCTCTCGGTGATTCAGACCTTCAGCTTCTTTTCGGCCGAACCGGGCCGGCTGGCCCGCTTCATGGCGGCGGCCCGGCCGTTCGGGATCACCCGCATCGAAGACATCGAGTCGCCGGTTGGCACCGCCCATGGCTACGACATGATGCACGTTCTGGCCCGGGCGGTGACGCTGGCGGGTTCGGCGGACCGGGCGGCGATCCGCGACGCACTGGAGCGGGTCCGGGATTACCCGGGGCTGATCCGGGACTATCCGGCGCCGTTCTCGGAGAGCAGTCATGAGGCCCTGACCGAGGCCGAGGTCTTCATGGCGCGCTTTCGCGACGACGGCGTCATCGTGCCGATCCGCTGATCCGGTCTGACCCATGGCCGGCGGAGGTCCCTCTTGAGGTTCCGGATGACGCAATCGGTCAGGATCGCCCTGGCCACCGCGGCGGTGGCGCTGGCGGTGATGGCGTCGCTCGGGACGATTTCGCTGGTCTATGTGATGGGCATCGTCGCCGACACCGTGCGCGGCGAGGCGCGCCACGAACTGGCCGAGCGGGCGGAGGCGGTGGAGCAGAGGCTGGGCAGTCTGACTTCGCATCTGGCCGGCATGGCCGCCAATACAATGTTCGCCAATGCCCTCGCCGACAGCAAGGGCCGGGAAACCTATCTGCGCCCCTTTGTCAGGGATGTGCGCTCGATCGACGGCATCCCGGTGCTGGTGGCGATGACCGACTACCGGGGCCGGGTGATCGCCTCGACCGACGATCTGGTGCCGGCCTCCGATGTCAGCGCGCTTGGCCGGCGGGTGGTCGCCGAGGGCCGGGTTCGGGCGACGGTCGAGCGCCGGCCGGGCGGCCATGTCCTGCTGCTGGCGGCGCCGATCGTGTTTCCGAACACCGGCACCGCCGAGGGCACGCTGGTCTATGAGGTCGCCGGGGACGCGATCAGCCGCTCGCTCTCGTTCGCGCCCGGCACCGAAATTTCGTTCGATGCCGCCGCCCCGGGTGATCGTGTCGTCGAGAACGAGATCGGGGGCCAACTGGTATTTTTCCGTCCGGTCGCGCTGCCCGCCGGGTTCGGCAGGGTCGATATGGGCTTGCGGCTGATCAGGAGCGGGGGCGGGGAGCGCGCGGCCGAGGTGCTCGGCAAATCGGTGCTGCTCGCGATCCTCGGCGCCGTCGCGGTTTTTATCGCCAGCTTCGCCATCGGTCGCCGGCTGACCCGCCGGCTGGTGGCGCTGGAAGGGCAGGCCGGGGCGGTGATTCGCTCCCGGGATTTTTCCGGGCGGTTTTCCACCAGCGGCGACGATGAACTGTCGCATCTGGCCAGGGCGCTCAACGAAATGATGGCGGCGCTGCATCAGGCCTTCGACGAGCGACGGGAGTTGGAGGCGCGCCTGCTCAGCGGCGAGCGCTTCCGCCGCTATTTCGAATCCAACAAGGCGGTGCAACTGCTGATCGACCCCGAGAGCGGCCGGATCGTCGATGCCAACCGCGCCGCCTCGGTCTTCTACGGCCATGATCTGGCCACGCTCCGCGCGATGAGCGTGCAGGAGATCAACATCCTGAGTGCCGACGACGTGGCCCATGAGATGGCGCGGGCGCAGGCCGAGGCGCGCGTGTACTTCGAGTTCCGCCATCGTCTGGCCAGCGGCGAGATCCGGGACGTCGAGGTCCATTCGGGTCCGATCGAAACCGAGAGTGGCTGCCTGCTCTACTCGATCGTTCACGACATCACGGCGCGCAAGCGGGCCGAGGAGGCGCTGGTGCGGGCGCGCGAAAACGCCGAACAGGCCAACCGGGCCAAGTCGGCCTTTCTCGCCATGATGAGCCACGAATTGCGGACGCCGATGACCGGGGTGATCGGCATGGCCGATTTCCTGTCGGAGACCACCCTCGGCGCCGATCAGCGGTCATATCTCGACACCATGCGCACCTCGGCGCGGACGCTGCTGACCGTGCTCAACGACATTCTCGACTATTCCAAGATCGACGCCGACCGGCTGACCCTCGACATCGGCGACTTTGACGCCGTCACCCTGGTCATGGACACCGTGCGCCTGTTCTGGCCCAAGGCCGGCGAGAACGATTGCCGGCTCTCGGTCGATCTCGGCGGTCTCTTTACCCTGCCTGTCCGGGGCGATCAGATCCGGATCAAGCAGGTGCTGGGCAATCTGGTCAGCAACGCGATCAAGTTCACCCACGGCGGCTCGGTCCTGGTCCGGCTCAGCCATGCTGCCCGCGGCGACCGTGTCGCGCTGACCTTCCGGGTCGAGGACACCGGGATCGGCATCGCCGAAGCCGATCTCGCCAAGCTGTTCGCGCCATTTTCCCAGGTCGGCCGCGACACCAGCCGCAAGTTCGGCGGCACCGGGTTGGGCCTCGCCATCAGCAAGCGGCTGGCCGAGTTGATGGGCGGCGAAATCCGCGCCACCAGCCGGCTCGGCGCCGGCTCGGTCTTCACCTTCTCCTGTGCGCTGGAGCGCGGCGGCGCCACCGTGGCGGTGGCCGGGGTGGCGGCCGAGGAGCAGCCGCCGTCGCCGATGCCGATGACCATCCTGCTGGCCGAGGACAATGCCATCAACCGGATGATCGTCAGGATCGGGCTGGAGAATCGCGGCCATCGCGTGACCGTGGTGGAAAACGGGCTTGAGGCCTATGAAAAAGCTGCCGTCGAGCGCTTCGATCTCATTCTGATGGATATGCAGATGCCGGTGATGGAGGGCGGCGCCGCCACCCGGCTGATCCGGGAATTGCCGCCACCCTACTCGGAGGTTCCGGTGGTCGCGCTGACCGCCGATGCCTTGACCGAGCACCGCGACGCCTACATGGAGGCCGGGCTGACCGGCTTTCTGACCAAGCCGATCGAGTGGACCGAGGTCGATGTTCTGCTGGCGCAGCTGAAGCCTCAGGCCGCGCCGGTCGCCTGACTGTTGACGGCATCAAAGACGATACGGCAGCGGCCGGCCGGCCCCCTGGGAAGTCCGGGCGAAACCGGCGCCGATCACCGGAGCCGGACTGAGCGGCTGCAGGTCGGGGTCGGGGGCGACGACCCGGTTGCGGCCGGTCTGTTTCGCCCGGTAGAGCATGGTATCGGCGGCGGCGACCAGGGCGGCGATCTCGCGGTCATCGGCGCCCGGGGTGGCGATGGTGGCCACGCCGAGGCTGACGGTGACGAAGGGGGCCGTGGCCGAAGCCCGATGGGGAATGGTCTGGCCGGCGACGCTGAGGCGGATGCGCTCGGCGAGGTCGATGGCGCCCGCGAGCGGGGTCGAGGGCAGGATGCAGGCGAACTCTTCGCCGCCGTAGCGGGCGGCGAGATCGGTGGCGCGGTTGACGGCGCCGCGGATGGTCGCGCTCACCGTCTGCAGGCAGCTGTCGCCGGCGACGTGGCCGTACGTGTCGTTGTACGTCTTGAAATGATCGACATCGAGCAGGACCAGCGACAGCAGACCGCCGCTGCGGCGCAGCCGCCGGGTCTCGAGGTCGAGGACCTGATCGAAGCAGCGGCGGTTGGCGAGGCCGGTCAGGCGGTCGGTGACCGCCATCTCCGCCAGCCGGTCCCGGGATTTCTTGAGTTCGACGTGGGTCGACACCCGCCGGCGCACGATCACCGGATTGATCGGCTTGGTGACGTAATCGATGGCGCCGGCATCAAAGCCCTGGGTCTCAGCCCGCTCATCGCCGAGGCCGGTGATGAAGATCACCGGAATGTCGGCGGTCTCGGGCTCGCTCTTGAGCCGGGCACAGACCTGATAGCCGTCAAGCCCCGGCATCATGACGTCGAGCAGGACCAGATCGGGGCGCTCGCTCCGGGCCAGATCGAGTGCCTGCTCGCCATCGAGGGCGATGATGATCTCGTAGTCATCCTCGAAAATGCCGACCAGAATCTCGATGTTGGTCGGCTCGTCGTCGCAGATCAGGATATGGCCTTTGCCGGGAGCGGTCATGGCGGTGACTCCACCGATGGCATGGCGGCCGCGAGCGCGGCCAGGGATGTTTCGGCGCCCCGGAAATCGAATCGGTCGAGGTGGGCGACCAGGGCATCAAGCTGCGGGTCGAAGACCGGACCCGGCAGTGCCTGCCGCAGCGCCGCCAGGGCTTTGCGGGCCTTGGCGCTGTTCTTGACCAGATGCTGACGCAGATCGGCGATCAGCTGCTGGACCTGACCATGGTCGAGAACCGGAGCCGGTCCGGCCGGTGGGGCGGCGACCGTCGCTTTAGGCGGGGCGCCGCCGGCAGATGCCACCCGCGCCGCCGCGGCCACCGCGGGCGCCAACTCAATTTTTACGGCATCGATCAAGGGCGAGACCTCATTCGTCCGTCCATTCAGCAGGGCGCCTTCCAATGCCGCCGCCGCATCGGTGAGGGCGATCGCTTCGAGGGTGGCGGCCATCCCCTTAAGAGTGTGGGCCAGCCGCAACAGCTCGTCCAGACGATTTTCCGCAAGCAGGCGGTCGAACTCCGTCGCGGCGCCGGCAAAGCTTTTGTGAAAGCCGATCAGCACCCGCCGCACCAGTTCGCGCATGCCCGCCATCCGGGCCACCGCCGCCGCGAGGTTGAAGGGCGGCAGAACCTCGGGCAGGCTGTCGGGCGCCAGCGTGCCGCCGGTGGTGGGGGCGGCGGCAACGGAGACGGCGGCGGGCCTCGGCGGTGACTCCGCGGCGGGGCGCTGGGGCGGCGGTTCCACGGCCCGCGCGGTTTCGCGCGCCATGCGCGGTACCACCCAGCGGCCCAGGGTTTCGATCAGCACCACGGGGTCGATCGGCTTGGCGATGTGGTCGTTCATGCCGGCGGCCAGACAGCGTTTGCGCTCCTGCTCCATGGCGTGGGCGGTCATGGCGATGATCGGCAGGCGCTCGGGGCCGAAATGCTCGCGCAGGCGCCGGGTCGCCTCCAGCCCGTCCAGTACCGGCATCTGGACGTCCATCAGCACGACGTCATAGCGTTCGGGGCCGCCATCGAGGGCCATGGCCACGGCGTCGCGGCCATTGACCGCGACCTCGACCGTGACCCCGACTTCGGCCAGGAATTCGATTGCGATCTGCTGGTTGATCTCGTTGTCTTCGGCCAGCAGCACCCGGACCCCGGAGAGGCGCGAGGGCGGCACCTGGGAGGCCGCCGCCGGATGCGGCTGGTCGGCCGCGGACGGTGCCTCGGCGCTCCGCGTGACGAAGATCGAGGTGATTGTTTCCAGCAGCAGCGATTTGTCGACCGGCTTGATCAGGAAGGCGTCGACGCCAACCCGCTCGGCCTGGGCCATCACCTCGTCATGGCGATAGGCGCTGATCATGATGATATGGGGCTTGGTCTCAATCTGATCGTTCTCGAAAATCGCCTTGGCCGTGGTCAGACCATCGGGTTCCGCCATCTGCCAGTCGAGCAGCACCAGATCAAAGGGGGCATGGCGGGCGGCGGCGCTGAACAGGGTGGCGAAGGCTTCCCAGCCGCCCGAAGCGGTCTGAACCTGCATCGACCACGATATCAGCATCGACGACAGGATTTCCCGCGCCGTCGCGTTGTCGTCGACGATCAGAACCCGCAGGCTGGAGAGCAGACGGTTCGGCGCGACCAGTTCCTCGGCGACCTCTTCCTGCAGGCCAAAGACGCCGGTGAAGCGGAAGGTGCTGCCGACTCCGGGTTCGCTCTCGACCTCGATCAGCCCGCCCATCAGTTCGGTGATCCGCTTGCTGATCGCAAGGCCAAGGCCGCTGCCGCCAAAGCGCCGGGTGGTCGAAGTGTCGGCCTGACTGAACGACTGGAACAGCTTGGCCTGCTGCTCGGCGGTCATGCCGATCCCGGTATCGCGGATCGCAAAGCACAGCTCGATACTGTCGGCCTGCCGTTCGCCGGTGGTGATCGAGAGCACGATCTCGCCATGCTCGGTGAATTTGATCGCGTTGTTGAGCAGATTGAGCAGAACCTGCCCGAGCCGCAGCGGGTCGCCGATCAGCCGCGAGGGCACGTCGGGGGCGACCTCGAAGGCCAGCTCCAGATTCTTCTCGGCGGCCCGCATCGCCGTGACGTTGGCGGCACTGTCGAGGACCGAATTTAGATTGAAGTTAATGGTTTCGATGGTGAGTTTTTCAGCCTCTATTTTTGAAAAATCCAGAATGTCGTTGATGATGTTCAGAAGCGTCGTCGCCGAGGACATGATTTTTCTTAAATAGTCCTTTTGCCGGTTGTCGGCGCTCGCCTTGAGTGCCAGTTGGCTCAGGCCGATCACGCCATTCATCGGCGTGCGGATTTCATGACTCATGTTGGCGAGGAATTCGGACTTGGCCCGGTTGGCCGCCTCGGCCCTGAGCCGGGCCTCGTCCAGGGTCCGCGACAGCAATTCCAGCTGGGTTTGCTTGTTGTTGAGTTCCGCCTCCGAGTTCAGCTGCCGGCTGAAGATCACGTGATGGGCGATGACCAGAATACTGACGAGCAGAGTCGCGATGATCCCAAACAGACGGTTGATCGGTGATGACATCTGAGGTTGTAAAACCAGAATCGACCAGCCATCATCATTGATCACTTTCCGGCTGGCCGAATAGCGTTTGCCATCGAGCTGGAGCCAGGCGCCGTCCGCGGGTTCCGCGGCCAGCGCCGGGTGCAGATTCGGCTCGATGAACTGCCGGGACTCGATGATCCGCCGTTTGGTCTCCTCTGACAGCGGCCACAGGCTGCGCAGGCGCATCTCGGGCCGGCTGCCGAACAGCACGATGCCGTTGGCGTCGACCAGATAGGCGTTTTCGAGGGTGGTGAAGCCGAGGTTGCGGGCGCTGAGCGGCTTCTTGATCGCGGCGACGCCGATCACCCCGGTCCCCGCGCGGTCGCGCACCGGGTAGCTGGCATAATAGCCGGCCTCAAGGGTGGTGACACCAAAGGCGAAATAGCGGCCGGGCCCGCCGGCCAGCGCGGTCTTGAAATAGGGGCGAAAGCCGTAGTTCTTGCCCTGGAGACTGGCCGGCTCATTGCGGTTGGAGGCGGCGATGACCGTGCCGTCGCGGGTCATCAGATAGGCCAGACTGCCGCTGGTGGCGCGCTGGAAGCTGTCGGTGAGGCTCATCGCCGCCGCGGCGCCGGCCGGCGAGAGATCGGTCAGGGCGGTGGCCAGAGTGGCCATCGCCTGAACCGCGCCGTCGGTGGCCTGCATCTCGGTGTCGAGGTTGTTGGAGAGCAGCGACATCTCGACCCGCATCTCGTCACGCAACTCGCCGTCGAACATCCGGCCCAGCCAGTTGGTCAGCGAGAAGCCGAGCCCGAGGATCGCGGCAAGGCTGCAGAGGATCAGCCAGCGGTGGCGGCGCATCTTCAGCCGCAGCGTCCGGGTGGCGATCTGCTCGACCTCGGACTGCCACAGCGCCACCGTGATGGCTACCGCCAGCAGGCCGCGGACCAGCTGGACCGGCACCCCGATGACGGCCAGAACCAGCGGCGGATTGAGCCAGTGCGACGGGGGCAGCGCCGACACCGGGACCACCAGACCGGCGGCGACGCCGTACAGCACGAAAGCCCCCGCAGCCAGCCTCAGGGTGGCTTTCCGTCCGCCGGTGCGGCCGCCGGCCTGCCGGGCCAGCAGGATGGCGGCGGCGAGGCATCCCGGCACCGCCAAAAAATAGCGGGCGACGCCATTCGCGGTGGCCGGATCGATGGCCACGCTGGCGCCGACCACCGCGGCCAGCGGCAGCGCCACCAGCCAGCGGCCGGGCCACCACGCCAGCCGCCGGCCAAGGCCGGCACGGCCGAACTCGAACAGCACCGCAAACGAGGCCGTCATCAGGCTCAGCCGGGCCAGATCCAGCACCGATGAGGCGCCGGCGTTGAGAGCATAGAGATCCAGCCACTCGCTGCCGCCGTGGCTGAGGCCGAACAGTCCGAGCAGCAACCAGGGGAGATCGCCCTGATCCTTGGAATGAATTGACAGGCAGATTACGCCGAGCAGGACAAAAGCCAGACCGTAAACGAAAAACACGTAGTCAATCTGGGTGGTCCAGAACGCCGGCATGACGGAGTCATTCCCTGTCCAGTAAATATATACCAAAGGACGTGTTATTGTATTCAGTGATGCTTGTGTTGTCGTATTTAGTCATAACATTATCTGAAATTTTCGCCCGCTTCACGTGCCATTGTGCCCTGACCGAGCAATTGTGCGAACGGGCGGGCAGACACGGGCGGGCGGGCCAGAAGGCCCTGGCCTTCGAGGCCGCCCTTGGCGTTTCAGCCTGTCGGCCTGGAGCGGCCGATCTTCAGCGTGTCCGCCGTGAGTCGGCGCAGACCGCTGAGGCAGGAATAGCCGGCGCCGGAAATAAGCACCGACTCGGTCAGTTCGATTCCAAGTGCTGTCGCTCAGCAAGTGCCGGGCCGCTCCGTTTGGCCGATCCCTCGGCGGAATAGAGGGGCATGGCCCGTTTTCGTCGCCACCGTCGGGCTTCGTGGTCGGGCCGGCATGCTTCGGCCGCCCGCCGCTCTGGTGCTGCCGGGCCACGGCGGCGGCCCTGCGGGGCTCCCATGCCGGCCCAGCCGGCCGTAATCATTTGACCCGCAGCCGGAATGCTGTCACACCTCATGGCAACGGCTCCCGCCGGAGTGGTGGGGTCGGTTTCCGCAGCGCCGCACCCGCGGTCCGGAATGTCTTTCACCCGGCCCCTTCCGGCTCGCGCGCGGTGGTGGCCTCAATGGCGCCATCGCCCTGCCGCTTCACCAACTCGGCCGACCCCGGCACGTAGGGGGGCTCCGGGGATGGACGCTGCGCGCGACCAGGGATTTCATGACTCTCTTTTCCGAACTTTCTCTCCGCCCCGAAATTCAACAGGCCCTGATTGCCCAAGAGTATCGGACGCCGACGCCGATTCAGGCCGGCGCAATTCCGCCGGCCTTGCTCGGCCGCGACATTCTGGGCATCGCCCAGACCGGTACCGGCAAGACCGCAGCCTTCACACTGCCGATCCTGCAGCGCCTCGCCGAGACCCGGGACCGGGTCCGCGCCGGCGGCGCCCGCTCGCTGATCCTGACGCCGACCCGCGAACTCGCGATCCAGATCGGCGAGAGCATCCGCTGCTATGGGGCTGGCCTCTCCCTGCGCTCGGCGGTGATCTTTGGCGGCGTCGGGCAGGCGCCCCAGGTTTCGGCGCTGCGCGGCGGTCTCGACATCCTGGTGGCCACCCCCGGCCGCCTGCTCGATCTCATGAACCAGGGCCACGTCCGCTTCGACCGTCTGGAGGTCTTCGTGCTCGACGAGGCCGACCGCATGCTCGACATGGGCTTCATTCACGATGTCCGCAAGGTGATCGCGACCCTGCCGGCCCGGCGCCAGACGCTGTTCTTCTCGGCGACCATGCCCGGCGAGATCAGCAGCCTCGCGGCGCGTCTGCTCAAGGACCCGGTGCGGGTCGAGGTCGCGCCGGTCGCGACTACGGCCGAGCGGGTCGAGCAGCAAGTGATTTTCGTGCCGGCGGCGGTCAAGCGTCATCTGCTGGTCGATATGCTGGGCAAAGATGCCGGCATGGACCGGGTGATGGTCTTCACCCGGACCAAGCACGGCGCCAACAAGGTGGCCGAGCATCTGGTCAAGGCCAACGTCTCGGCGACCGCGATTCACGGCAATAAGTCGCAGAGCGCGCGGCAGGCGGCCCTCGAGGGCTTCCGCGCCGGTACGGTGCGGGTGCTGGTGGCCACCGACATCGCGGCTCGCGGCATCGATGTCGATGCCGTTTCCCATGTCGTCAACTTCGAGTTGCCCAACATTCCCGAAAGCTACGTTCATCGCATCGGGCGCACCGCCCGGGCCGGGGCCTCGGGGATCGCGGTGGCGTTCTGTGACGATGGCGAGGAGCGGGGCTACCTGCGCGACATCGAGAAGCTGACCCGCGTCCGTCTCACCGTGGTCGATCCCGGGCCGATGGCGCCGGTGCCGGCGTCCCAGGCCCATGCGCAGCCCGTGGTGCCGCCGCGCTCCGCGGCCCGGCCGCCGCGCCGCGACGGTCAGGGCCAGGGTCACGGCCATGGCGATCATTCGGGAGCGCGGGAGCGCGGCCGGCGGGATGCGCCGGCGCCGGTCCGGGCCGCGGTCCCCGCCGGCCGCGATCGCCCCCGGACTCCCCGGGCCGAGCGTTCCGAGCGCAGCGGTCCCTCGGCGTTCGGCGATCTGGTCTCGGCCCTGAACGGCGGTCCCGCTCCCCGCAAGGCGGACGGTCAGCGTAAATGAACGAGGACGAGCCGCCGGCCACCAGAGAGGCCGGCTCCGACCCCGCGGCTCCCGACCCCGGTCCCGACACCGCCAGCCCGGACGGCATGTCGCCCGCGGCGTTTCTCGGCTGGTGCCGGAGCATGGGGTTCGGGCCGGATCAGGCGGCGGCGGCCCTTGGCTGCGGCCGCAATCGGGTCGAGGACTATGGCCGGGAGGGGACGCGGATTCCGCGCTTCGTCCAACTGGCCTGCGACTGGATCGAGGCCCGGCGCGGCATGAAGAACCTCCACGGCGCGATTGCCGCGCGGATGAAGACGCCGATGTCGGGGCCGGGCTTTCGGGTCTGGTGCGCGGCGATCGGCGCCGACCCGGCCCGGCCCTGGCTGCTCGCGACCCTGCTCGGGGTGCGCACCAGCAAGGTCAGGGCCTGGCTGGAGGGGCGCGCCGAGGTGCCGTGGACGGTTCGCCTCGCCTGCCTCCGTCTGGGCGACCGGGCAAAGCCAAAAGCCTGACTGTGCGCCGGTGTGCCGGCCCGGCAACGCTCAGGGGCCGGCGCCGATCGCGGCCGCCAGGGCCGAAACCGTGCCCTCGATCTGCTCATCGACCGCGGCGAACCCGGCCGGGACCTCGATGGCGAGCCGAATGGCCTCGGCCGGCCGCCCGGTCCGGCAGGCGATCACGATCTCGTGGGCCAGGGCGGCCAACCGGGCAAGGCCGAGGTTGCCGGCATTGCCTTTGAGGGTATGGGCTTCGCGCTCGAGGGTGACGGCATCGCCGTCTGCCGCCGCCCGGGCGATCACCGCCACCCGGCGCCGGGTTTCACCGAGGAAGGCCGCGACCAGTTCGCGGGCATCGGCGGCGCTGAAATCCTCGATCACCTGCCCGAGCACCACCCGATCGATGTCGGGGGCGGCATCGGCCCCGGCGGGTGCGGCGGGCGCCACCGGGGCGGGCGCCGCGGTCCCGGTCCAGTGGGCGATCAGCGCCAGCATCTGGGTGCGGTCGACCGGCTTTGAGAGGTAATCATTCATGCCGGCGGCCAGATAACGTTCGCGGTCGCCGCTCATGGCATTGGCGGTCAGGGCGATGATCGGCACCGTCGCCGCCGGACCCTCGAGGGCGCGAATGGCCCGGGTGGCGCTGACGCCGTCGAGTTCAGGCATCTGGACGTCCATCAGCACCAGATGGTAAGGCAGCGTCCGCACCGCCTCGATCGCCTCCAGGCCGTCGGCGACGACATCGACACGGTAGCCGGCCTTTTCCAGCATCCGGGCCGCGACCTGCTGGTTGGTAACGTTGTCCTCGGCCAAGAGAATGCGGGTGCGCCGGCTGCCCTCGGGCGGCGGGCGGACCGGGGCGGTCGCGGCCTGGTGCTGGCTGGCCGGGGCGGCGGCGGCCGGCGCCGCGAACGGGATCACCACCGCGAACGTGCTGCCCCGGCCGACCGTGCTTGCGACGCTGATCGTGCCGCCCATCAACTCGACCAGCCGCTTTGAAATGGCCAGGCCCAGCCCGGCGCCGCCGTGCCGGCGCGAGACCGAGGAATCGACCTGGGAAAAGCGGGTGAACAGTTGGGCGAGCCCGGCGGCAGGAATGCCGCAGCCGGTATCGATCACAGCGAAGCGGAGCCTCAGCCGCGCCCCGGCCGGTTCGGCGGCGCCTTTGTCGTCTGCGGTGATCATCAGGGTCACCGATCCGCTCTCGGTAAATTTGATGGCATTGCCGAGCAGATTGAGCAGAATCTGGCGCAAGCGCCCGGAATCGCCGTGAAGCCGGCCGGGCAGGCCGGGCGCGATGGTGGCGGTCAGGGCCAGGGCCTTGGTTTCGGCCCGGGGCAGGGCGATGTCCAGCGTCAGCCGGATCGCCTCGGCGAGATCGAAATCGACCTCCTCCAGGGTCATCTTGCCGGCCTCGACCTTGGAATAATCGAGCACGTCGTTGAGAATGGTCAGCAGGCCCTCGGCCGACAGCAGGACGGTGGCGGCCAGGGTCCGCTGTTCGGCCGAGAGCGGACTGTCGAGCAGCAGACCGGTCATGCCGATGATGCCGTTCATCGGGGTGCGGATTTCATGGCTCATGTTAGCCAGAAAATCCGATTTCGCCCGGTTGGCGGCTTCGGCCCCGGCCCGGGCCTGCTCCTGCCGGGCAATCAGCCGGGCGATCCAGACCACCAGCACCCCGAGCACGGTGATGAACGCCACCGCGCCGGCGCCGAGGAACCACGCCGTGTGCAGCCAGGTGCCCAAGATCAGGTCCTCGGCGGCGGTGATGTTGATCGCCAGCGGGTAATCCTTGACCAGACGCGGTGCGATGATGCGGAACCCAGGGGTGCCGCCCTCGGCCAGCCGCGGCCCGGTGACCACCAGGGGGCCGGCGTCGATGTTGGTCAAAACCTGCTGAAAGGCCGCTTCGCCGGCGAACGAGGTGCCGAGCAGGTGAGCGCGCTCGGGGTAGCGGGCGAGCAGAATGCCGTCGCTGCGGAACAGCGAGATCGCGCTGCTCATGCCCATCGAACTGGCCTGATAGAAATCCTGGAAGAACCGGACCTCGAGGCCGGTCAGCACCAGCCCGATGGTGGTACCGGCGTGATTGCGGATTTTCCGCGTGAGATAGAAGGTCCAGCGGCCGGTGCCGCGATTTTGCACCGGGATGCTGAGAAAGGTTTCGAGTCCGGGGTTGGCGAAATGGCTGCGGAAATAGTCGCGGTCGGCCAGATTGATCGGTGGCGGCGGATAGCTGCGGCTGAAATTGACCACGTCACCATTGGCGGCGACGATGGTGGTGACGTCGATCTGCGGCACGCCGCTGGCCTTGTCGCGCAGCATGTCGAAAATGGCCGGGCTGCCCATCACCCGCCGCAGCGCCGCGTCGTCCTCGACGCCCAGTTCATGGACCCGGTCGGTGATGCCCTTCAGCACCAGATCCGCGGCGGTCATCGATTGGTGCGAGTGTTCCGCGATCACCAGCGACAGGTTGGTCAGAGTGTGCTTCCACTGGTCGACGGCGTCGGCGCGGCTTTTCCAGATCACGAACGAGGCGCTGGCCGCCGTCGCCACGATTGCGATCACGCCGAAATGGATCACGATCCAGCTCATGCGCCCAAACCTGGGTTTTCCGGTTCCCGCTGCCATGTCAGACCTCTCCGCCCCGACGCCGAAGCGATCCCAGTGTAGTTCGCCCGGCGCCGTTTGGGCAGCCCAAGACTGTCCCGCCGCCGCCGGCCGAGCGCTCAGGGATTTGGTGGTCCTTTGATGCCGTGGTAAAGCTCTGGAGCGCGTTGATCGTGGCCTCGTCCTCGGTCAGCGGTTCGCCGCCCGAGGCCAGCCGCCGCGTGATCTCTGCCAGCATCACCAGCTTGTCTTGCCGCGAGGTCGGACGGGGGTGGCGCAGGAGGCGGGCATGGGCACACCGCGAGACGTCCGGCTAAACATCAACCCTCAGACCCATCCCGACGATATTTTCATCCGGTATCTTGAAGCAATCTGATGGCTGCGCGGCACCAGTTGAAGCCTGAAGGGAATGAAAAGTTAATGTGCTGGTGTCGTCATGGTTTACTTTCAATGAAGTCAAAAACGAATCAATTATTTACTTGATGGCGTTGGCTGTCATTTGATTTCGTTAAATAAACACTCATAAACTCCCTCACATCTCTATTTGCTTTATTTCAAGATAAACGTCAACCAGATGAACTATGTCGTGTATTTGCTTCATTTTTTTCCAATTCTCTTCTGAGATTTTTATATGAAACCAGTATTCAATCGCGATCTTAATCGATTCCATGTCCGATTGCCCGGCGTCAAGCTCGCCGACAACGTCAGTGTCCGACTTGATGTTTTGTAGCTCGACCCCCAGCTCTTCGGAGACAACGCGCCGGACATTCATGGTGATCGTGGCGATGTCAATGACCTGGTTCAACTGAATACTCATGGTTCCTTCTCCACCACCCGTCCAGCCTTTTCCTGCCCGCCGCGGCTCCGGGACGGCGCCCAGTGAAGCACGGTTGTGACCGCTTGGCCAGCGGCGACAGCGGTCATTGATGGGCCGCAGCCGCTGGATTGATTGACATCGGGCCGCGACCCTGATGTAACCTCGTCTGCCGTGAGGTCCCCAGGGAGCAAAAGGCTTGCCCGCGCTTGACACCAACACAGTCATCATCTCCTCCAGCGCCATTAATCTCTGTGTTGGTTTGGTCATGTTAGCTTTCTCTCAAAGGAACAGCATCGTTCGGACTCATTGGTCTGGCGCGCTGATCGCCTTTGGCATCGCCGGTTTGCTGATCGGGTTCAGGGATGTCCTTCCGGTATGGTTGGCAAATATTCTGGCGAATATGATCATCGGCGTCTCGGTGGTGCTGATCCATCGCGGAACACTGATCATGGCTTGCCGGCCACCGCCGGACGGGCTATATTTTATTTCTGTGTTTGCTCTTGGAGCAATATACTACCAGTTCACCATTGTAACCCCCGATGTCGGTATTCGCCTCTTTTTTGTTTCGATTTTTCGCGTACCTTATTTCATAAGTTCAGCGGTGACGCTGCGATCCACGCCAAGGTTCCGCACCCTGTTCAGCACTACGGCCCTGATCTGGCTCCTCGCGGCCGGCGCCGGCTGGTATCTTCTGCGCGGCTGCCTCGCTCTGTCGTCGAATGAATGGGCGGTACTGCTGCGCACGGGTTCGATGCAGAGCGTCAACTTTCTGATTGCCGCCGCCGGAAACATCCTGATCACGGTTGCGCTGTCCCGGGTCGAAGCCGAGCAGGCGATTCACCATGCCTCGGCCCTGGCCGTCCAGCTGCAGGCGCAGAGCGACGGCCTCGAAGCCGCGGTTCTGGAGCGGACGCGGGAACTGGAGGCGGAGGTTTTGGAGCGCAAGGCGGCGGAGCGGGCCGAAACGGCCGAGAAGGAACGCGCCGAGGCCGCCCTCGAAGACCTGCTGGCAACCCAGCACCATTTGATTCAGGCCGAGAAGATGGCCTCGCTGGGCCGACTGGTCGCCGGGGCCGCTCACGAGATCAATACGCCGCTCGGCGTCGCGGTCACGATGGGGTCCCTGCTGTCCGACCGCCTCAATGAACTGGCCGCCAGCCTCGGGTCGGGACGGCTGAAGAAGCAGGAGATGGAACGCTTCGTTGCCGAGGCGCAGGAAGGGTTTTTTCTGCAACTGGCCAATCTTGGCCGGGCCGCCGATCTGATCCAAAGCTTCAAACAGGTTGCGGCAGACCAGGTCAGTGATGACCGGCGCCAATTCCAGATGAACACCCTGCTCTTTGACATTATGATAAGTCTGGGGCCGGTTTGGCGGAAGCCCGGTCACCGCGTCGACATCGCGTGTCGGGACCCGATCGAACTCGTGAGTTATCCCGGGGTGATTTCACAGATTTTGACTAATCTTATCACCAACTCGGTGATTCACGGCTTTGAAGCGGGGCGGCGCGGCGTGTTGACCATTGAAGCCGTGCTGGTCGATCCCGGGACGGTCGAGCTATCCTATAGCGACAACGGCGCCGGAATCGCCGCGGAGGCCCGGGGCAAGGTCTTCGAGCCCTTCTTCACGACCCGACGAAGCCTTGGAAGCACCGGACTGGGTCTGCATATCGTTTACAATCTGGTCGTGGCCAAGCTCGCCGGCACCATCGATCTCTATTCCGAGGTGGGGCAGGGGGTCCGCTTTGTGATGCGGTTTCCGCGCTCCCTGGATCTCCCGCCTGCAAGCCGGCCGTGACCCGCCCCGGGCCGCCGCTCCCCAATCGGGCGCCGGCGCTGGCGGGCGATGGTATCGCTGTTTCAACAATTTCAGGAGAAAATATCCAGATTTCGCCGCGCGGCGACCCCCTCCGGCCGATCCGATACTGTGCGACCGCGGCGGAGATCGGGACCCTTTCCGTCGTGGCGGCGGCCATCACCATCGGCCGGCGATCGATTTATCGTCCGTGGGAAATTGTCCAGACGACCCCGGCCGACTATATGGACAGGGGGCTTCATTTATAGCCGATTTTGAGTGACCCTCAGCCGCCCGGCTTGCGCAGGACACCGGGGTGACGAGTTGGCGGTGGAGGGCTTTTGAGATGGCAGGGAACTCGGTGCGGCACGGAACGGACCGGGCGTTGAGAGGCGCCGGCCGTCGGGTTTCGTTTGAGCCGCGCCAGCCCGCGCCACCGGGTTACAAGAAAACATTCAATATGAGCGGTACGAGATAAAAATGAACAGGAATAAATACTACCTTAATCTTGGGGTGTCATTCGCTATCATGGGGGCAATTGCCATTGCCGCCTTGACGGTCAGGCATTTCTATCTGGAATCAAGAAGCGATCAGGCGACCGTCACTTTGAATACGGCGCAGTCTCTGGGCCAGACCATTGAAAACTTTGTCGACACCATCGATTACGTTCTTCAGGTTTCCGCAGAGGAAATCGAACATCAGATTGCCAGCCATCCGCAGGAGAGCACATCCATCAGCAGTTTCCTGGCCCGGCAGCAGCAACGTTTTCCCTATATCGACCTGTTGCGGGCAACCAACGCAGAGGGTGAAACAATCCATGGCCAAGGCGTTGACCCGGCCCAGCGGGCCAGCCTCGCCCAGCGCGATTATTTCAAGCGTTTGCGGCAGAATCCAAACCTCGGCATGGTGATTGCTGAACCAATCATCGGCAAAATATCACAAAAGTGGCTCTGGCTGATGGCCCGGCGGATCAACAATCCGGATCGCTCCTTTGCCGGTCTGGTCTACGCCTCGATATTCATTGATGATCTGGTCCGGATGTTCGAACAGACCAGACTGCCGAAAGGCAGTATAATCTCCCTGCGTGACCAGGAGATGAGGCTGCTCGCCCTCGCTCCGTCCGAAAACGATCGTCCGGCGCCAATTGGCGATACCAAGATTCCGGCAGAACTGCAGGCCTTGCGGGAAAGTGATGCACGGGAAGGCACCTGGGTCGGCGGATTGTCCGGCGGGGACGAGATCAGTCGCACCTATTCCGTTCGCCGGAGCGGCAGGTATGGCTTCACGGTCCTGGTGGGGGTTCCCGTGGCCGTGGCGACAGCCGAGTGGCAACAGCAGTCGGTCGTGGTGATTGGATTTCTGGTGGCGTTCATGTTGGGATCGCTGCTTTTTGTCAAGCTCATGGCCCGGAAATGGGAGCAGGAGATTCTGGTTGTCTCCCTGGCAGCGCGGGAACGGGAGAAAAACTTTCTTCAGACTCTGATCCGAACAATTCCAGATCTGATCTGGCTGAAGGATAAGGATGGGGTTTATCTGGCCTGCAACCGGGAATTTGAAAAGTTCTCTGGCAGGCCTGAATCGGAGATTGTCGGGCGAACCGATTACGACTTCATGAGCCCGGAGCTGGCCGAGTTTTTTGTCGGCCACGACCGGGCCGCGATGGCCGCCGGCCGCCCGACCATCAACGAGGAATGGATCACCTATGCCGACGGCGGCTATCACGCCCAACTGAGAACCACCAAGACGCCGATGCTCGCGGCCGACGGCAGCCTGATCGGGGTGCTGGGCATCGCGCACGACATCACGGGGTTGCGGCGCCAGGAAGAGGCGCTGCGCCGCAGCGAGGAGACCCTCAATCGCGCCCAGGCGGTCGCCCATATCGGCAGCTGGCAACTCGACATTGTCAGCGGCAGACTGGAATGGTCGGAGGAGACATACCGCATCTTCGGCCTTCGGCCCACGACGCCGCTAGACCTGGACGGCTTCATCGCCTGCATTCATCCAAGCGACAAGGATGCGGTGGCCGCCGCCTGGACCCGGGCGCTTGGCGGCGCACCCTACGACATCGAACACCGAGTTGTCGCCGCTGGCGAAACCCGCTGGGTCCGGGAACGCGCGGTCGTCGAGTTTGATGCGGCCGGCCGGGCGGTTTCGGGCATCGGCACCGTGCAGGACATCACCGACCAACGGCTTCTGAAGGAAAAACTCGACGAAGCCTTGCTGTTCATGGGCGAGTCGCAGTCGATTGCCCATGTCGGTGGCTGGAAGCTGAATCCGGAGAGCGGCTATGTGACGTGGACCGATGAGATGTACCGGCTGGTCGGACATCCGCGATCTGAACCGATCGACCTGTCATCCGCACTGATCTATTACTCACGAGAGGATCTCCAGTCCGTTGTCAAGCTGTTGGAGACGGCCTGGGAAACCGGCGCCGGCTTTGTCCGGGAGTGCCGGGTGATCACTCGCAGCGGAAATCAGCTTTGGGTCGATCTTCGCTGCATCGGCCGGGTCACGCGCCCCGATGGCGATTACATCGCCGGCACCCTCCAGGATATTTCACGACACAAGAACGCCGAGGCGGCACTGAACGAGGAGCGCAGAGCCCGTGAATCGATCATCGACTCGATCCCCGGCATCTTTTATGCCATGGATCAAACCGGGAAGTTCCTATTCTGGAACCGGAATTTCGAACAGGTCACCGAACGCGACCCTGAAGACATCGCCGAACTGACCGCAGTCGATCTGTTTTCGGGAGATGCCCGGGCACTCATCGCCGACGCTATCCACGAGGCCTTCGAGCGGGGCGATGCCGTGGCGCAAGCCAGTCTGGTGACCAAAAGTGGCCGGGAGCTGCCTTATTTCTTCACCGGACGCCGCGTCGACATCGCGGGGCGGACGATGATTGTCGGCGCCGGCATCGATATCACCCTGCGCCTCGCGGCGGAAGACGCCTTGCGGAGACTGAATTCCGAACTTGAAACCCGGGTCGCCGAACGGACCGCGGCCTTGCAAGAGGCGCACCGGAAACTGGTCGATACCCAGTTTGCCATGGACGCGGTCGGCATCGGCATCCTCTGGGTGGATTTCGACAGCGGACAGATTATTCACGCCAATCGGTTTGCCGCCGAGTCCCTGGGCTACACGGTCGGAGAGTTCCTCCGGCTCAGGGTCACCGATATTGACCCCCATTACACGGAAGACCGCTTCCGGGCCAACAATCAACGCATTCGGGACGAGGGGCATCTCCTGTTCGAGACCGAGCAGAAAACCAAGGGCGGCCGGATCGTTCCGGTTGAGGTCAACGTCTACTACCATCCCGCCGCGGACGGTGCCGGGCCGCGCATGATCGCCTTTCAGTCGGATATCACCCAGCGCCGGGAGGCACAGCAGGCTTTGCTGAAGGCCAAGGAGGCGGCGGAGGCGGCCAATCAGGCAAAAAGCGCCTTCCTGGCAAACGTGAGCCACGAAATCAGAACGCCTCTCAATGCCATTCTTGGCCTGAATCATCTGATGCGCACCGAAAATCTGTCGCCGTCGCAGGTCCAGCGGCTGGCCAAGATGGATGTCGCCGGCCGTCACCTTCTGTCGATCATCAATGACGTGCTCGATCTTTCCAAAATCGAGGCCGGCGGGCTCGAACTCGAGACCAGCAACTTTCATCTCTCGGCCGTCCTCGACAACGTCGCCTCGATTGTCCGGGAGTCCGCGATCAGCAAGGGACTGGCGCTGGAGATTGACCCCGACGGCGTGCCGCTCTGGCTGAGGGGAGATGTCACGAGGTTGCGTCAGGCCCTGCTCAATTTTGCCGGCAACGCCATCAAGTTTACCGAGCGGGGGTCGGTCACCCTGCGCGCCATTCTGCTCAGCGGCCAGGGAAATGACCTTTCGGTCCGGTTTGAAGTCCAGGATACCGGCATCGGCCTTACCTCTGAGCAGGCGCGGCGGTTATTCCAGGTGTTCGAGCAGGCCGACAGCTCGACGGCGCGCAAATATGGCGGCACCGGCCTCGGTCTGGCCCTCACCCGCCGCCTGATCGATCTCATGAAGGGAACGGTTGGCCTCGACAGCACCGTGGGTGTCGGCAGTACGTTCTGGTTTACCGTTCCCCTCCAGCGGGGCCACGGTCCGATGCCGCAACAATCGAGCGGGGGGTACCGTCGCAGCGCCGAAGTTCAGCTCAGGGAGAAGCATCGCGGCGCCAACATTCTGCTGGCTGAAGACAATATCGTCAATATTGAAGTCGTGCAGCAGATTCTGCACGCAGTCGGACTGAATGTAACCGTTGCGAACAATGGCCGCGAGGCAATATCATTGGCCCTGACCCAGAAATTTTCCTTGATCTTGATGGACATGCAAATGCCGGAGGTCGACGGGCTTGAGGCCACCCGCACCATTCGTTCCGTCCCCGGCTATGCCAGAACGCCGATTATCGCCCTGACCGCCAACGCTTTTGTCGACGACCGGCGCGCCTGCCTGGATGCCGGCATGAACGACACGCTGACCAAGCCGGTCCACCCCGTGCAGCTCTATGGGGCGCTGGCCCAATGGTTGTCCGTCGGCGAGGCTTCGCTTCCTGACGGCGGCGGGCCTGAGGGGCCGGCCGATGATGGCCAGATCACCGAGGAGGTCGTGGTCAGAGCCCTCTCGAGGGTGCCGGGCATCGATACCAACTATGGCTTGGCGATGCTGCGCGGCCAGACCGACAAATATCTCGCGCTGCTGCGCCGGTTTTTGGTCAGCCATGGGGATGTCGGAACCCGACTTGGCACCTATCTCACTGGCCGGGACATTGCCGCCGCCCGACGGTCGATGCATGCGCTGAAAGGAGCGGCCAGCACCATGGGGCTGACGGCGATCACGGATCTGGCGGTACAGTTGGAAACCCTGCTGAAGGACGAGGGCGCGCCGGCCGGACAGGATGCGGTCATCCGGAGCCGGACGGCAGACCTCGAGACGGCTGTGCAGGCTTTGGCGGCCGCGCTGCCGCCGATCGCCTCAGACCCGCAATCGGCGGCGCCAACCCTTGATCCCAAAGCCTTGCGGTCTTTGCTGGGCGGACTGGAAACTCTCCTCGAAGAGAACGACATGGCGGCACTGACCTACATGGAGAAAAATAAGGCCGCGCTCGGCGCCGCTCTTGGCCCGGCCTTTGCGACCTGTGAGCGGCAGATCAGGTCCTTTTCCTTCGAGGCGGCTGTGGCGACGCTCCACAGTATTCAGTGACCGAGGCGGTAACTCATGATGTTCCAAGACTATGATAGGGGCGGCCCATCACTTAGCAAAAGCATTCTTGTGGTTGATGACACCCCGGAAAATATTCAATTCATCGGCGGCCTGCTCCAGCGCGACTATCGGGTGCGCGTCGCCAACAACGGCGCCGGTGCGCTCAGGGTGGCGGCGGCCCAACCCCATCCCGATCTGATCCTGCTCGACATCATGATGCCGGAGATGGACGGTTACGAGGTGTTGCGGCGTCTGCGTGTTGCACCGGAGACCGCCGAAATCCCGGTGATCTTCGTCACCGCCATGGATGACGTGGCGGACGAGGCGCTGGGGTTGTCCTTGGGGGCGGTCGATTACATCACCAAGCCGGTCGCTCCGGCGCTTCTGCTGGCGCGGGTGCGGACCCAACTCGACCTTAAAGATGCCCGCGACTGGCTCAAGGACCGCAACGCCGTGCTCACGGCCGAGGTTGAGCGCCGGACCGCAGACCTCCGGGCGGCCAAATTGGCCAGTGAGGCGGCAAACCGCAGCAAGAGCATCTTCATCGACACCATGAGCCACGAGTTGCGCACCCCGATGACCGGCATCATCGGCATGCTTGATCTGACGAAGACCGAAGTTCCGGCCGACAGCCCGGTCCAGGAATACCTCGGGATGGCGCTTGAGTCCGCGCGGTCGATGTCTGATCTGCTAACGGAAATTCTGGAATATTCCAGCATCGCCAACGGCGAGGTCGCGCTGTCGCGAGGCCCGACCGATATCGCGGCGCTTCTTGAAAGCCTTGCGACTCGGTGGCGGGGGGCCGCCGAAAAAAACAGCCTCGGCTTCATCCTTTCGCTCGACCCTGCGCTTGCCCGGGACGTGATCTGTGATGGCTCCAGGCTCAGCCGGGCGCTCTCGATCCTTCTCGACAATGCCTTGAAATTCACTCGCTGCGGCGAAATCGAACTCGGCGGCAACGCCGGTTCACCGGGCCTGCATTTATGGGTCCGCGATACCGGCATTGGAATTGCCGAGAGCGACCAGGCGCGGATCTTTCAGCCCTTTGAGCAGATCGATGGCTCGATGAAGCGCCGGTACGGTGGTGCCGGGCTCGGGCTTGCCATCGCCCATCGCCTCATCGACCTGATGGGAGGGACCCTCTGGCTGGAAAGCGTTCCAGGCCATGGCGCCACGTTTCATATCGGGCTTGGCCTGTAGCGCGTGAAAAGGGGTGCCGGCGGCCAGAGACGCCGATCGGCCGGAGTGACGAGTTCGCCGGCCAATGCCGGCTCTCTGCGGGTCCGGAAGTCCCGCCCTGATGTCCGAGCCACCAAACAGCGAGAAGCAGCCGAGTTGTGTGTCGCCAAGGGCACACGGCAATGGATTGTTACAAACCGGAAACGCGAGCGTTGCGGGTCGCTTGACAGTTTAAAGAAAATAATATTTAAGTAAAAACAAGATTGTAAACAATCAGACTGTTCCGGGTTTGATCAATGACATATAATAGCGAGTGCGCCCAAACTGTTGGAGACAATATTGCAGCGCAGCTAGGCCGCGGTGTAAAAAACCGGCCTTGGGTTGCTTTGGTAGTATTTCTGTCGACATACTTCCTGATTTGGTCAATCGCCCCCTTGCTTGTATGCAATACCATCAACAGGGATACCGTGCAGATTGTCTATTGGGGCAATGAGCTTCAGCTTGGGTATTTCAAGCACCCGCCGTTAATCTCGTGGATTACAGAGTCTGTTATATTTCTTTTTGGAAACAATGAAATTTTTATTTATTTCACAAGCGAAATTATGATGATAGTCGCTTTTTTATTTTCGTATCGCGTTTCGAGGAAGTACCTCTCACCAACCCAGGCGACCATGGCCATAACGGCCCTGCCGACCATGGCCTACTATAGTTATTTGTTGCCGCACCTTAATCACAACATTATTCTGATTCCCTTCTGGGCTCTGACAATTTACCTGGCCTACGAAGCGATTGAGGAAAGGAAAAAGGCCGCCTGGATACGGCTGGGGTTGTGCATCGGCTTCGGTATTCTGAGCAAATATACCATTTTGATCATGCCGGTGATTATTTTGGCCTATATTGTCGCGACGCCAGCGCACCACACACTTCTGCGTCAGCGGGAGTTGTGGCTCGGCGTCGCCGTGTGCCTGCTGGTCGTCACGCCTCATCTGATCTGGCTGGTCCGGAACGACTTTCCGACCCTGCACTATCTGGTGTCCTCGTCGATCGAGGCCGGTGAGGACAGCTGGGTTCTCGGCCACCTGCTCAACCCTCTGGAGGGACTGCTAAAAATTTTGGGGATGTGCGCCTCGCTGGCCCTGGCCATCATCGGCGGGCTGGGCCGGCCGCGCCGGCAACTGGGGCGGCTGCGCAGCCGGGACCGCTTCCTGCTGTTCATGACCCTGGGGCCGGTGCTGCTGGTGATCGCGCTGTCGTTTCTGACCGGCGGCGGCATCCGTCACGAGTGGGTGCTTCCGTTCTTCGTTACGCTGCCCACTCTCATTCTGCTGCTGTTCTACCCTGAGCCGACGGCGCGCGAGGTCAGGCGGTTCAGGGTCTGGGTTTCTGGCGTCTCTCTGGCCATGATTGGCGTGTTTCTTGCCATTTATTCGGGCGCCCTGTCGCTGGCGACCGAAGCCGAATGGGTCAGATTTCCGGCCCGGGACCTCGCCGCCGGCGTGTCCGAAGGGTGGCAGACGGTGTGCCGGGGGCCGGTTCCCGTGGTTATCGGCGACAGCTGGCTGGCGGGAACGGCGGCATACGGGTTGCCCGAGCGGCCCCGGGTCTATGCCGAGGCAGACCAGACGATGGCGCCCTGGCTTACCGATCAGGCGATTCGCGAGACCGGGGCGGTGATTGTCTGGGAAGCCGATCACAAGGGCCGGTTCCGCGAGATGGATCATATGGACGAGGTCGCGGCCGACCGGCCGGCCGACTGGTTTCCCGGCATCCCTGCCCTCGAGGCCCGATTCGGAACGCTGGTCAGGCTCCACGACATCGTGCTCGAATACCCGGCCCTGACCGGCCTGGAACCGGTGCGGCTGAGCCGCGCCGTGATCCCGCCGTCCCGGCCTTGTCCCGAGGTCATCGCCGCGAAATAAGGCAGAGTCACGCCGGCGACTCTGCTCCGACGGGCGGTCGCTGTCCCAGGCGCTCAGAAGTACGACTGGAGGGTGCCGCGGCGGCGGATATCCAGGGTCGCGCAGTGAAACGCCCCTCCGAAGGGGCCATAGCTCAGGAACGGACAGGGGATCGGATCGAAGCCCCAGTCCTTGAAGGCCCGGATCAACGTCGGCTGAGAGGCGTCGACAATCACCCGTTTTTCATCGAGCATCAGGGTGTTGATGCTGGTCCAGGGGCTGCACATCGAGATCCGGCTCATCACCCCCTCGACCGGGTCGGGATTGGGCGCGATCAGCACGTCCCAACTCTTCAGGACCGAAGGCAACCGCTCGGCATCGATATAGTCGGGATTGATCAGCACCTTGCCCGGGGCCATCGGAATGAAGCTCGAATCGATGTGCATCGGCTGACGGCACCGGGTTTCGAGTTCGTGGATGCGATAGCGGCCACCGAGATGGCGGCGCAGCCAATTGATACCGGCGAGGTTGGTCACATTGCTCTGGGTCACAAACAAGTCGCGGCCACAGCGCACGAAGTCGGCGGCATCGAACACCGGTTCGTATTCCGTGATGGTGTAGCGCAGCGGCTCGTCCTTGGCCGGAATCGTATATTTGTAATTGTACAGCTCTTCGGCCAGCTCCGGGCGAGGCGCGCTGGTCCAGCGGGCGCCCCGGGAGAAATACTCTTTGAACAGCGGCCGGTAGGCGTCGCCTTCGAAGTGACGCGAACGCCAGCACATCGGCGTCTCAATGATCTCATCGCCGATGACCAGAAAGCCGTCGCGCGGACAGGCGACACAGAAGCCGGTACTCGACCAGCCCATGGCGCGGAAGCGGCGGCGATGATTGATGATCGCCGGGCGGCGGACACGCACCCCTTCGCCTTCGAGGATGCCGATGAATCCGTCGAGTTCCTGCTGCGCCAGCTTGACCATCCACTTGGGATAGCGCCAGCCCGCGACCAGCCGGTGCAGCTTGCCGGTGAAACTCGGCACATTCAGCGTGACCGTGACGTGGTAAGGCGGGATCACCGCGCCCTCCAGCCGGCCGACGATCACTTCCTCCAAGGGATCCCATTCGTTATGGGAATTGACCGGACAGTCGGGCACATCCTGGTCTGTCATGTCGGACCCTGAATCCTGGGTGACCTTCTCTATCTTCGTCATTACGGGCTACACTATTCTGTGGGTGGCAAGAACGGCTGCGGGGGCGCGGCCGGGGAAGGGGTCTGGCGGCCCATCACGCGGCGTGACTCCAGGATGTGCCATGCCACCAGCCCAGGGACTCCGAGTACCACATCGGGAACCCGCTTGACCAGGGAGAGCGCGAGCGCGATCTCGGGACTGAGTCCGTAAAGCTGGCCGAGCAGCAGGAAGCCTCCCTCCTGCACCCCGAGCGCCCCCGGCACCGGAAACACCGCGCCGCGTACGGCCTGACCCAGGCTCTCCAGCACCAGCGACTCGGCAATGGTCGGATCTGCGCCCATGCAGGTGAGGGCAATCCAGATTTCGGCGGTACCGATGAACCAGGCAATAGCATGGAGCAGAAACGCCTCGATGATCGCCTTCCGGTCGGCATAAATCGCCTGGATATTCTGGTGCAGACGTAATTCACCGCCAAAGGATGCTTTTGGCCACCGCGCGGCCGCCTTCAACATCAGACGCTCGAAAAAGTCGAAGAGACCGAAGCGCTGGGCGATGTAAAATCCGCCGAGCCCCGCCGCCGCCGCGATGAGACCGACGATGACCCAGGTGGCAATATCGCCGCCGCGGTTGCCCGCGAGCAGGAGCGCGAAGCCGGCCAGGGTGAACAGAACCTGAGCGCAGGCCTGCAACAACAGGTCAACCAGGATGCTCGCCCCGGCCAGCCCGCCCGGAACCCCCCAGAAGGTGAGGATGCGGCCGCCGACCAGATCCCCGCCAACCGAGGCAACCGGCAGGAGGACGTTGATCGCCTCGCGAATCCAGCGAATAAAGAGGAACACCCGCGGCCGGCCCGGCGACAGCGGCACCACCAGTTGCCGCCAGCCCGCCCCTGCGAAGGCGATAATGGTCGCCCTCACCATGACGACGCCCAGCAGACCCCAGCCAACAGCGCCGATCGCTTCCAGAACGGCCATCGCGTCGTTGCCGAGGATCAAAGCGATGACCGCCAGAAGTCCAGCCAGCGTCACAGCCGCCAATCCGAGTTTCATACCGACCCACCCCAACCCAATCGTTGCCGGGCGTCATCATCGCTGAGCGGGTCGTTCGGACTCAAGCCCCCTGTCAGCCCGGCCCGAAACTGCGGCCCACAATCCGGCGTTGATCGATCCCCGCTGCCGGGGGCCGGCGACCAGCCTGGCCCCGGGGACTCCTTATACCAATTCCCACTAATTAGAACCCATTGGCCCAATCGCGCTTTCCGATG
>JBAXPR010000013.1:0-50035 GCA_037132135.1 Rhodospirillaceae bacterium
ATCCCGGCAGCAAACGCAAGCCTTTTCGGCTACCCAATGAGTCGGGGTATACAAAGAGCCGTGCGCTAATATTGCCAAGGAAAACGACTGCATAAGCCTAATTGGAACAATTTCGAAAATGGAACAAAAGAAGTATCTGACTAAGGGCATTTCAACCATCACAATTTTGTCTTACAAATACCGATATCGTAGGAAGAGAAAAAGTTCACAGTCGGAAACAATCAGCAATAGCGACGGAGCGAAGACATCATATATAATTAAGAATGATAATGCGCTTCGGGCAATGGCTATAAAGAAAAACAAAATTCATATCATTGATGAGCCAATTTTGAATTTTAATGGCACGCCAGTAGTCTTTGATGTTGAAAGCGCACCAGACACCGACACATATTACTTAATCGGAGTAAGATATAAAGTTGGTAGTGATGTTGTTGAAAGTTCTTACTGGGCAATCAATAAGAATGAAGAAAGTGTAATCTGGAGTAGTTTTATTTCTTGCTTGAAGTCAATAGATAAACCGATATTAATATCGTATGGAGCTTATGAGCAACAATTTATAAAAAAGATGATTTCGAGATATGCTTTAGATATGAATGATAGCGCTTATGTCAATGAGCTGCTCAAAAACAGTATTAACTTACTTAAGATTATTTATGGAAAAATATATTTCCCAACTTTTACAAACAACCTGAAAGATATAGGAAATTATCTCGGATATAAATGGTCAATTGAGGGGGCATCGGGGGCGTTATCAATATTATACCGAAAATTATGGGAATTAAAAAACGACGATGAGCTAATGCGAACACTAATTTCTTACAACATGGACGATTGTCGTGCAGCGGGGATTATACTTGACGCATTAAGTGACATCTGCAATTCAAAAATCAATAGCAAAAATACAGAAGTGATAAAAAGTGATGAGTCTCCATATTTTACAACTTTAGGCAAGTTCGTCACTGAAAATAAAGACCTTTCTGTTATTAACGATGCTGCATATTGGAACTATCAAAGAGAAAAAATATATATAAGATCAAAAGAAAGTAATACGCAAAAAAGGAACAGAACGAAGGGAAGAATAAGAAAATATCGTATCAACAAAGTCGTAAAATCCACAAAACTATCAATTTGTTCACAGTGCGGCTCACGAAGGATAGAGGCGAATGGGAGGATGAAACGCGATATTGTCGATATAAAATTTGGCAATGGATATATGAAACGATGGACTGTTCGGTATTGTACTACTTATTATAAATGTAAAGAATGCAATTGCTCGTCAGCATCTGACGACAGAAATCAGGAAAAGTCACAATTTGGCCCTGGGATATCTTCTTTTATTATATACTGCATAATAGATTTGCACATTGCCCAAAACATGACATCTCGAATTATCTTTAAGTTGTTTGGTATACACATCGAACAATCAACTTTGAATAGACTAAAGAGTAGAATGGCTATAAAGTATCTCGAAACATATACTAAGATAAAAGAAACTATGATTTCTGGCAAACTCATTCATGCCGATGAAACTCATATAAGTGTCAAAGGCAAAGACACATATGTTTGGGTGTTTACAAGCATGGAAGAAGTTATATATGTTTGGTCAGAAACGAGAGAGGGCTCCATTGCAACTGAATTCTTACAAAATTTTAATGGTGTGCTTGTTTCAGATTTTTATGCGGGATACAGCTCTATAAAATGCAAACATCAAATGTGCCTCATTCACCTCATTAGAGACATGAACGATGACATGAGGAAGGAGCCATTTAATCAAGAGTTAAAAAATATGACGAAAGATTTTGGTGAGCTTGTTAGGAGCATCATAGAAACAGTAGATAAACACGGATTATCTAATGAACACCTTAAAATACACAAGCCTGATGTTAGTCTATATTTTGAACAACTAAAATCGACAAATTATGCAACTGAAGTTGCCATCAAATTGCGGAAGCGCCTCATTAATAATATGAATGAACTATTTACCTTCATAGATTACGACAACATACCTTGGAACAATAATAACGCCGAACACGCAATAAAGGCATTTGCAAAAATCAGAAATGTTATTAGCGGAACAACGAACGAAGTTGGAATACGCGATTACATGGTGCTTTTGAGCATATCTCAGACATGTGCATATAAGAGTATGGATTTTTTAGAGTTTTTGATTTCTGAGAAAACTAGCATATAGTGCAATTAAACATTTGAAAGCAAACGGGTGTTAAAATGAGCGGATCATCCGATAATATAAATTTGATTTGGGCCGCAGCTGGCGGAGCGGCAGCCGAGGCATTATCGGCAAGAATGTATTTTGATTATTTAATATATGACGTCGAAACAATAATAAATATCGAAAACTCTATGTACAAATTAGACTAAAGTGACAATAATATTAAGCATGATATCGTTCGCCAGAATATTATAATATTAGCAACAGAAGCAAACGAAGCATTAAATTATACAAAAATGTGCGTTGATAGATCTGGCGCTGAAGCAGAGTACGTCCTGAAAATAGCCTCAAGCATAACATTAAAAGATACTCGTCAGAATATAAGTTCTAAACTTGCCTTAGCAATTACCTCGATGAGGCGAGCTGAAAATTATACAAACTTAGCAGAACGCCATTATATGAAGACGGCCATTATAAGAAAAGAAATTGAAATATTGTATGCATCAATATTAGCAACAAACAAATGTTAGCGTCATCTACACCCTTAAATGCGGCCAATAAGATAGTTGTAGAACGATCCGATGCGCGGCTATCAGCCAAATCATATGCAAACTATTTATAACTTCGTCGTAAAGTATGAAAAGGTCGTCTAAAAATTATTCGCCAAAAGCCTGTATGCGAGATCCTAAAAAACCTCACTTAATCCGAAAAATGTGAGGTTTCCACATAACCCTTTGTAATCACAGGCTGTCATCCATCGTTTGACCTTCTCCCAACCTGGAAACATAATAAAAAGCAGGTGAAGACAGATTAAATGAGGTTCTGACATGCCACAAGCCCGCGTCCTTACAGATCACGAACAGAAGCGTATCCTCGCCGTGGTCGCCCAAACCAAACACGCTGCCCGAAATCGGATGGCTCTCATTCTCAGTTATCAAGCCGGAATGAGGGTGGGTGAAATCGCCGCACTCACAATTAGCGATGTGTTCGAGGCCGACGGCAAGACTGTCCGATCCCAAATCCGCCTGTCGTCCGACATCACCAAGGGCGGTCATGCTCGTGTCGTGTTCGTCAGTGACCGGCTACGCAGAGAACTGGAACGCTACCGAGCCACCCTATGCGACACTGTGAAGCAGGATCGTCCCCTCCTCCAGACACAGAAGCGGACGGCGTTTTCAGCGAACACCCTGTGTCAGTTGATGGGCGATCTCTATGAAGCTGCCGGCCTTGACGGAGCCACCAGTCATTCAGGCCGGCGCTGGTTCATCACGAAGCTGGCCCACAGCGGTATCAGCGCCAAGGTCATCATGCAGTTGGCCGGTCACAAGCACCTCACCACGACACAACGGTATATAGAAGTGAATGACGATCTCATGCGGGCTGCTGTCGAGGTTATCTGATGGCCTTGCCCCTGCCAATCAGGCAAGCAAACGGGCTCGCAAAAATTGTGGTTTCGGTTGATCGCGTCGAGGTGTAAAAGGGCCTTAAGGTTGCCAAGTCGCTCGAAGTCGGTCTTTGGTGGTGGGATGATGTCACCGATCTGCGCCCTTCGGAATACGCGGAGAAAAATGCCGGCACATGGTGCTGGTGTTTTGATGTGGGAAAGTTTCTATCCTCCGAACTCGGCAGTCAGATGGCAAAATCCCAGAAGTAGCTTGAATGCTAGAACATATCGTGAACATGGGCTAGGCTTGATATCCAGCGTTCTTGGTTTGTTCTAGCATTCAAGCTACTTTAGTATTTTCATGATTTTTGGAGGGCGCTTTAATGTCGAACAACTCAAACTCAGAAATCAATGGCGAAAATTCTGGTGAAGAAACTGCCGATAATGTCATCGATTTTATTGAAGAGGTTGAGAGCGACGATGACGGCGAAGCTGTTCGTGATATTATGCAGGATGACTTTGAGATTTCCATATGTCTTAAAGGCGGAAAAGTCACGAAGATTGATGCTGAAAGTAAAAATCTAATCATTCGTGCAATGGCAGCTATAGCAAATAGCAGCGATCTCCTTGATGCTCAAATTTCTATTTATGGACATCAAAAAGGATTTGGCCACCTCTATCGCATACTTGATCAAATAAATAAACTTACTGAAATTATTGATGAAGCCGATAACGCCGTTATTTTGAGTGCGTTTAAAGCTTTGAAGAGCGATGTTGATAGTGGGATGGGCTTTATCAATATTGGGCGCCCAAAGCTGCCGAAGCCAGATGATGAATTTGTCGCGGCACTGAAAAAGGAGCCCTTCAATGTGCTGCTTGGGTTCTATTTCCCGAATGCTGATGCCCAGTTAAGATCAAAGTATCGAGTAATAATGTCGTGGGCGAAGAAAAATAATCGCCACAACTTTGTGGACTGGATATCAAATGAGATTGTTTATCAAGCCGACGAAGGCGATGTGAAATGCGGCAAAGGGATTTCAGGTGCTTTGAAATTTGTTCGCCTTATTGAGAAAACAAACAAAGCTACCACCGCATCAACCGAAAAGCCTATCGATCACGCGAAAAAGGTTGGGCATAATTCAAAGATTTCAATCGACATTCCAGGATGGCTCGAAGGAACAACTGGAAACCTTATGATCCTCGCTTGTGTTAATGGCGACAAAGTTGATTTGTATGATGTCACCACCAGCGATCAAAGAGTGATCGATACAGCTATCAAGCTTCGTCATGCAGCGTATTTTGCGAACGCATTTGACGATGAAGTTATGAGTGCCGATCAGACCATTGAGATGATCAAAAATGTTCGGAAACTTATTATGCCGTCGGAGTTCCTGATATGGCAAGATAAGTACCATATGTACATGATCCCTCTTTATCCGACATGGAAAGACGACAACGGCAACATCAAGCGAAAGACAAAGAACCACTACGCAATCATGCTTGATATTCCTGATATTCTTGAGAAAGATCAGGATTATGAGGTGACGCTGCCTGTTGTTTTTGGCGAAGGCAACGATGAATACCTTCCGGATGTTCTTAAACTCGGCTACTCGACGAAGGATATTGATCCAATTGGCCGTTATTCTGGCGAATTAAATATCGAGTGGAGTGGAAACTCCCAATATTCGTTTAAATGCTTGGGAGCATTGTGGGAAACAACCGCTCATAGGACTTGGCGTCCTGGCAAAAAGGACCCTGTCACAGGTCTTGAGCGATATCTGTCAGAGCCTCCTACTGGTTTTGAATATATACGACTTGCTGCGTTCGATGCTGCTCAATTTTTGTCAGGGAATATTGACTTTGACAAGCCGAAGAAGGAGTTCAAGAAGTGGAAAGAGCTTCAATATGCCAACGGCTTTAAGAAGGACACTGATGTTCTCATTGCTATTGAGAATGGCATAATTGGCATATGGTTCTCACCAATTAAGGTTGAGAATAAAAAAGACAGCAGCGCCAAAGTGAAATATGCTTATGATGGCGCTTTTTTTGAGATCGGCCATACCAAGTCCAAAATTCGTGGAAAGTGGTGCGTCCCCGAAAAGCGAATTGAGAGAATTTGGAACTTTATTAGCCATCCATGGGAGCTTTACATTCCATCGAACACAGACGACCTTGAAATCGGTGAAGGTGGCAATATCACTGAATGCCTATCAGTTGAAGACGCTGAAAAGTATTTAAAGTCTGTTAAGACTGGGCCATTGGCTGTTGACAAACTGCTCAATGAATGGGAGTTAAGGGATAAACACTACACGAGACTTCCCGACCTTTGTTCAGTTAGGGAGGGTAGCCATAAATTCATTGAGGACAGTGGTAAAATTCGTCGTGCCCAAGCCCATGAGAATGGCAAATACCTTTGCTTGCCAATCATTCTTAAATGTGGCCGCGTTTGGGTCCACCTACCATCAGAGCCAGATTTGCCAGACTTTAAGGGCTGATTTCAGCGTGTTGGGTTTCAGGAGCCTTTGCAACGCGGCTCCTGATACCCGATGACCATCGGCTCAGGGTGACGCAATGGCTCATAATGTCGAAGATATCGGGCATGACCCGAATTATCCTTTGTTCACGCCTGCCGTGAGCACCGCTTATGTGAGACCATATTCGGCATCCCCAACATATAAGACGATGAACTGAACTGGTATCGATCCGACAACCAGACATTCTCACACTCTGCGGCGCTTATGAGCGCAGGCCACGCTTATCTTGATATTCCCCGTGCTCGCGTTGATGAGTGCATGATAACCCAACGCGACCGGAGCTCAACAATACTGATTGCGGACTCCGGAGGTTATCAAATTGGTACTGGAGTATTCGCACACTCTGAGATATTTCGCAACGACATCCATGGAGCGCAAGCCGATAAAATTCGCCGAAGAATTCTGAACTGGAGCGAAACATTCGCTGATTATAGTATGACTTTAGATTTCCCAGCCTGGGCGCTCGGGTCGAGCAACTATATCTTTACAACATTCCGCGAGTGCCTCAATGAAACTTTTTATAATTGTGCTTTCATTGAAGAAGAAAGAACCCATGGTCGGACGAAGCTTCTAAATGTTATCCAAGGAAAAAATTACGGGCAAGCTGTTGAGTGGTACGATACTGTCAAAGAGTTTAATTTTGAGGGCTGGAGTTTTGCCGGACCAGTTGCAGCAAACCCTGATATTACTGTGAGACTTCTTCTTCACATGTGGCGTGACGGCATGATTGGTCCGGAACGGAACTGGGTTCACATCCTCGGACGAAGCAGCTTAAATGCTGTCTGGGTCAACAATATAATCCACCAGAACATTAGGAGACATATTTTTGGTGGCGCCCAAATCTCTTATGATAGCTCAAGCCATGTTCACTATGCGCTTAATGGGTCTAAAGTAGTTGGCCATAATTTCAACACCGACGAATTCACTCTGGATATTGAGCCTGTAGGACACCCCTATGTCGATGAATTTGAAGTTTTTCCGGTTTTCAACCACAACCTTCGAATGCAGATATCCGCTATAAATGCTGTCAACGCACTCAGCAACACACCAATTTCTGAACTTAGAGACACTGGTCCGCTTCCAAGTGTGTTAATCGATTTCAAGGAGGATGTTGCTCGAATTTTTGAGAACGCGAGCACGGTCGGCATCAATGAGTATCCCATTGAAGATGTGGACCTTAAAAGATACGCGAACCTAATTGAGTAAGGCTTTGACAAAATATGGCCGATCTAAAACCATTATTCCCGTTTGCAGGTGGAAAAACTCAATACATAAAGCATTTTTCCAGATATTTCCAACCGTGTGAAACCTATGTCGAACCATTCATCGGAGGTGGTGCGGTTTTTTGCTATATCGTCAACCACGAGCGGGCAAAGAAGTTTATAATTAATGACGAAAACAGTGAGCTTATGCGCTTATACGCTGACATCAAAAGTAACCCAAGATTTATAGCTGAGGAAGCAACTGATGTTGCAAAACGGTATCGGGATAACCCTGATGGTGAGCTTGAGTATGCCTATCTTGCTGAGTTAGCCGCCTATAAGAAAATACAAACAAGTGGCCGGTTATTGTTCTTGCTGAACACGGCTTTTGGTGGAATGTGGAAAAAGGATAAGAATGGATTATTCGATAGTCCATCAGGGCATCTTAATAGCATCCGACGGCCAGGGAGAGCAATTATACCAATCGAACAGATATATCTATGGCATGAGGCGCTAAAGCGTACCGAAATATTTTCAGGAGACTATTCAAGCATCGCAATTCCAGATAACAGCATCGTGTATTGTGACCCACCATATCGCCAGATATCTTTCAGTTATGACAGCAGGCTTGATGATGACGGACAAAGAAAGCTGTTCTTATGGTGCAGTGACATATCAAAGCGAACCGATATATGCGTAATCCAGACAAATTTATATTCTCCATTTTTCGTTGACATGGTAAACAACATTAGCAGTTGCGCCTTCAGTTCATATCCAGCCTCATACTCAAATGGATTTGGCGCCATAACAACCAAGGAAATCGTTATGGTTTGGAATTCGAGGTTTAAAGAACAATCGCCGACTGAACTTAGTGATCCTGGTTATCTGAGGCGATACTTTCGCTTAAAAAGATAGGCTCACCCCATCGATATGCCATAAATTCACTTTTCATTTTTGTTGCTGTATTTTGTTCTCAATATGTTCTAGCATTCGTGCTATTTTCTATTTTTTTTGGTCCTTGATTTGGTTTTATAAACTCCGCATTTTCAAGCATTTTTTATCGCATACGAGATCACAACATTTTCAGTTCATACGATACCATCAGCCTAGGCGCCGACGGCCAAACCTTCTCATTCATTATTAAGGAGCATTATTATTTGAAGAATAATTATAATGACTTTTCGAATGTATATCAATAGAATGGATAAATATAATTACAAAGTCGGTGGCCGGCTTCTCATGCACCAAAACAATTCAGATAGAGTTGGGCGTCTCTCAAAAAACACCCAAGTTGCATGACGACCCTGCGGAGGCCACTAACCGCAGGGTCATTTTCTTGTTGTGAGTATAAATAGTTTTAGTTTAATAGTGGCTTGTTCGATTAATTAACGCATGTGGTTCAGAGTAGAGCCCGCCTGTATGAGGTCAAGATAGCCTGGCCGTTTGGAAAGTATCATTGTGGTCGATGTATTGCGAGCCTTTTGGGGTGCTGTAGTGGCCTTACATCTTGCAACTGCTCTGTGTGCGCCAGAAAGAAAAAGAAAGACAGCCATGCTTAACCGAGCATGAAAGAAAAAGGATCGTGGAAACCACCTGTATCTGTGGACCGCGAATTCAGATTTCATTGTTATCAGGTGAAATCTGACTGCTTGTTCCCGCATTTGGGAACATAACCGTATCGTTAAGTTGCAAATCGCTTGACCGATATCTCATTTCCTGAAACCCGAGTTTATCTCGTTGACGCTATGTCGTCGAATGAATTATTCCGGTGATACCAAACAGAAATGAAATAATATTTGTCTAAGTTGTTTTCAATGTATCGGATGACCGATCGTTGTTGGAAAATGGATATCGCCAATGTTAAAGATCGATGATAAAGTATGACGGCTCATGATGTCGTATGTCATTCCCCTGACCTTAGATGTGGTGTCTTTGGTTGGGGGATAAAGCCATTCTGGTCTATGATTGATATTGAGTTATCAACCATAAATTTATACGAAGTTGCAAATTTCACCAGCCGTATGCAGCGCGATGAGCGCAAGCAAAGGCTGGTGAAAGCACGAAGCCTCTTGGCTTCGGGCTTTTTAGGTTTCCAGATATTCCGAATAAATAAATCTGGTGCTTGCTCAAAAGCCCATCAAACAGGAGAAAACATTATGAAATACTGGGAAATCTTTCACAATGATAAAACAGGTGTCGCAGAGGACTTTGAGGCCATGTCTGGAGCCGCCGATAGGAATATGCTGTCGGCAAGACGCCAAAAGAAACAGGCCCAAATCTTGAAGACAAAAAGCTCCCTTACCAATCAGCAGAAACAATTGAGCGATATTAACAGAGACGGTGTTTGATATGACAGATTTAGGTGAGGTATTGTATGGAATTATTAATGAGATGAAGCGTTGCGGATACGCCATCTCCGACAACAAGTTTTCCGAATTAATGTTAGCGAAATCAAAGAGATATGTTTCATGGCTTCGCGCTTCTAATCATTCACCAGGAATTGATGTGCTCGTCAATCTATATGTTCGGCTTGATAGTATGGGGGAGGAATTTAAACAGTCCGGTGATACGGTATCAGCCAATGAGATTGATGGAATGACCGACCGCCTTTGGGATGCAATCCGACAAGCATCCATGACCAGTGCACCAAACAGCCGCCGCAATCACCGCCATGATGATGATGACCGGCAGTGCGAACTTGCCCTGTGAGGTGTCACCCCTTGCCCGAACCACTGGGTGCAACTCACATAGCGCCCTACTCGTTGTCCTCATCACCCTGACATCCCAGGACGCTGGCCGACAAGCCCTTCGTAGGATCGTCGGCATCGTCTTGCTGAAACAAAGCCGAACAGATGCGCCGGTTTTATGAGGCGCATTGGTGAAGGGCGTCACGATGGTTTTCCTCCTCACAAACGATCTTAGGTTGACCGCCATCCACCAATCAATAGGCTCTCCACACCACGAACACATGGAGAACACTATGCCCAACATTCTTGAAACGCTCACTTTTTCGGACGCAAGCAAGCGGACTGAGGTGACAGATATTAAGAGCAATCTTCGCCGCAAGATGGTTGCGGCGTTGGACCATCAGGCCAATCTGGCTTCGGCCGAACTGAAGGGCGAAACCTACACCGTCGAGATCGAAAAGTGGGTCGAGACCGACAAGGAAACCAGAGCGAAGGCCCGAGTGAGGGTCCAAAAGATCATCCGGCCTATGTGGTATAGGAACGGCGCCGATGCCATCCTCCTGGAACTCCGTTTCGCCAACAAACCGGTAACGATCAACGGCAAGCCCTCCATCGTCGTCGGCACCATCGAGAAGCTGGTTCCGACCATCCAGACCATTCGAAAGGCTGTTCTGGCTGGCGAGTTAGATACCGCGCTCAAGGCTGCGGCGGATAGTCGCAAGCGAGCGTTTAAGAAGGCCGCGCCGACCAAACCCACAAAGTGATCCAGTTCAACGATAGCCGGCGGCACATTTCGCCGGCTATCGTATGGCCAATTATTTTTTCCCTGGCTTTGTGAGTTCCTCCGCAGCCATCTCGGGCTTCAAGTGCCCGTAATGTCTTTCGATCATCTGGACGCTCGTTCCCATGTTCTCGGCCAATGTATAAACAGAAACGCCCGCAATTAGGCGTTCTGTAGCATAATAATGTCTCAAGCAATACGCGTCTCGGCGCTTTCCTGTTTCCGGATCAATGTGCAGTCCGGCCTCTTTTAGTAGAGCGGTAAATCCCCTGGATAAACTCTTTACTGGCTTTCCGTCGTAGTCGCAAAATACCATTCGATCATTTAGTGAAGTGTAAGCGTTGAAGTCGGGCTCTTGCTTTTTCCTAAGTTGAGTTGTGTATGAAAGAAAACCCATTAGGTATGGGGCATAGCCGTCGAGAGATATAAGCCATCTCGACTTACCCTTTCCACTTACATAAATTTTTCCATACGCCTCGTTTATATTTTCTTTGGAAGTGACATCAATGTCTTTCCACCGCAGCTTCATGCACTCAAATGTCCGCATTCCAGTTGTGACCATCAGGCATATGAAATATAGCAGCATCCTGCGCTTGTGTAGTAGCCTGGCATCAGTTGTTTCGCTAATTCTACTCACACATGCCGCAATCAACTTATTAACTTGATCCTTGTTAAGCCCTGGGCGGCGGTGAGCATCACGGCCTTTCTTTGCGTGGGGTATTTTGATTGTGATGAGCGGTATCTGACTTTGGTTAATCCAGTCATTCATTGCGGCATATTTGAACACCGACCGAAGCAAGACATTCTCGCTGTTCTGTGTGCTAAGTGCCGGAAGTTTGGCAGGTCGAGTTTTAGAAAAAACGGTCTTGCCACCGCGCTCATATGTATAAGTTTCAAGTTTACTGCCTGGCCCAGTGATCCAATATCGCCGCCTCCACTCCCGAAATTCATTAACATGGCTTGTTGTTATGCCATCAATGTATTTCCCCTTGAAAAACTCCAGCGGGTATTTGCTCATAAGCCTTTGGTCAGTAAGTTTCTTCTGTTTGGCAATGTCGTTCTCGACCTCCAGTGCGAGGTTCTCAAAGTAGGCTTCCATCACCTCCTCGAAACGCTTGCGACGGAGTGGAAGCCCGCGCTCGAACCGAGACTTCATATCTTCATATAATTTTGTCGCGAGTTTTTCGGCTTCTTTCTCATTGGTGGTGCTTAGTGACTGACGGATGTAGGGATGTTTAGGAAATGCGATACGACAGTGCCATGTCGTATTCCTGACATCGGTCCGTTGATAAATCACGACACGACCGTCGCATATTTTCTTCTCTTTATCTGTATGGGTGCCCATTTTGAGAACCCCGCGTGTAGGATATGTGTAAGATCGAGTATTTTTCGCCTGTGTTGGAAATGTGTAAATAGCGCAAAAATGCAATGAAATCAAGGGGGTTGTGATTTTGGGCTTGGGCAAGCAGGCAGGGCGCCCGTAGTGTGCGCCGCCACTAACCTGTTGATTTTAGGGGGAAAATGGTGCTGCCTCGCGGACTCGAACCGCGGACCTACTGATTACGAATCAGTTGCTCTACCGACTGAGCTAAGGCAGCGCACCCTGGGGCGTTTCGCCCCGAAGCTAAAGGCCAAGGGACCCAAAGGCAAGGCCGAAGCGCGACGGCGCTCCGGCCCGGTCGTCATCGAAAGTGCCCACGATTACTCACGGTTTCCCGCAGTCCCCGGCGTTTGACGGGGCAGACTATGGCAGGAAGCTTTGCCCCTGTCCAACGTAAGTTTTTATCAAGAGCCCCGCTTCCGGGGTCGGGCGGCGTTGGTCGCGTTTCGCGCCGGCGGATTCTGCCCGGCAAATTTTTCCCTCAGGCAACAGTTGCCGGGTCGGCCGCGGCTGAATTGCCCGGAGTCCGGGAGCGCTGGTCTGGCCCGCCTCTTGCGATGCCATCGGCAGCCGTGGAGGGCTTGATGACTGGAGAACTGGTTATGGCTTCCGCGCATCGTGGCGAAGCCGCGTCGGCGCATCGTGGCGAAGCCGCGTCAGACGCGGGTTCCGGCGAAGCCGGGAGCGGCGCGGGGCGGTCTCCCCGTCCGGCCTGGACCGAGGATGATCGGCGCCAGCTTCGATTGTTTTGCGCTCAGGCGCTGTCGTGCGAGGAGATTGCGGAACGGCTCGGCCGCACCCGACGGGCGGTGGAGGCGATGATCCTCCGCCTCGGGCTCAGTCAAAATGCCCCAGCCCGGCCCTGGACGGCCGAGGAATGCGCAACCATCCTGCGCCTGCATGCCGAGGGCGCGGGTTGGGCGGCGCTGGCCGAGGCGATTCCCGACCGCAGCCCGATCGCGATTTACCGCAAACTCAGCCATCTGGTCGGCCCGGCGCCGTTCCGCTCGGCGGCCCTGGCGCCGGCCCCGGCCCGACCATTGCCGGCCGGCCGGCCGGTGCGGGTGGTCCGGGCCAAACCGCCGTCGCCGCCGCCCGCGGTTTCGGCGTCGGCCGAGGCCATCGTCCGCTGGCTGCGCTCGCGGGACTTCATGGTCCTGCGGCTGGCCGCGGGCTGGCGGGTTGATCACCGGGTGCTGGACAGCGACGCTGACCTTGTGGCCTTCACCAATGTTCGCCGCGGCTGGCTGCGCATGCCCCCCTTCATCCTGATCGAGGGCGAGACGCCGTCGCCGCCGGTGATTCACCACGCGGGAAAGCCGGGCCGCTTCGGCGGCGCGGCGTTTCGCTGATGGTCGCGCCCGGCCTCAGCCGTCGCGCTGGCGACGGCCGGGATCGGTGCCGGCGGCGGGGATCGTCCGCAGATGCTTGATCAGCAGGTTGCGGGCGTCGATCAACTGGGCCATGCGCTCGCGGCAGGGCAGAATGCCGGTGTCGGGATGAAAGATCGGCGCCAGTTCCCGGAAACGCTTGGTCACCAGATGCTCGTCGAAATCATGCTCGCTGGCGAAGCCGAGCATCAGCGCGGCATCGCGTAGCCCGAGCCGGCCGGATCGGGGCCGGAACGACAGCCGGTCGACGGCGTTGGCCAGCGCCCGGTTGCGATATTCCAGCCGCTCGACGCTGGTGGTCAGCCGGGCATGCTCGTCCTGCCGGACCAGCCGGTGGCCCTTGGGGTCGTCGAGCGCCAGGGCTACCGCCAGCGCCTGACGGATGGTGGGATGATCGAGGTCGGGGTCGAGGCGCAGTACCAGGGTCGGAACCAGCGCCGGCACCATGCGCCGGCCCGGACCGGGCGGCCGCATCGAGGCTTCGCGATCGTCGGCGCCGGGGACGCCGGGGTCGGGCACGGCGGCGCGCACCGCGGGGGCAACCAGGGTGAGTACCATCCGCACCAACTCGGCGGCATCGACGCCACGCTTTTTAGCCAGCGCCAGCACCGCGCTGCGGAAGCCGGCCTGACAGGGCACGGTATAGATCACCCGCTCGTCGCGGAGGCGCGGCATGGCGCCGGGACCGAACTGCCCGACCGAGGCCGGGGCGCAGCGGCCGGTGATGTCGGCAAAGCCGTCCGCCGGCGCCGGGGCGCTGGCGGCGCCGGGCGCGGCGAAACTCAGCGGCAAGGCCGCAAGTGTCAAACCGCGGACCGGCGACCTCAGGTCGAACGGGCGCTTATCGGACGACGACATCAGGTCCCACTGCTTCCAGTCACCAAGAGCTGGTAGACACGGCCTTGATTGTCCGCAAACTCTGGGGTTTGGTCAAGGGTCCTGTTGCGCTGACCGCGCTGACCCCCGGAGTTTAGCGCAGATGAGCCAGCAATTGGCCAAGATAGGCTTCCTCGCCGCGTCCCGAGAGCTGGATCAGCACCTTCAGGAGGGTGTCGGCCGAGGAGGTGGTGCGGGTGAGGTCGATCCGCCACTGGCCGCCCTCGCGGACGAATTCTGCGCGGGCGAGGCTGGGCCGGCCCTCGATCAGCACCGGGGCGCTGGCCCGGTTGCCCGAGAGCGCCACCGGTCCGAGTTCGGCCCCGCGCAGGGTCTCGGGTTTCAGCCAGTGCGAGCCGAGGGCATGCCCGACCAGATCCGGCGTGCCGAGGTGCCGCAGCTGGGTCGGGGTGAAGTGCTTGCGCAAGGCCAGCACGCCGAGCTTTTCCGAGGGGCTGAAGCCGGCCAGCGCCGCCGCCGGGCCGAGGCGGGCGGCGGCACGGATGGCCTCCAGCCGGGTCCGCGAAGCGCGGGACAACTGGCCGAGCAGGGCGGCGCCGTCACTCTTGACCATGGCCGTCTGCCCGGCGGTGAAGAGGGCCGTGACCTGCTGGCGGGAGCGCTGGTCGATGGTGCCGCCGAGAGGCTCGGCCCGCAGCGGCGCGGCGCCGCCCGGCGTCAGCAGGAGCAGGAGCAGGAGCAGGAGCAACTGCGGCCGGGTCATGGGATGCCGAAGAAGTCGAGTTGCCAGCGCATGTCGCGCTCGCCGAGCGGATAGTCGCTGCCGTCGCGGGGATTGAGCACGTCCTTGGGCGGCACCTGGGCCAGACGCATCTGAATCTGCCGCGCGAGGCGCATCGGCAGGCCGGCGCGCCAAGCCAGTGCGGTCACGGCGCGGGCGCTGCGGGTGGCGATCACGCGCTCGACGGTTGCCAGCGGTGCGCCGGTGCGTTCGGCCAGGGCCGAGAGCACGAAGCCCCGGTCGCCGTCGACGAGGGCATCGGCGATTACGGGATCGGTCAGCTTGCCCTCCTTGTGCAGGCGCCGCGCGCGCTCGGCCGGCCGCTCCGGGCTCTTTTCCGCGGTGGGCGCCGGCGGCTCGCAGACCATCGCCCAGGGCGGGTCGGTGAGCGTGGCGACCGGTGGCATAGCGCCGCCGCCGGCCGGGCGGCTCAGCCGGTTGCGCACGCTGTCGGCGATCTGGCGGGCGGCGTCGGCGCCGAGATCGGTGCGCGATTGCAGCACCTGGAGCAGGGCGTCGGCGATGAAGGTGGCCAGGCGCGCCGCCGCCCGCGCCGGCAACTGGGGCCGGCGCACCAGCGGTCCGTGCCAGGGCTCGTGCTGGGGGGCGCGGTCGATCAGGTGGTCGAGGGTTTCCTCGCGAATCTGGGCGCTGGGGTTGCCGAGCAGCACCGCGATCGCGGCGGCATCGTCGCTGGCGGCGATGGCGTCGGCGACCGGCGAGCCGACGCTGGCGCGCTGGGCGATCGCCGAGAGCGCGCCCTCGGGCTGGGTGCCGGCGATGATCTCGATCAGGTCGTCGTCGCTGAGAATCGGCGAGTTGCGCAGGACCGGGCCGCAGACGCTCAGCTCGAGGTCGCGGGCGAGGCGGCTGATCACCGTCGGCGGCGCACTGGCCACGCTCTGGAGTTCCTCGGCCAGAATCCGCCGGACCTCGGTGGTCTGGTCGCGGGCCAGGGTCTCCAGAATCTCGAGGGTGGTGCGCTCGATGCGGTCGCGCGATTCCGGGCTGAGATCGGGCACCAGCCGCGCGATCTTGCGGGCGAGGCCGGTACGCACGCCGGGATCACTGTCGGTGGCCAGCAGCAGGTCGGCCTTGCGCGGCGTGTTGGCGTTGCCGGCGATCTCGCGCCGGACCTCGGGCTCCCGATCGGTGGCGAGGAAGTAGAGCAGTTCGGGCCGGATGTCGCCGCGCGCCGCGAGACTGCGCCGGACCTGGGGGTCGGTGCTGCGGGCGAGGCGCTTGGTCTGATCGTAATCGCTGCCCGGGACGGCCGGGTGGGTCATGGCGCCGGTTCCTCCGGCTGGGCCGCCGCCGGGGCCGGGCGGTGGGGCGGGGCGAGGCTGAAACTGCCCTTGCCATGGGTCTTGGCCTGATACATCGCGGTGTCGGCCCGTTCGATCAGCGCCGCCACCCCTTCGCCTTCGTGGGGCTGATGCACGGCGATGCCGATCGAAATACCCAGCGGCTTGTCCTTGCTGGCCGACAGCGCGCGCAGCGCGGCGACCGCCGCGAGCAGGCGGCGCGCCACCGTGATTGCGCCATGCTCGCCGGTGCGGGCGAGCCAGAGCACGAACTCGTCGCCCCCCATGCGGCCGGCGATGTCGCCGGGCCGGATGTCGGAGCCGATCAGCCCGGCCACGGCCCGGAGCACCTCGTCGCCCTGGTGGTGGCCGCGCAGATCGTTGACCGCCTTGAAGTTGTCGAGATCGAGGTAGAGCAGCGCCGAGGTGCCGAAGTCCCGCCAGTTCAGCATTTCCTCCAGCCGCTCGAGGAAGGTGCGGCGGTTGAACAGTCCGGTCAGGCTGTCGCGCTCGGAAAGGTGGCGCAGGTGCTCCTGATAGGCGAGCTGGGCATGGGTGATGCCGATGCGGTCGGCGACTCCGGAAATCAGGGCGCGGGCGTCGTCGTCCCAGGGCTCAGTGTCGCGGGGGCGCCAGACCGAGACCGTGCCGTTGACGGTCTGACGGAAGCGGGTGCGGCAGACCAGCAGCGACAGCGGTCCCATGCGGTGTTCGAGCGGCTCCTCGCTCTGGGCCGCCTGCCGGATCAGGCCGGAGAGATGACCGTCGAGGGGCAGACCGAAATTCGCCGCCAGGGTCGAACTGCCGTCATCGGAGATGCGGTGGATGGCGCAACCGGTGGCTTCGAGGGCGCGGGTCGTCTCGTGGGCCGCCACCTCCAGGGCTTTGCTGGCGTCGAACTGATCGCGGAGGGTATGGACGATGTGATCGAGCACCCGCTCGCGATTGCGGGTCCGGGCCAGTTCGGCGTTTTGCAGCACCTGGGCGGTGAGGTCGCGGCAGACGCCGCGGGCGCCGATCCAGGTGCCGTCGCAAGCGAACAGCGGTTTGGCCGAGGTCTGGACATAGACCGGCGCGCCGTCGGCGCCGCGCAGCCACAGTTCGGCCCGGTCGACCGGGCGCCGGGTCTCGAAGGGCGCGGGCAGGTCGGCGGTGGCCTCGATCGTCAGTTCTGAAGGGTGGTGGCCGACCAGCCGTTCCGCCGGCAGGCCGAGCGCGCCCCCGGGCGACACGAAGACGAAGCGGCCATCGGCGCCGGTCTCCCAGGCGAAGTCGGATGAGACCTCGACGAGGTCTTTGTAGCGCTGCCGCGACTCGGTGAGGGTCGAGCGCAACTGGCGTTCCAGGGTGGCGTCGCGGCCGAGCAGCAGCAGGCGGGCGCCGTCAAGCGGGATCGCCGACCACTCGTAGACCGCCGGTCCGGCCGGCCGCTCCAGGGGCGTCGACTGGAAGGCCGCGAGGCCGGAAAACGCGGCGGTGCGCCATAGCGCCAGCGACGCCCACCAGCCGCGGTCTCCGGCCAGCAGCGACTCGGCCAGGGCATTGGCGGCCAGCACCTCGTCGCGGTCCGAGACCAGCAGCGCCGCCCCGGGATAGCCGGCAACGATCGCCGCCGCGTCGGCCGATTCGGCGGCGGCGGCGGACGGGGGGGCTGGGAGATCATGTGGAAGCACGGGGGCCGGAAGCTCTGGCGGCAGGGTCACAATCCGTCTAAACCGGGAGGGGAGTCGGACGCATGGAATGCCGACGGACGGGGCCGTGTCAATAATCCAGCGGCGACCGTCGACCCGGGTGCGGCTCCCGGGCGGCCTGACACCCCGGCCGGGGTGCCGGCCCGCGAGAGAGAGGCAAAAGAGATGGGCACGGAGAGAGGGGGCGGCGAGGCGGGGGGGCGGGCGTTGACCGGGGTCGAGGTCTGGCTGTTCGATCTCGACAATACCCTGTATCCCGCCTCGTGCGACCTCTTTCCCCTGATCGAGCGCCGGATGGGTGCCTTCATCGCCGAGCGCTTCGGCGTCTCGCTGGAGGAGGCGAGGCGGCGCCAGAAACGTTTTTTTCGCGACTACGGCACGACGCTGCGCGGTTTGATGGTAGAATATGGGGTCGAGCCGCAGCTTTTTCTTGATTATGTTCACGCCATCGACCTGGGTTCAGTTGCGCCCAGCCCGGCGCTCGCGCGGGGGCTGACGGCACTGCCTGGCCGCAAGCTGATCTTCACCAACGCCTCGCGTGATCATGCCGAGCGGGTGATGGCCCGTCTCGGCGTCACCGGGCTGTTCGAAGCGGTGTACGACATCGCGGATGCCGGCTACCGGCCCAAGCCCGATCCCGCCCCCTATGCCGGCCTGCTCGCCCGTCATGGCGTCGATCCGGCGCGGGCCTGCATGCTCGACGACATGGCGCGCAATCTGGTGCCGGCGGCCGGTCTCGGCATGATCACGGTCTGGATTCGCACCGACTCGGCCTGGGGCCGCCCCGGCCCAGAAGACCGGCCTCACATCGATCATGTCATCGATGATCTGCCCGGCTGGCTGGCCGGGCTGACCGGGCTGGCGCTCGACGGGGGGGCGCGGAAAGGGGCCGATGCCCTGAGTTGACAAGGCCGGCGCCGCTGGTGGATGGTGCAGCCGCAGTCCGGCCCCCCTGTCAGCCCGCTTGAGAGTCGCCATGAGCCACGCCCAGCTTGAAGCCGTCATCGATGCCGCCTGGGAGCGGCGCGCCGAACTCAGCCTTGCGACCCAGGGGGTGGTGCGGGCGGCGGTGGATGAGGCGCTGGGGCTGCTGGATCTCGGCCGGGTCCGTGTTGCCGAGCCGCGCGATGGCGGCGGCTGGACCGTCAATCAGTGGCTGAAGAAGGCAGTGCTGCTGTCCTTCCGCCTCAATGACAATGCCGTGATTCCGGGCGGGCCGGGCGGGGCCTGGTTCGACAAGGTGCCCTCGAAGTTTGCCGGCTGGGACGAGCAGGCCTTTCGCGCCGCCGGCTTTCGCGCGGTGCCCTCGGCGGCGGTGCGCCGCTCGGCCTACATCGCGCCGGGGGTGGTGCTGATGCCGAGCTTCGTCAATGTCGGCGCCCATGTCGCTTCGGGAACCATGGTCGATACCTGGACCACCGTCGGCTCGTGTGCCCAGATCGGACGCAACGTCCATCTTTCGGGCGGCGTCGGCATCGGCGGCGTGCTGGAACCGCTTCAGGCCGAACCGGTGATCATCGAGGATGACTGCTTCATCGGCGCCCGTTCCGAGGTTGCCGAGGGCGTGATCGTCGAGCGCGGCGCCGTGCTCTCGATGGGGGTTTATCTCGGCGCCTCGACCAAGATCATCGACCGCGCCAGCGGCGAGATCTTTTATGGCCGGGTGCCGGCCTATTCGGTGGTGGTTTCGGGCTCGCTGCCCGGCAAGCCGTTGCCCGACGGCACGCCGGGGCCCAGCCTCTATTGCGCCGTGATCGTCAAGCGGGTGGACGAGCGGACCCGCTCGAAGACCTCGATCAACGAATTGCTGCGCGATTGATCAGGCCCATGGCGTCTTCTGATCCGGTGGCTCTGGCCCAGGCGCTGATCCGCTGCCCGAGCGTGACCCCCGAGGATGCCGGGGCGCTCGATGTGCTGGCTGCGGCGCTGGCGCCGCTCGGCTTCGTCTGTCAGCGGCTGCCGCGGCAGGCCCCGGGCACGGTGGCGGTCGACAATCTCTATGCCCGGCTTGGCACCGGGGCGCCGCATTTCTGCTTTGCCGGCCATACCGACGTCGTGCCGCCGGGCGATGCCGCCGGCTGGTCGATGGCTCCTTTCGGCGGCGAGATTGCCGGAGGCCGGCTGTTCGGCCGGGGCGCGGTTGACATGAAGGGCGCGATCGCCGCCTTCGTCGCCGCCGTGGCGCGGCTGCTGGCCGGCCACGGGCCGCCCCGGGGCTCGATCAGCCTGCTGATCACCGGCGATGAGGAGGGCGACGCCGTCAACGGCACCCGGGCACTGCTGCCCTGGCTGGCCGACCGCGACGAGGTGCCCGATTTCTGCCTGGTCGGCGAGCCGACCTCGGTGCGCGATCTCGGTGATGTCGTCAAGATCGGCCGCCGCGGCAGCCTCAATGGCGTGCTGACGGTGTTCGGCGCCCAGGGCCACGTCGCCTATCCCGAGCGGGCCGACAACCCGCTGCCCCGGCTGGTCCGGATGCTCGATTCGCTGGTCGATGTCCTGCTCGACGAGGGCAGCGCGCATTTTCAGCCCTCGTCGCTGGTGCTGACCTCGATCGACACCGGCAACCCGGTGACCAACGTCATTCCTGCCCAGGCCACTGCCCGCTTCAACATCCGCTTCAACACCCTCTATACCGCTTCGGGGCTGGAGGGCTGGCTGCGCAAACGCTTCGAGTCGGTGGGCGGGGCCTACCGGCTCGATCTCAGTCTCTCGGGCGAAGCCTTTGTCACCGAACCGGGGCCGCTGACCGAACGGGTCGGCGCCGCGATCACCCGGGTCACTGGCCGCCAGCCGGCCTTCAACACCGGCGGCGGCACCTCCGATGCCCGCTTCATCAAGGATTTGTGCCCGGTGGTCGAATTCGGGCTGGTCGGGCAGACCATGCACAAGGCCGACGAGAGCGTGCCGCTGGCCGATCTCGAAAGCCTGACCGCCATTTACGCCGCGCTGCTCGCCGAGTCCGTGTTCGGCGACCGGGGAGTTTGAGCCGATGCCGACCTTGCGCGAAGTGGCCTATTCCCTCTACGGCGCCTACCGGCTGGCCCGGTTGGACCTTAAGGGGCTCGACTATATCGACCGTAGCGTCGGCGGCGCGATCCGGTCCTTTTTCGCCGCGGCGATCGTCGCGCCGGCCTACATCCTGCTGGTGCTGATGCGGCTGGGCGAGGGGGCGGGAAATGTTTCGTTCGGCGGTTTTCTGCTGGTCGAGGGTATCGCCTATGTCATCAGCTGGACCGCCTACGCGCTGATCATGGACGATCTGACCCGCATTCTCGATCGCAGCAGCCGCTATCCGGCCTTCCTCTCGGTCTACAACTGGTCGGCGGTGTTGCAGATGCTGGTTTATCTGCCAGCCGTCGTTCTGAGCGAAAGCGGAATCTTCGTTCCCGCTTTCGGCGAGACGATCGTCTTCGTGGCAACCATGATTGTGCTGGCCTACCAGTGGTTCGTGACCCGGATCACGCTCGAGGTTTCGGGAATTATTGCCGCCGGCCTGGTGATTCTTGACCTTGTGCTGTCGGTGTTCATTTCCGGCGCCGCCGACGGCATGCTATAAGGGCGGCAGTTGGATCATTCCTCGTTCCGGAGACACCACCATGCGGAAACTGGTTCCCGTTCTTGCCTTATCCCTCGGTCTGTTCGCGGCGCCCGCCGTTTCCCAGGCCCAGACTCTGCCGGCGGTGATGACCGGGCCGTCCCAGGCCCAGGTGACTCTGGCGGCGTTCCCGTCGAGCCTGCACGATATCGAGCGCATGTCGGTCGAGCAGGCGGTGGCGATTGTCGGCGGCGCGGCGCTGGGTGCCCTGCTGGTCGATTCCTTCGTCGAGCGCGGCATCGTTACCCTGGCCGGCACCGTGATCGGCGCCGTTGGTGGCAACATCTGGTACGAAAAACACTACTGGCCGTTCTGAGGCCGGCAGGCCCATCCCGGCCGGCGGCTCTCCAGCCGCCGGGCCGGTGCGTTCGAGCCATCAGCCGCTCTCCCGGTTCCGCCGGGAGAGCGTTGTTCCGTCGCCGCCGGAGTCGCCGTGATGGCTGGGTATGAATCCTACTCCGATCAAAAGGGCTGGACCCTCGGCTTTTCCTGTTCCGAGGATGACCGGGCCTATTTTCGGGCCGAGTTCGGCGCCGTGGTGGGCGCCGGCCGGAAGCTGGTCGAGCTTGGCTTCGGCAATGGCGGTTTTCTGGCCTTTGCCCGCCAGCAGGGCGCCGAGATTCTCGGAGTCGAAATCCAGGCCGGGATTGTGGACAAGGCGCGGGCCGCCGGCTTCGCCGCCTTTCAAAGCCTCGAGCATCTCGGGCCGGAGCATGCCGGCAGCGTCGATGCCGTGGTGGCCATCGATGTCTTCGAGCATCTCGGCCACGACACCATCCGTGCCACCTTGGCCACCGTCGAGGGATTGCTGAAGCCGGGCGGGGTGCTGATTCTGCGCGCCCCCAATGGCCAGTCGCCCTTTGGCCGCCGCACCCAGTATGGCGACTGCACGCACGAAACCGTGATCACGCCGAAGAAGCTGGAGCAACTGTGTTTCGGCCGCGCTCTTGTGGTCGAGCGGGCGCTCAATCCGGCCCGCATCGCCCTCGGGAAAAGCCCCTGGCACCGGCTGGCCAAACGGGGGCAGTTTCTGGCCCGCGACCTCTGCAACCTCCTGATCTCGAAGGTCTACGGCATCGGCACCACCGCGCTCGATGAAAACATCGTGATCTGGATCCGCAAGACCGCAGCCAAGGTCAGCGGATCAGGGCGCGGATGATCCGGTGCAGGATCTTGTATCCCGCCGACTTCCAACCCTGATGGGAGAGCAGGGACAGCGCTGAAATCGGCAGCACGGTCTCGAACTCGAAACGGTCGGCGACGCGATCACGCAGGCGCGGCTTGCGCGTGCCCTCACCGACGATCGACAGCGGCGAGCGCAACAGGGTGTCGAGCGCGAGCGGCCAGGTCTTCACGCCGTCAGCGCCGATCACCGAAACCTGATCGGGGCTGGTGTGGGTGATCAGGGCGTGGCTGATCGGGCCATCGGCCCGATGCGCCCCCGAGGCCAGCCGCCTCAGCCGCCGCTGCCAGAAGGCGGCGTAGTGATCGAGTCGCAGGAAGGCATGGTCGGGAAACCGTGCCTCCAGCTCTTCGAGCAGACGGGGCAGCAGGGCGAGGCGGACGGTGTCGTTGTTGTGCCCATAAAAAAACAGTGGCAGAAAAGCCCCCGAGAGATGATCCGCGGCTTCGAGGTAATACTCGATCAGATAGTCATCGATGCCCGACAGCGTCGTCGATGCCTTGATGACGTTGCCCGGGGCGACCGGGTGGACCGGGATGTCGAGATAGCCGGTTTCGTCGTCCCAGACCTCGATGGGCAGCGAATCGTAGATCAGGCCGAAATTCGAGGTGTAGCGCAGGCCGGTTTCCGCCATCACCCGGCCCAGCCCGGGAAACGCCTTTCCCGAGGGCATCACGGCCCCGACGACCTCGAACCCATGGTCGCGCAGAAACCCGATCGAGGCACAGAGATTCTTTTCGTTGGTCGCGCTGTCGCGTTCAAAGGTGTAGTGGTAATGGCAGTGGGAACCGATTTCAGCCCCGGCCTCGCAACTGCGACGGATGCTGGTAAGATTGTCGGTGAAGCAGGATGTGGTGAAATAGAGGCTGCACCATTTCATGTGACTTTGCAGCATTCCCGCAACATTGTCGAACGAGTTCCCGGTATTGTCGTCGACATCGACCCGGTAATTGACGACGCCCCGCGCGGCATCGGGAAACCACCAGAGAAACCGGACATCCTGGCCATTCGAAAGCAGCAGGTGAAACAGCGTCGACACGCAGCGGTGGAGGGTCTGGCCTTTCTGGCTGCGGTCGGCGCACACGGCAAAGGAGCGCCCGGAGAAGTCGACCCGTCCGGCCCGCCGCTGGTAGGTCTCGAGGGTCAGCACCAGCGCGGGATCGAAGGTCGCCACCCGGTCGCACACCGCAAAGCCGCTGCCCGGGCACCACGAGAGCTTGCCGTCGACCGGGACGGCGGCAACGCAGAGGTCGGCGGCTTTGCTGTCGTCGGCCAGGGCGAAGCCGATCTGACGCAGGATGCCCCTCAGCACCCGCTCCGAGGCCAGAGTCGGCTCGACGAAGGCACGCGTCAGCGGACGGTCGGCGGCGACAGCGGAACTCATTGGACATCCACGGTATTGGTCAGGAGCGGCCGTCGCTGACGGCGATGCTGTGGCCGATGGTGGGGTGGGGTGATGGTGCGCATCGCCGGCCTATTTTGCCGCCACCCATTGCTGACGGTCGTTCAAGACGCTGACGCCGACCGTCATCATGCGCCGGCCGGCGTTTTCCGCAACAAGGGTAACGTGTGGCGGATGGTGCGGAAAGGCGACCAGCCGCAAAACACGGTAGACCAGATTCGGTTCGTCCGGACGATGATAACGGTCGCCGATTTTGATGGTGTCGGGCATGGCTGCGGTCAGGGTCCAGCGGTTTCGATGGCGGGAGGCTACTGCCTACACCGGGCGCGCCCGGACGGCAACGGTCTGATGCGGATGATCGCCGCCGAGGCAGGGCAGTCCGTCCGGGCCGGCGGCTCAAGCCGGAGATCCTGCCGGCGGCGGGCCGGGTTCGGGCGGGTAGAAGGCGCCGACGAAGTAAAGGCCGTCGGGCGGCGCCGTCGGGCCGCCGTGGCGGCGGTCGCGGGCCTCCAGCGCCGCCCGCACCCGCTCGGTGTTCCACGTGCCGGCGCCGACCAGTTCCAGCGTGCCGACGATGTTGCGGATCTGATGGTGCAGGAACGAGCGGGCGCTGGCGCTGATTTCGATCTCGGCGCCGGCCCGGCGCACCTCGAGCCGGTCGAGGGTCTTGACCGGCGATGCCGCCTGGCAGAGGCTGGCCCGGAAGCTCGAAAAGTCGTGACGGCCAACCAGGAGTTGGGCGGCATCGTGCATCGCTCCGGCATCGAGCGGGCGAATCACCTGCCAGGCCCGGCCGGCGTCGAGGGTCAGCGGCGGCCGGCGGTTGATGATGCGGTAGCGGTAGCTGCGGCGGAGCGCGGAAAAGCGGGCGTGGAAATCCGCCGGCACCGCTTCGGCGGCCAGAATCGCCACCGGCCAGGGCCGGCTGTGAAAGGTGAGGGCGCCGGCGACCGCCTTGGCCGTGGTCGCCGTCTCGAGGTCGAAATGGGCGATCTGGGCCAGGGCGTGGACCCCTGCGTCGGTCCGTCCCGAGCCGTGGAGGCGCACGGTCTCGCCGCTGAAACGCAGGATCGCGTCTTCCAGCACCTGCTGTACCGACGGGCCGTTGGCCTGACGCTGCCAGCCGACGAACGGCCGGCCGTCATATTCGAGGGTCAGCTTCCAGCGGGTCATGGCGTCCAGGGGCGATGCAGGCCCCGCAGGAAGGCGGCGCCATCGACCACGGCGCGGCCCTGGCGCTGAACCCGGGTCAGGCGCAGCGCGCCCTCGCCACAGGCTACGGTGAGATCGTCGCCGAGCAGGCTGCCGGGGCGGCCCGAGCCGCCGGCCGGCTCGGCGGCCAGGACCTTGATCCGCTCGCCGGCGCTTTCGAACCACACGCCCGGCCAGGGATTGAGGGCGCGGACCCGGCGTTCCAGCTCGGCGGCCGGGCGCGACCAGTCGAGTCGGCCTTCTTCGCGTTCCAGCTTGGCGGCGTAGGTCACGCCCTCGGCGGGCTGGGGGGTGGCGCCGAGGCGGCCGGCGGCCAGCCCGTCCAGGGCGTCGACGATCAGGCGGGCGCCGAGCGCGGCCAGGGCGTCGTGGAGGGCGGCGGCGGTGGTGGTGGCGGTGATCGGCACCGTGGCCGCCAGCAGCATCGGCCCGGTGTCGAGTCCGGCTTCGACCTGCATGATCGTGATTCCGGTTTCGTTGTCGCCGGCGAGCAGGGCGCGGTGAATCGGCGCCGCGCCGCGCCAGCGCGGCAGCAGCGAGCCGTGGATGTTGATGCAGCCGAGCCGGGGCGCCGTCAGCACCGGCACCGGCAGGATCAGACCATAGGCCGCGACCACCGCGGCGTCGAGGCCGAGGGCGGCAAACCCGGCCTGGACCTCGGCCGGGCGCAGGCTCTTGGGCGTGCGCACCGGCAGGCCGTGGGCCTCGGCCAGGGCCTGCACCGGTGAGCGCTGCAGCTGATGGCCGCGTCCGGCCGGCCGGGGCGGCTGGCTGTAGACGCATGCGATCTCGTGGCCGGCGTCGATCAGGGCCTGGAGTGCCGGCACCGCGAAGTCCGGGGTGCCCATGAAGGCGAGGCGCAGCCGCGTCTCAGTCATATTCGCCCGCTTTCTTGAGCTTTTGCAGCCGGCGCAGGATGATATTGCGCTTCAGCAGCGAGACCCGGTCGACAAAAAGGGTGCCTTCGAGGTGATCGATCTCGTGTTGCAGCACGGTGGCGAGCAGGCCGCTGCCGGCGATCTCGCGCAGGCGATTGTCGCGGTCAAGATAGCGCACCCGTACCGCCCTGGGCCGGACGACGTCGGCGTACTGCTCGGGCAGGGAGAGGCAGCCTTCGTTGTACTGAGCCAGTTCCTCGTCGGCCCAGACCACCTCGGGGTTGGCGAGCGCGACCGGCTGGGGCGGTTCGTTTTTCTCGGCGACGTCGATCACGATCACCCGCACGAGGTCGCCGACCTGGGGCGCGGCCAGCCCGATGCCGTTGGCGTCGTACATGGTCGCCAGCATGTCGTCCATCAACCGGTTGATGCGCGCGTCGACCTCGGCGACCGGGTGCGACCTCTTCTTCAGTCGCGGGTCGGGAGCTATGATCAGGGGAAGGAGGGCCATTGTCTGTCCGCCGCTGAAAAGAACCGCCATCGTGCTTGGAATGGTCGAGATATGGCCTTGGCGACGCGGCGTCAAGCGCAGCCGTGCACGGGTTTGACCGCGGGCCGGATCGCTTCCATAGTCAGGGCCGTGGCGGGACCGGGAGGGCGGACGATGCGGGCATTAAAAATCATCGCGGTGATCGCATTGATCGGGGCGGCAGGCGGCGGCGGCGCCGGCGCCGAAGAGGCGCTGCAACTCGGGCGCAATCCCGGGGAGTGCGAGATTTCGGCGGCGCTGGGCATCGCCAAGGCCGGCTGCGCGCCGGTGGCCCAGCGGCCGCCGGTGGCCAAAGCCGTCGAGGCGCCGCCGGCCCCGGTTCCGGCGCCTGAACCGCTGCCGGTGGCGGTCGAGCCGCCGCCGCGGCCGTTCACCGCCGCGTTCCAGATCAGCTTCGAGTTCGGCTCGGCCCGGCTGTCCCGCGAGGCCGGGCAGGTGCTGGGCCGGATTGCCAGCGTTCTCGGCAGTCCCGAGGCGGCCAGGGTGCGGTTCCGCATCGTCGGCCACACCGACGGCGTCGGCCGGGCCGCCGACAATCTGCGGCTTTCCCGTCAGCGGGCGGCGGCGGTGCGCGATTTTCTGGTTCGCCATGCCGGCATGAGCGCGTCGCGTTTCGAGGTCGGCGGCCGGGGCGCCGCCGAACTTCTCAACAAAATCAACCCCTCCGCCGCGGAAAACCGCCGGGTCGAGATCACCAATCTCGGCGGCTGAACGCCGTCGAAAAAAATTCTGGGAGTGTGACGCGGGTCACTGTAACGACCGGCGTGCGGTGGCATGATCCAAACATCGAAGGGCACAACGGCCAGACAAGATCGCCTGATGGGTCCTTCCGAGCGAGTTTTGTTGATGCAAATATCGCAGACACTTTGAACACACACCCAGGAGACGCTCCATGTTTACTTATGCTCGTGACATCGTCACCTATGTCGGTGCGGCGATTAACTGCAAGCGTGGCGCCACCGCCATCGAATACGGCCTGATCGCCGCCGGCATCGCCGTCGCCATCGTCACCGTCATTCCGCTGATCGGCGGCAATCTCAACACCGCCTTCACCTCGGTCAACACCGCGATTACGCCGAAGTGATCGGTCCCGGCCTGATCTTCCTGCCTTCCCAGACGACCAAACCGCCAATCAGGAGACTTCCCATGTTGTCTTATGCTCATGACCTCGTCAGCTACCTCGGTGCGGCCCTGAACTGCAAGCGCGGCGCCACCGCCATCGAATACGGCCTGATCGCCGCCGGCATCGCCGTCGCCATCGTCACCGTCATTCCCTCGATCGGCGGCCACCTCAACACCGCCTTCACCACCGTCAATACCGCGATTACGCCGAAGTGATCGGTCCGGCACCCCGCCGCCGGCGGAAGGCCAGGGCTTCTCCCCGCGAGCCGTCCATCCTCCGGTTCGCTCCCGGCCTTCGCCGCGGCGGTTTTTTCGAAGCAGCGCAGCCGGCCTCCGGGTCCGGCGACCGCGAGCCGCCCGAACCCGACCCCCAAGGGCGCACCGCCGGGGGCGGCCGGGCGGTTCAAAGGTTTGGAGGCTCCCGCCATGACCGCATCGTCAGTCGTCCCTCTGGCTCTGGGCGTGGTCTTTGCCACGACCATGGTGGTGGCGATGGTCTGGGACCTCGCCACCTTTGAAATCCCCGATACCCTGTCCCTGGTTCTGCTCGCGACGGCTACGCTCGCCCTGCTGGCCGGGCCGGGCTGGGCGGCGCTGGCCGGCCATGCCGCCGGCGCCCTCGGCGCCTTCGCCTTCGGAGTGGCCATGTTCGCGCTTGGCCAGTGGGGCGGCGGCGACGTCAAGTTTCTTGCTGCCGCCAGCCTCTGGCTGGGCTGGCCGCTCCTGATCGGTTATCTGGTCTGGGTCGCGCTGGCCGGTGGCGCGCTCGGCCTGCTGGTGCTGGCTTTTCGCCGCTTTACCCGGCCCGAATCCTGGGCGGCGCGGCCCTGGCTCGCGCGCCTGCACCGGGCCGAGCAGGGGTTGCCCTACGGCGTCGCCCTCGGCATCGGCGGCCTCGTGATGCTGCGGCCGGCGGTGGCGGGGCTGCTGGCCGGCTGAGGCGGCGGTACCTTATTTCAGTCTGAACCCTTTTGAGGCAAAGGAGGACGGGCCATGGTGCGCGTCGTTCTGATCGGTTTCGCCCTGCTGCTGGCGGCAGCCGCCGGGTGGATGGTCAAGCTCTATCTCTCGGCCCAGCGCGAGCAGCTGGCCGAAATGGCGGCGGCGCTGAAGCCGGCGCCGACGCCCTCGCCGGGCACCGAGGTGCTGGTGGTGCGCGACGGCATCGATATCGCCGGGGTGCTGTCCCCGGGCACGCTGCGCTGGCAGCTCTGGCCCGATGAGGGCGTCAATCCCCGCTATATCACCCGCAAGGCCCGTCCCGACGCCATCGACAAGCTGGCCGGCGCCGCGGCGCGCCAGCCCTTCTACCCCGGCGAGCCGGTGACCGAGGAGAAGCTGGTGCAAAAGAAGGACGGCAGCTTCCTCGCCGCGGTGCTGCCCGAGGGTGGCCGGGCGGTGGCGGTGAAGGTTGATGAGGCGACCGGGCTCTCGGGTCTGGTTCTGCCCGGCGACCGGGTCGACGTCATTCTGACCCATGATCTGCCACTGCGCGAGGATGATGGTCAGGGCGGCGTCACCGTGGTCAAGCGCTTCGTCAGCGAGGTGATCGCCCGCGATCTCCCGGTGGTGGCCATCGATCAGGAAATCCATCACGACGACAAGGCGGCCGGCCGGCCGGCCAAGACCGTCAGTCTGGCGGTCACTCCGGCCCAGGCCGAGACCATCGCCCTCGGCCGGGTGATGGGCACGCTGTCGCTGTCGCTGCGCAGCGCCTTCGGCGGCAATCCTCCCGACCCGCGCGCCCGCGCCTACACCTCCGGCAGCGACGTCAGCGCCGCCCTCGGCCGCCGCGCGGCGCCGCCGGTACGTACCGCCACCGCCTACAGCGTCACTGTCTATCATGGCCGCAGTGCCGAGACGGTGACCCTGGCGCGATAGAGGCTCGAAGCCATCCTATACTTTGTTTATAGTGCTTTACTTCTGCCGCCATAAGTCGAATTATGAGCGGTCCGGCTGCGGGGGTGGCCGGAGGCCTCAAGCGCGGTAGTTGAGCATGGACAACAAGATCAGCCCCGCCGCCGTCGCAGCGCTGAAACAGCTCGATGCCCACCTCAATCCGGTCTGGGAGTTGGGGCGCAACGCCGTTCTGGCCTGGACGCCGGTTCGCACCGGACTGAGAATGGCAGTGATTCCGGTGCGCGAACTGCTTCAATTGCTGGCCGGCCAGCCGGATCTGCTTCAGGGGCCGCGCTATCTTGACGAGGCGAAGTTCGTCGAGCTGTGCACGGCCTCAAGACTGAAGCCGATCGACATCATCACCTCGCTCAGGGTTGGCCCCCAGGAGGGTTATGTCCCCTGGCAGACCGTCGAGGGCATCATCAAGCGCTATTCGATCACCGAGACGCCCCACCGCGCCGTGATGCTGTTCGATATCGTCGGCTATTCCAAGCTCGACCCGCTGCACCAGATCGGCCAGCTGAATTCGCTGGAATATTGCATCAATGTCGCCCATCGCCGGCTGCTCGGCTGGGGGGTGAAGGTCGATCTTGCCCGGTCGACCACCGGCGACGGCTTTTATGTCTGGAACCGCTCGGTCGGGCTGGTGGCCGAGGTTTCGCTGCTGATTCTGCTGCTGATGGTGTTGGCCGAAAACGAACTGGAGCGCGCCCAGGAGCGTCATGGTCTGGTGCCGCAGGTCCGGGCCTGCTTTTCGGTCGGGCGGCACTACGCCTATTATCAGATCGAGGGGCTGTCGCCGCGGGGCTACGATTACATCGTCGGCGATGTCACCATTACCCTGGCCCGGCTGATCCAGAAGACCGAGGCCGGACAACTGCTGATCGGCGATTTCGAGCGTCCACGCAGCGAGGGCGGCAGCGACACGATCGCGACTCCGGTCTTTGTCGCCCAGGCCGACAAGTATTTTCGCAAGCTGGTCGGTCGGGAGTTCAACGGCGTGCCGATCTCTGACCTTGGGCTCAGCCTGACCTGTGGCCGGGACAAGATGCCGGAAAAGCTGGTGATCGGCGACAAGCACGGCATGAAGCACACCGCCTACAACGCCGTGGTGCGCATCTATCGCGGCGGGCGCATTCCGCTGATGATCGGTCTCACCGGCGACAAGCCGGCCGGGGAGCGGACCACCACCGCCCAGTCTATCGTCGCGGAGATCGCCGCGGCGGCTCGCTAGGGGGCGGGGCGGCGTCGAAGGTCTTGAGGGCGCTGAGCAGCTTGCGCTTGAAGGCGCCGCCGTCGCTGGCGCTCTTGGCCTCAAGAAAGCCGCGCACCGCGGCGCGGGCCGCTTCCTTGTCGTAGGGTTCCTTGCCTTCGGTGGCCAGGCGCGCCCGGTCGAGCACCTTGGGGTCGATGCTCTTGCGCAAGTCGGCGATCTGCTGGAGCAGCGTCTTGCGCGGGTCGGGCTTCATGGTGGCGGTGCCTCCGATGGCCGGGACAAACCACAGGTGGCGGCTATTCGTGGCGGATCAAGGTGCCGGCGCCGCCCTCGGTGAAGATTTCCAGCAGCAGGGCATGGGGCACCCGTCCGTCGAGAATCACCGCCGCCTCGACGCCCTGTTCGATGGCGGCGACGCAGGTTTCGATCTTGGGAATCATGCCGCCCGAGGCAGTGCCGTCGGCGATCAGGCCGCGCGCCCGCTCCACCGTCATCTCGGGGATCAGGTCCTTGTTCTTGTCGAGGACGCCGGCGACGTCGGTGAGCAGGAAAAAGCGGCAGGCGTTGAGGGTGCCGGCGATCGCCCCGGCCGCGGTGTCGGCATTGACGTTGTAGGTTTCGCCGCCCTTGCCGACTCCGATCGGCGCAATCACCGGGATGATGTCGGACTGTTCCAGGGTTTCCAGAATGTCGGGGTCGATGTGGCAGGGCTCGCCGACGAAGCCGAGGTCGAGAATCTTCTCGATGTTGCTGTCTTCGTCGCGCTGGGTCCGGCGCAGCTTGCGCGCCTGGATCAGGTTGGCGTCCTTGCCCGAGAGGCCGATCGCCTTGCCGCCGACGGCGTTGATCATGGTGACGATCTGCTTGTTGATCGAACCGGCCAGCACCATCTCGACGATTTCCACCGTCTCGCGGTCGGTGACCCGGAGGCCGTCGATGAACTCGCTCTTGATCGCGAGGCGCTTCAGCATGGCGCCGATCTGCGGCCCGCCGCCGTGAACCACGATCGGATTGATCCCGACCTGCTTCAGCAGCACGACGTCCTTGGCGAACATGTGCCCGAGTTCTTCGTTGGCCATGGCGTGGCCGCCATACTTGATCACGAAGGTGCGCCCGGCAAACTTCCGCATGTAGGGCAGGGCTTCGGAGAGGGTGCGGGCCTTGGCCAACCACTCGTCGCGCGAGGTGGGCTCCGGCGATGGGTTTCTGGGCTGGATCATGGAAGCCTGTGTAGCGAAATCCGCGGCGCCGGGGAAGGGGGATGTTAGGCCGCCAGTTCGGCCAGACTCGCTCTCAGTTCGGCAATGCCGCTGCCGTCTTCGGCGCTGGTGATGTGGGGGTGGGGGAAGGCGGCGGGGTGGCGCTTGACCGACTCCTCGGTGGCCCGGATCACCACCGCCAGCGCCGCCGGCTTCATCTTGTCGGCCTTGGTCAGCACGACCTGAAACGGCACCGCGGCGCCATCGAGCAGGGTCATCATCGAAAGATCGGGCGGCTTGGGGCCGTGGCGGCTGTCGATCAACAGGCAGACCCGGCGCAGCGGCACCCGGCCCTTGAGATAGCGCCGCACCAGATCGCTCCAGGCTTCGATCTTGGACTTCGATTCCTTGGCATAGCCGTAACCCGGCATGTCGACGAGCAGCAACCGGTCGCCGAGATTGAAGAAATTGAGTTGCTGGGTGCGGCCGGGGGTGTTCGAGATCCGGGCCAGGGTGGTGCGCCCGGTCAGGGCGTTGACCAGACTCGACTTTCCGACATTGGAGCGGCCGGTGAAGGCAATCTCGGGCTGGGCCGCCTCGGGCAACTGGTCGAGGCTGGCGGCCCCCCAGACGAACTGGCACTCGGATGCGAACAGCAGGCGGCCGGGATCGAGATCCGCCGGCACCAGCCGGTCCGGGGCCGGCGGCAGTCCCGGCCCCTGACCGGCGGCGGCCACGGGGTTTTCGTCTTCGGGAGGGATCAAGAGTTCACCTTGACGCCCATGCCGCGCATGATCAGCCACTGCTGCCCGATCGAGAGCAGGTTGTTCCAGGCCCAGTAGATCACGAGACCGGCCGGGAACGAGGCCAGCATGTAGGTGAAGAGGAAGGGCAGCACCGCGAACATCTTCTGCTGCATCGGGTCGGGCGGCGTCGGGTTGAGCTTCTGCTGGAACCACATCGTAAAGCCCATCACCAGCGGCCAGACGCCGATCATCAGCATCGTCGGCGGGGTAAAGGGCAGGAGGCCGAAGAGGTTGAAGATCGAGGTCGGGTCGGGGGCCGAGAGGTCGTGAATCCAGCCGAAGAACGGCGCATGCCGCATCTCGATGGTCACGAACAGCACCTTGTAGAGCGCGAAGAAGACCGGAATCTGCACCAGGATCGGCAGGCATCCGGCGAGCGGATTGGCCTTCTCCCGTTTGTAGAGTTCCATCATCTCCTTGTTCATGCGCTCCTTGTCCTCGCCGCAGCGCTCGCGGATCTGGGTGATCTGCGGCTGGAGCTGCTTCATCTTGCTCATCGAGCGATAGGACTGGTTGGCCAGAGGGAAGACCACGGCCTTGACGAGCACGGTGAAGACCAGGATCGCGATGCCAAAGTTACCGAGCAGACTGTGCAGGAAGTCGAGGCAATAGAAAAAGGGCTTGGTCAGGAAGTAGAACCAGCCGAAATCAACCGCGAGGTCGAACTTCTGGACATCGAGCTTTTCAGCATAGGCGTCGAGCAGCTTGACTTCCTTGGCGCCGGCGAACAGCCGCCGCTTGGTCTCGATCGTTTCTCCCGGCTTGGCCGTCTGGCCCTCGCCAAGAATATCCACCTGATAGCGATCGTCGCCCCTGGTCTTGGTGTAGAGAAAGCGTGCGGTCACCGGCTTCTGCTGATCGGGGACCAGGGTCACCAGCCAGTACTTGTCGGTGATGCCGATCCAGCCGCCGGTGGTGGTCTTCTCGATCGTCTTCTTTTCCGAGAGGTCTTTGTATTTGACTTCGGTCAGGGTGCCGTCGAGGATGCCGATCGGGCCTTCGTGCAGGATGTAATAGCCGGCGGTCTTGGGCGTGCCCTGGCGCGAGATCAGGCCATAGGGCAACAGCGTCACCGGCTGGCTGCCGGTGTTGCGCACCCGGTCATTGATCCGGAACATAAAGTTGAGATCGACCGCGATGGTGCGCTCGAAGACGAGGCCGTGGCCGTTGTCCCAGCTCAGCGTCACCGGCTGGTCGGGGGTCAGGCGGTCGCCCGAGGCGGCCCAGACGGTATTGACGTCGGGCACCGCTATCCCGGTTTCGGCCGGAACCCAGCCGAACTCGGCATAATAGGGATTTTCGGTCCCGGCCGGGGCCAGAACCACGATCTCGCCGCTCTTGGGATCGGGGGTTTCGTGATAGTCGACCAGAGAGATGTCGTCGATCCGGCCGCCGGTGCGGTTGATCGTGCCATTGATTCTGGGCGTCGTGATTTTCAGGCGCTGGGCGGCGGCGGCCTGTTCGGCGACCATCTCGCCGCGGTCGCGAATCTTGGGCGCGGCGGCTGTCGCCACCGGTGCTGCGGTGGTGCCGGGGGCCGAAACCTGGGGCAGGGTGCCCTTGTCGGGCTCGGCCTGGGCCAGGAGCGCCCGGGCCTCTTCGGCTTTGTGCTGGCGCGGCACCTCGTAGATCAACTGGAAGCCGAGCAGGATCGCGATCGACAGGGCGACGGCGACCACGAGATTCTTCTGTTCGTTCATGGCTCCTCGGGAGTGCCTGGCACAGTGGGGACGGTGTGCACCCCGGATGGGGCGAAAATGGGGCGGGGCGGGGCGGCCAGCGGCGGCACCGGATCATAACCGGAACCGCCCCAGGGATGACAGCGGCTCAAACGCTTAAGGGTGAGCCAGCCGCCGGCCAGGGCGCCGTGGCGGCCGAGCGCGGCCAGCGCGTAGTCGGAACAGGTGGGCAGAAACCGGCAGCGCGGCCCCAGCACCGGCGAGATCAGCCAGCGATAGGCCAGCACCAGCCCGCGCAGCAGATGAGTCGCCACGCTCACGACGGCTCCGTCCCGTCGCGCCAAGCGCCGAGGCGCTTCATGCCGGCGGTGAGGTCGGCCTTCAGCTCGGGCCAGCCCCGGACCAGGGTTTCGCTGCGGGCGATCAGCACGAGATCGAAGCCGGGCGCGCCATGGGCGGCCAGGAGTTCCATCGCGGCTGCCCGCAGACGGCGCCGGGCCCGGTTGCGGGCGACGGCGTTGCCAACCTTCTTGCTCGCGGTCAGGCCGAACCGTACTGCCGGCCCGGGGGTCGGCGGCCGTTGCCGGTCGTCGTGCCGGCGGGCCTGAAGGATCAGTCCGGGAGCCACCCATTTGCGGCGGACCCCGGCCACGGCCAGGAACTCCGGACGGCGCTTCAGCCGCCCGATCCCGAACCGCGTCACATCGCTGTGAGGGGCGGCGGAGGGATTGTCCGTCATGAGCGGCCCCGAGGCTGGAGCCGGCCGTCAGGCCGACAGCCGCTTGCGGCCTTTGGCCCGGCGATTGGAGAGAACCCGACGGCCGCCCACGGTGGCCATGCGGGCGCGAAACCCGTGACGCCGGGCGCGCACGATCTTACTCGGTTGAAAAGTACGTTTCACAACCAGACTCCGTCCGAATATCTGAAGCTGAAAGGGTAAGGCCCGGTTCTATAGTGACTCGGGGCTGGTAAGTCAATGAAACTCGGGGGCTGGACCGGCGCCGCGGCGTCAATCGGCGGCGGGGGCGGTAAGTCCGGCCTCTTCGTCCCGTTCGGCGGGCAGCATCAGCGAGGCGAGGAAGGCGATGGCGGCCAGCGCTGCCACCACGAGGAACAGGCCCTGAAAAGTGCCGGTCCAGCGGTAGGAGGCCGCCGCCAGCTGCACCGCCAGCGGCCCGACACCGAAGGTGAGGATGAATTTGGCGCCATAGGCCAGCCCGCGGTACCGGCCGGGGGTGAAGCGGGCCAGCAGCAGGTTCTCGATCGGAATCTGCAGATTCTGGCAACTGACCATCACCAGGGCCAGCACCAGCATCGGCGCGCCGAGCGCGGCTGAGGCCAGCAGCGCCATCGGCACCTGGAGCAGCAGGCAGAAGGAATAGAGACTGCGGCCCTGAAAGCGGTCGGCGAGTCGGCCACCCCAGAGCTGGGGCAGGGCGCCGGCGAGATAGATCACGGTGACGAGGCCGCCGACGCCGAAGGTGCTGCCGCCCATCAGGTCGCCGAGGCCGTCGTGGAACCATTTCGGCATCGCCACCATCACCGCGTTCCACATCAGGCCGCCGGCGGTCATGGTCAGCGACAGCACGATGAAGGCGCGCACGGCGTCGCTCCGGCTGGTCCGCGGCAGCGGCGTGAGGTCGGCCTTGCGGTCGGTGACCAGCCCGAAGGTGTGGCAGGCGGCGAGCGCGATCCCGGCCGCGACCGAGAGGGCGCCGGGAATGATGAAGGCGGCGCGCCAGGAGATCAGATCTGTGAGGGTGCCGGCGACCAGCGCCGCCGAGGCGACGCCGGCGCTGCCAAAGAGGCCCTGGATTCCCAGTGCGGTGCCGCGGCTGGCGCTGTTCTTGATCAGCCACGACATGCCGACCGGATGGTAGATCGAGCCGCCAAGGCCAAGCGCCGCCAGCGCCAGCATCAAGGAGAACGGCTCATCGGCCAACCCGGCCGCGATCGAGCCGCCGCCGGTCAGCCAGAAAAACACCACCATCATCCGGGTATCGGACCAGCGGTCGCCGAGCCAGCCGGCCAGCGGCGCCCCGAGCCCGATCATCAGCGAGCCAAGGGTCCAGACCCGGATCAGCTCGTCATAGCCAAGATGCCAGGCCGGCACCAGCGCCAGCACCACGGTGAGATAGAGCGCGGTCAGCACATGCATCACGGTGTGACCGAGATAGGAAAAGCCGATCGAGAGACGGGCAGAAAGATCGGTCACGGCGGCTTACCTCTGGCGCGGCTGCGGGCACGATCTCAGCATGCGACGGTTGGTCGCATTTCGCCAGGGGCAAGCGGACCGGGGCCGGCGCATGCCGGTTATGCCGGCCCGGTTTCGGCGTTCAGCCAGTCGAGATAGCCGCGGTCGATCCGTCCGAGCGGCAGTTCGACGATGCACGGTGTGGTATAGGAATGGATGGTCTTGACCCGCGCGGCGAGGGCATCGAACAATGTGGCGCGGGTCTTGGCGATGATCACGCTTTCCCGGCCCTCCTCAATCGCGCCCTGCCAGCGGTAGATCGAGGTCATGCCGTCGAGAATGTTGACGCAGGCGGCCAGCCGCTCCTCGACCAGCAGGCGGCCGATGGTGCGGGCGTCTGCGGGCGAACCGGCAGTGATGTAGACGAAAATCATGTCCATGGCGGGGGTCTCCAGTCTGCGGCCGGCTCTGGTGTTGCACTGCGGTTGGTGCTATGTCCACCGCGTATAAAATCCCCCGTGAGTTTTACGTTATCTCGAGGAGCGGCGATGCAGGAGATTTTGGCGAAACTGGAATCGATGCGGGCGGGCGCGCGACTGGGCGGCGGTCAGCGCAGGATCGACTCGCAGCACCAGAAGGGCAAGCTGATTGCCCGCGAACGCATCGAGCTGCTGCTCGACGAAGGCTCGTTCGAAGAATGGGATATGTTCGTCGAGCACCGCTGCACCGACTTCGGCATGGCCGGGCAGAAGATACCCGGCGACGGCGTCGTCACCGGCCACGGCACCATCAACGGCCGGCCGGTGTTCGTGTTCAGCCAGGACTTCACGGTGTTCGGCGGCTCGCTCTCGGAGGCTCACGCCGAGAAAATCTGCAAGATCATGGATCAGGCGATCAAGGTCGGGGCGCCGGTGATCGGCCTCAACGATTCGGGCGGTGCCCGCATCCAGGAGGGCGTCGCTTCCCTCGGCGGCTATGCCGACGTCTTTTTGCGCAACGTGCTGGCTTCGGGCTGTGTGCCCCAGATCTCGCTGATCATGGGGCCGTGCGCCGGCGGCGCCGTTTACTCTCCGGCCATGACCGACTTCATCTTCATGGTCCAGGACAGCTCCTATATGTTCGTCACTGGGCCGGACGTGCTGAAAACGGTGACCCACGAGATCGTCACCGCCGAGGAACTGGGCGGGGCGCTGACCCATTCCACCAAGTCGGGCGTCGCCGATCTGGCCTTCGACAATGATGTCGAGTCGCTGCTCCAGGTCCGCCGCTTCTTCGACTTCCTGCCGCTGAACGCCAGCGAGAAGCCGCCGGTGCGTCCCTGCACCGACCCGGTCAACCGCTACGACTATTCCCTCGACACCCTGGTGCCGACCAACGCGAACAAGCCCTACGACATGAAGGAGCTGATCGCCAAGGTCGTCGACGAGGGCGATTTCTTCGAGTTGAAGCCCAACCACGCCGGCAACATCATCACCGGCTTCGGGCGCATGAACGGCTCGACCGTGGGCATCATCGCCAACCAGCCGATGGTGCTGGCCGGCTGTCTTGACATCGACAGCTCAATCAAGGCGGCGCGCTTTGTCCGTTACTGTGATTGCTTCAACATCCCGCTGGTGACCTTCGTCGACGTGCCCGGCTTCCTGCCCGGCACCGACCAGGAATACAATGGCATCATCAAGCACGGCGCCAAGCTGCTGTTTGCCTATGCCGAGGCCACCGTGCCGAAGGTGACGGTGATCACCCGCAAGGCCTATGGCGGCGCCTACGACGTGATGTCTTCGAAGCATCTTCGCGGCGACGTCAACTTTGCCTGGCCCTCGGCGGAAATCGCGGTGATGGGTCCCAAGGGCGCGGTCGAGATCATCTTCCGCCAGGATGTCGGCGACCGGGAGAAACTCGATGCCCGCACCGAGGAATACCGCCAGAAATTCGCCAATCCCTTCGTGGCCGGCTCGCGCGGCTTCATCGACGACGTGATCTATCCCTCCAGTACCCGCAAGCGGGTCTGCCGGGCGCTGGCCATGCTCTCGAACAAGCAGGTCAAGAATCCGCCGAAGAAGCACGACAACATTCCGCTCTGATCCGGCTTTTTTCGGTCCGGAAGCATTGGCAAGGCGGCCCTCGGGGCCGCCTTCGCCGTTAGGGTTAAGGCTTTTTAATAATTTGATGGATTTCGGGAGCGGTTAGGCTGGTCGGATGGCGCTCGTGGAATAGGTCGTTTCCTGAGAGTCCAAACCAGTGGGACGGCACCGATGGCGGCGCGGACGGGGCAGGGGGCAACAAACGGCGGCGCGGCCATCGGCGAGCGACTTGGCCTCGGGCGAATGGTGACGCTGGCCGGCTTCTTTCTGACCGCGGTGCTGGTGCTGGTCACCGCGTTCGACCTCACGCTCGACTATCTCGCCACCCTCCGCACCGCCGGCCAGACCGCGCGCAACCTGACCCGGGTGCTGGCCGCCCAGACCGAGGCGGCGGTCAGCACCATCGACCAGTCGCTTCAGCGCGTGCTCGATGCCGTGCGTGACCGCCCGATGGCCGAACTCGCCCGCGACGCCGCGCTGCCGAAGATGCTGGAAGAGATGACCCGGCATGTGCCGTTCATGTCGGCGCTCTATGTCTTCAACGCCCAGGGCGAGATCGTGGTCACCTCGCGGGCGCAGCTCGCCAAGCCCTTCACCGCCGCCGACCGCGAGTATTTCACCGTCCATCGCGACCGGGCCGAGGCCGATCTCTTCATCGGGCCGCCGCTAATCAACCGTGCGACCGGCACTTGGTCGCTCACCCTGTCGCGCCGGATCAACGGCCCCGACGGCCATTTCGCCGGGGTGGTGATGGGCGGCCTCGATCCCTACTATCTGCAAAAGCTCTATGATGCCATCGACATCGGCCGCTTCGGCATCGTTTCGCTGATGCTCTACGATGGCCGCATGCTGGTACGCAGCCCCTTCGATCAGCAGCAGGTCGGCCTCTCGCTGGCCAACGCGCCGGTGTTCAAGGCGATGCGCGACAGCGGCAGGCGCGCCGGCACCGACCGTGGCCTTTACATCAGCGATGGCCGCATCCGGATCGGGGCCTTCGAACTGGTCGAGCCCGGACCGCTGGTGATCCGGGTCGCGCTCGACGAAGACGAGGTGCTGACGGTCTGGCGTCAGACCGCGGCGCTCTATGCGGCGGCGGCGGCGGCCTTCGTCGGCCTGATGGCGCTGATGATCCGGTTGCTCGGCAAGCAGCTGCGCCGGCGCGAACGGGCCGAGCAAGCCAGCCGCGAGAGCGGCCGGCTGTCCGCCGCCACCATCGACGCCCTGACCGCCCTGCTGTGCGTGCTCGATGAGAACGGCACCATCATCGTGGCTAACCGGGCCTGGCGGGCGGCGGCGGGGACGGTCGGGCTGCCCGGGCCGGCGGTCGGGATCGGCGCCAATTATCTGGCGATCTGCGAAACGGCACTCGGCGGGGAGATATTTGCGGCCCGCAGCTTTGCTTCCGGCATCCGCGCGGTGATGGCGGGCGAGAGGTCCGAGCATGTTCAGGAATACCCGACCCGGAGTGCCGAGGGCCGCGAGTGGTTTGTCGGCCGGGTGACCCGTTTTGCCGGCGGCGGGCCGATGCGGGTGGTGGTGGTGCACCAGAGCGTCACCCAGCGCCGCCAGATCGAGGATTCCTTGCGCGAAAGCGAGCGCCGGCTGGCCAAGGCCCAGGCCATCGCCCATCTCGGAAACTGGGAGGAGGATCTGCGCGTCGGCACCGTCTGGTGGTCCGAGGAAGTCTATCGCATCTTCGCCCGTCCGCCCGGCGATTTTGCCGCCGGTGCCATCTCTTATCTCCAGTTCGTCCATCCCGAAGACCGGCAGGCGCTCAACGACCAGGAACTGAGGCTGATCAGCGGCGACGAGCCGATCAACCTCGATCACCGGGTCCTGCGCCCCGACGGCAGCATCCGCTTTGTCAACCTTCAGGCCGAGCTGGTGCGCGATTCCGAAGGCCGGCCGGTGCGCACCATCGGCATCATTCACGACATCACCGAGCGCAAGCAGGCCGAGGCCGAACTGCGCGCCGCCGTGCAGCAGGCGGTGATCGCCAACCGCACCAAGACCGAGTTCCTGGCCAACATGTCCCACGAACTCAACACCCCGCTCAACGCCGTGATCGGCTTTTCCGAGCTGATCGCCGAGGACATCTGCTGCGGCGGGAGCGAGGACAAAGACAAGGTGCGCGAATTCGGCCGCATCATTCTGCGCTCGGGCCGCCACCTCCAGACCCTGATCGCCGACATCCTCGACCTGACCAAGATCGATGCCGGCCAGACCGCGCTCGAAGAGGAGCCTCTCGAGGTCGGGCCGCTGGTGCGCGAGCGCATGCAGCAGCTCGAAGCGGTGGCCGAAGCCGGCGGCATCACCCTGCTGGCCTCGAACCTCGATCAGCAGTACGGTCTGGTCGCCGACCGGCGGATGTTGAAACAGATTCTGCGCAACCTCCTGTCGAACGCCCTCAAATTCACCCCGGCGGGCGGCGCGGTCGGAGTGACGGCGATGATGGGCGAGGCCGGGCGCTTCGGTCTCGTGATCGAGGACACGGGCGTCGGCATGGCCCCCGAGGACATCCCGCGCGCGCTCGACCGCTTTTCTCAGATCGACGGCTCGCTGACCCGCTGCCACGACGGCGCCGGACTCGGGCTGGCCCTGACCAAGCTGCTGGTGGAAAAGCATGGCGGTTCGATCGAGATCACCAGCGCGCCCCGGCAGGGGACGACGGTGGCGGTGTGGTTTCCCGCCCACCGGGCCTTCGTTTTCGGGGCCGACCACGAGCCGGCCTTGATCTGCAGCGACTTCGCGCTGTAAAGCGGCGGCCATGTCCGCCGATCCGCCCGAAGCCCGCCGTCTCGCCCTTCAGACCGTCCTCGATGCCGCCCGGCCGGCGCCGGAACGCAACCGGCTGGGCCAGTTCGCGACGCCGCCGGCCTTGGCGCGGGAACTGGTGGGCGCGGCGCTGGCCTGGCTGGCGCCCGGCCAGCCGCTGCACTTTCTCGATCCCGCCTTCGGCACCGGCTCCTTCCTCTCGGCGTTGCTGGGTCTGGTGCCGGCGGCGCGGCTGGCCGGACTCGCGGCGTTCGAGATCGACCGCCACTATGGCGATCCGGCGGCGGCGCTGTGGCGGCCGTGCGGCCTCGATCTCACCCTCGGCGACTTCACCCGCGCCGCGGCGCCGTGCCCCGGGCCGGCGACCCTGATCGTCTGCAATCCGCCCTATGTCCGTCACCATCACCTGGAGCCGGCCGAAAAGCGCCGGCTTCAGGCGATGGGGGAGCGGGCGACCGGAATCCGGCTCTCGGGGCTGGCCGGGCTTTATGCCCATTTCATGCTGCTTGCCGATTCCTGGGCCGCCGGGGACGCGCTCGCGGCCTGGCTGGTGCCGGCCGAGTTCATGGATGTCAATTACGGTGCCGGGCTCCGGCGCTATCTTTCGGAGCGGGTGACCCTGCTGCGCCTGCACCGCTTTGACCCCGGCGAGGTCCAGTTCGGCGACGCCCTGGTGACCTCGGCGGTGCTGTGGTGGCGCCACCGGCCGCCGCCGCCCGGCCATGGCGCCCTCTTCAGCTACGGCGGCAGCATCGCGGCGCCGCGCCGGCTGGAAACCGTGCCGGTGGCGCGACTCCGCGCCGCGCCGAAATGGACGGCGTTTCCGCTCGCCGCCGAGACGGTGCCGGGCGACGGCGGCATCCTTGGCGATCTCCTGACCATCAAGCGCGGAGTCGCCACCGGCGACAACCGATTCTTCATTCTTGGCGCCGCCGAGATCGCCCGGCGCGGCCTGCCGCCGGAGTGCTTCCGGCCGATTCTGCCCGGACCGCGCGGTCTTGGAGCCGGGGTGACGGTGATCGACGCCGACGCCGAGGGACGGCCGCTGCTGGCCAATCCCCGCTATCTGCTCGACTGCCGGCTGCCCGAGGCCGAACTGGCCGAGCGCCATCCCGCGCTCTGGCGCTATCTTGAGAGCGGGGTTCCGGCGGTCTCCGGGCGCTATCTCTGCCGTCACCGCACGCCCTGGTACGCCCAGGATCTGCGGCCGCCGCCGCCGCTGCTCTGCACCTACATGGGCCGGGGCGCGGCGCCGTTCCGCTTTCTGCTCAACCGCTCTCGGGCGACCGCGCCCAACGTCTATCTGCTGCTCTATCCCAAGCCGGGCGCCCAGCCGGGCCTGATCGAACGGCTGTGGCGTGGCCTCAACGGCATCGGTGCCGCCGGGTTGATCGCCGCCGGCCGGGTCTATGGCGGCGGCCTTCACAAGCTCGAGCCGGGCGAACTCGCGCGCCTGCCGCTGGCCGAGGTGCTCGCCGCCGCCGACTCGGCGGTGAAATCCGCCTGATCTGCCTGTATTTGAGGCTGGCCGCCAAGGTTCCGATTGCGGCCGGCGGGCAGTCAGGCTACCTTACTTAGGGCCACCCAAAAGGCGAAGACACACCATGCAGAAACTGGTGCTGGCATCTCAAAAGGGCGGAGTCGGCAAGACGACGCTTGCCCTCCATCTCGCGGTTGCCGCTCATGAGGCGGGTGCGGGTCCGGTGGTGATGGTCGACGTGGATCCTCAGGGCTCGCTCGCCGCGGCCTGGAATCTGCGCAAGGCTGAGCATCCCGCCATGGCCAGCACCACCATCGCCGAACTGGGCGCGACCCTGGCTGATCTGGAGGCCGACGGCTTCAAGCTGGTGGTGATCGACACCCCGCCGGCGATCACCGCCACCATCTCCTCGGTGCTGGATCTCGCCGATATGGTGGTGGTGCCGACCCGGCCCTCGCCGATCGATCTCGCTTCGGTCGGCGCCACGCTGGACCTGATCGAGCACGCCGGCAACAAGCCGTTCTTTTTCGTGATCAATTCGGCCAAACCCAAGGCCCGGCTGGTCCAGCAGACCCTGACCGCGCTCGCCCAGCACGGCCGAGTCGCGGCCACCATCTTCGATCGCGTCGATTTCCCGACCGCGATGATCGACGGTCGCACCGCCGGTGAAATCGATCCCAAGGGCAAGGCCGCGCTGGAAATCGCCGAGCTTTGGGCGGTGATCCACAAGAAACTGAGCAAGGGGGAGGCCAGGCGATGAGCAAGCGACCTTCTCTCGGTCCGGAGTCGGTGGTGCGCAAGTCGCGCCTCGCGACCAAGGGCGAGGCGGTTCCGGCGATGGTTCATGGCCGCCACGGCCACGAAGACCAGCCGGCGATTCCGGCGGCCCCGGTGGTGACGCCGGTGGCGGCGCCCGCCCCGCCCCCCGCCCCGGCGCCGGTCGTTGAGGCCGCGCCCGCTCCTCCGGCTGCGGCGCCCGCTCCGGCCGCCGTTGCGCCTGCGCCGGCTCCGGTGGTCGAGTCCGTGGCCCAGCCGGCGGTGGATGGCCTGCTCGCCGCGCTGGCCGAGAAGGATCGGCTGCTCGCCGACAAGGATCGCCAATTCGGCGACAAGGACCGCCTGATCGAACAGTTGCGCGCGGATCTGCTACGCGTCGAACAGGACCGACTCCAGGAGCGGGCCGCGGCGACCCGCGAACAGGAACAGGCCGCCGGCCACCTCGCCGCCGCCGACGCCACCGTCGACGAGTTGCGCAACCGGGTCGGCGACCTGCGCGCCCAGCTCGACGCCTCGCGGGCCGAGGTTTCGCGCCTGATCGAGCATCACGCCGCCGAGCGCCAGCGCCTGCTCGACCATCACAAGGCCGACAGCGAGCGCCTGCTGGCCACCGCCGCGGCCGCCCGTCAGGCCGCCGCCGCCTCGCCGGTGGCCGCGGTGCTCGACAGCAGCCTGCAGAGTGCCAAGCGCTGGCTGTTCGGCGACGAGGCTCAGCAGCCGGCCCGCTCCGCTCCGGCGGTCAATCTCAAGGCGGCGGCAACGCCGCAGAAGCCGGCGGCGGCACAGACGAAGCCGTCTTCGGTGCCGGCCCCGGCCAAGCCGTCGCTGGCCAAACCGGTGGGTCCGCCCACCGCCCCGAAGATTCTCAACCGCCGGCCGGTGGGCTAGTGAGTAACGTCCGACACGGAAGCTGTTGCGTCCGCCCGTGCCGTTGGGTATAACGCGCAACCGTTTTCTGGGGATTTTTGACATGAAGCCTGACATTCACCCCGATTATCACGAGATCAACGTCGTGATGACCGATGGCTCGTCATTCAAGACGCGCACCACCTGGGGCAAGGCCGGCGATACGTTGCGCCTGGACATCGATCCCAAGTCGCATCCGGCCTGGACCGGTGTGCAGAAGCTGCTCGATACCGGCGGCCAGATCGCGAAGTTCAACAAGCGCTTCGCCAGTTTCGGCCTGAAGCGCTGAGCGGTTGCAGGGCTGTCTGAGGGGCGCGGCCGCGGGTTTCGTGGCCGCGCCTTTCTCTGTGCCTGCTTTCAGCGCCGCGTCCGGATCGCCGCTCAGACCGCGATGCGGTCGACGCGGGAGCGCCGCACCTGTTCATCGAGGCGCTGGACCCGGAGATAGAGCCGGTGGCTGCGGTCGAGCAGGCTGACCAGCCCTGCCGGCAGGGCTTCGGTCGCCGTGCCCGCGGAATCGCTGCAAATGGTGCCGCCCGAGAGCGCGTATTCCTCGCTCGCCCCCTCCTCCTGCGTCAGTTCGCCGGCATGGACGGCCTTTTGCGCCAGCAGCCAGGCCATGACCTGGACCAACCGGCTGGTGACGCGGAGGGACTCGTAACTGACCTGAAGACGGACGTTGGGGCTGAGAGTCCGCTGGTCGGTCGGTTCGCGATAGGCGGCATAGTTTCTGGCTTCGATGAGCAGGGCCATCGTTTCGTCGTAGGTGCGGTGAAAATAGGTGGTCGGTCGATTCACCCCGTGCGTCCTTAGCCTCCGGCCCGCCTGGCCTGATTAAGCCTCGCCCCTTGTGGGAGGGGTCGCCTGGCGTTACCGGGGGTGCCATTCCCGCGACAGCCGCTGCGCATCGGCAATCTGGTCGGGGGTCATGTGGCCGACGACGATGTCCCGGTACCGGGCGCCCTCGCTGTTGCCGTAGCTCGCGGCGAGGCTAAGCCACATATAGGCGCGGACGAAGTCCTGTGACACCCCCTGACCCCGGGCATAAAGGATACCGAGGTTGGTTTGGGCCATGCCGTCGCCCTGGTCGGCCAGCGGCCGCCAGAGCGAGAATGCGGTGGCGTAGTCGCCTTGAAGGTAAACTCTGGCCGCTTCGCGGAGTTTGTCCGCGGTCGGCTCGGCAACGGCGGGACCGGCCGCCGCGGCCAGCAGGCTGAGAGCGATCAGACCGACGCTGATGATGCCTCTCATGGCTCGGATGCCTTTTTTCAAGACCGGCGCTGACGCCAACACCACCGCTGTCGTCTGACCCCGGCCCCGAACAGCCGGCCCGGGACGGATAGGCGGTGTAACTCGATCTGGCAGGGTGGCAGCGCCGGAACGGGACAGACCCCGCCGGGGCCGGCGGCCGGACCGGCGGGGTCTCAACGGACTTATTTCGACTTGGCCGGGGCCGCGCCCTTGGTCGAGGGGGCGGCGGCGATGGTCTTCGGCTTGACCGCCTTCGGCTTCTTCTTCTCTCGATTACCCTTCTGTTCACCCTTGGCCATGATCGTATCCTCCCCCGTGATGGATGTCGGAAACCACACAAGAGAGTAGGACGCATCTGGTGGTTGGGCAACCGGGTTTCACGCCGCCCGGGCATTTTCACCGAGGGCGGCCGCGGCGGCGGCGTTGCCCGAGCGGATCGCGCCTTCGATGGTGCAGGGCAGCCCGGTGGCGGTCCAGTCGCCGGCCAGCAGCAGATTGCTCCAGCGGGTGACGGCCGGCGGCCGGCGGCGCTGGTTGGCCGGAGTCTGGATGAAGGTCGCGCGCTTTTCCTTGATGATGCGGTGGGGCGGCAGCGAGACGCCCTCCAGGTCCAGGGCGCGGGTGACGTCGTGCCACAATCGTTCGGCGATGTCCTCCGCGGGCCGTTCGGCCAGGATACCGGCGCCGCTCACGGTTACCGAAATCACATCGTCCCGCAGGAAAATCCAATGGGCGTCGCCGCCGATCACGCCGAGGAAGGGCAGGCCGAGTGGCAGGGGCGGCGGCGGCCGGTCGAGGCGGAAATGGCCGTTGACGATGACGTGGCCGTCCTCGGGCAGGGTCAGGTCGGGCAGCAGGCCGGCGGCCACCGCGGGCGGCAGCGCCAGCACTACGGCGTCGTCCGCGGCCACGGTCTCGATATGGGTGCCGAAATTGAGGCCGGTGACCCGCTGGCCCCCGAGGCGCAACTCCCGCAGCCGCTGGCCGAAGAACGGCCGGATGCCCTTTTGCGCCAGCAGGTCGAGCGCCGGGGTGACCAGACTGTTGCCGAGGCCGTCGCGGGCGACCAGCGGCCGGCAGAAATCGGCGCCCCGGGCGAAGGTTTCGAGCAGCACCGCCCGGAGCGGTGCCGCCGCCGCCTCCCGGGGGCCGCAATTCAGTGCCGCCAGGGTCAGCGGCTCCCAGAAGCGGCGATAAAGCGGGTGCGCGGGAGGCACACAATCGGCGACAGTGGCATCGGGCGGCGCCCGCAGCAACCGCAGAGCCGAGCCGTAGTCGGCGAGGCGGGAGCCCGGCACCCGGCGTGACGGCACCAGCACCCACCAGGGCAGCGGCCCGCGATTGGGCCGCAGCACCCAGTGCTCGGCGGAGTCGAGGTCGACGAAGGGATAGGCGGCCTCGGCGGCCTCGATCACGGTGTCGCGGGCGCCGATGCGGTCGAGATAGCCCAGCGCCGCCCGGTTGGCGCTCATCATCAGATGGTTGCCGTTGTCGAGGTGGCGTCCGAGGCTGTGGTCGTAAAAGGAGCGGCAGCGCCCGCCGGCCTGCGGCGCCGACTCATAAAGAAAGATGTGCCGGCCGCAGCCGAGCAGGGCGACGGCGGCAGACAGCCCGGCCAGACCGGCGCCGACTATGTGGACGGATTTTTTCGTCATCATCATTTCTTCATTGTCAATATGTTAGCCATATTAGTATGTTAGTGCGACCATATCGTCCCACACGACCGTCCCACAGGTGTTGAGAATGGCTCTAAAAAAGAGAAGCGACTCGAGCACATTTCTATCAAGGATGAGGGTGCCAAAGGATCTTGTGGCAGTCTACAAAAGAAAGCACCTGGAAAAAAGCCTCCATACATCTGACGAGAAAGCAGCAAAGGTTTTAGATAAAATACAAGTCGGTGAGTGGTATCGGGAGTTTGAACATAAGAGACGCGTAGTAAAAGGAGAAACGACGTTGACCACCGAGCAGTGCCGAGAGCAGGCACTGCTGGCGATTCGTAAATATAGAGAATATGAGCATGGAGATATGGGTGACGATCAGTCTTTCAAGTGGGAAGCCGCAATAACTATGAATAGCCTGCACGAAGAATATGAGTGTGCCCCATTATACGCAAATAATGCACTAAAAATGTATGTAGATGATAATCCTGGGATTCTTGGTATTGATGTTGATGCGATCAAATCGATAATTCGCGATGAATATGATTCAGAGCTTCTAAGAAGAATGAATCGAATTATTGAGATAGGAATTGCGGACGTTCCTGACTTCATTAAGTACTCACCTCCGCCTACAAGCAATATTGAGACGTCATCGTTTTCAATGCCAGCAATAACAAATAGCACCCATAACATATACAGAGGTGGGGCAATTTCATTGCACAATGCGATAGAACTAACAAAAAAACAAACGTGGTGGAGTGAGCTTCCAGAGAAGACGAGAGATGGGTATAATACATCGTTCAACCTAATTGTTAGGCTGTATGGAAAGGATAGGGAAGTTCATACGCTAATGCCGGAAGACTCATTATGGATTAGGAATATCATTGACAACATGTATGTGCACTTTCCAAAAAATGGTGATGTAGGAAAATTAATAGAGGCTGCGTCAATTTCAAGAGCATTTGGAAATGAAAATGTTCAAGAGTTAATATCAAATGGCACAAAAAATAAACACAGAACAGCAATAAAGAAGATATTCAAGACGCTTCTTGACAACTGGTACATAAAGAGTGATATGACGGCAAACTTTAAGCCATGGTCAAACATGGAGAGGAAAAAAACTCGCGTGCAATTTACGGACTGTGAATTGAAGAAAATTATAATGAAAACATCAGCAGATAGAAATGACCATGAGATGTTTTGGATCCCATTAATTGCAATTTTCACAGGGGCAAGGAGGGGCGAAATATGTCAGTTAATGCCAAGTGATATTGTGTTGATGGATGGAATTTGGGTATTCAGAATATCAAGTGAAGGTGATGGTCAGTCGTTAAAAAATAGGCATTCATTTAGGTTTGTTCCGATACACACTGATCTAATAAGATTGGGATTATTAGAATATGTTGCAATAAATAAAAATAATAATAATGGCAGAATTTGGAAAAATCTGGTCAGAACGAAGAGTGGATGGGGAGACGCATTTGGGAAGCGATTTAGCCGAGCAACAACTGGGCTATTTGAGGAAAAGCCTAAAACATGTAAGGACTTTCACAGTTTTAGGCACACTGTGAAGGAGCGTCTTGACAAGCACTTGGATTTGTCAATATTAGACGCTTTACTGGGATGGTCGTCTGAGGAAAGGCGAGTCTTTGAGCGAGTCCAGTCACGCAGAAGGCATACCAGAGACGGGTATGGAACAGATATGATTACAGAGAAACTAAGGGATGGTATTGAAATGCTTAAATATCCGTGGTTAATAATATGAAGTATCAATTATATATAACTATTGCATTGTATTGTTCATTAATTAAATATATTAATTATTGGATAAAATTGAATTAAGTATGAATTTAATATGATTAACTAACATTGAAAGAAATTTTTGTTGCAAAAAAACAACAAAAGAATAAACTCCGGCATAAAAGATAAAATCACAGCAAAACTCATTCATTAACATTATTAAATTTTTTTAATAATCTGGCAGTGTTTCGGATAGAGTCTTCCAATCGGTCGGGCAATGATTTTT